>JBCBTQ010000369.1:0-3864 GCA_039818605.1 Cyanobacteria bacterium J06639_14 | reverse complement strand
CTTCAAGTTTGATGTGATCACGGGCAAGATTGAATCTTTAGTGATTGCTTCTTTGGGGCTGCCGCAAATCCCTGATCAGGTTGTTAGCACCTATGAGTTACCCATTGAAGAGATTGCCAGCCACGGCCCCGATCGCCTGATTGTATTTGAAGGTGCTGAAGAGAAACTGGTGCAGCTCTCGGTCGGCAATATGGAGCGCTTGGGCATCGGCAGTCCGCCGTGGGAGCGAGACGATGCAGACAACTACATCATGCCGGTATCGACTTCAAATCAGCTACCGTCTGGATTACAACAGCCGGTTCAAGAGCCTTTACGCGATCGCGCCCCATCTGTCCAGCAGCCCATTCAAGAGCGTTGGAGTGATGATGACTGGGGCGAGCCCGAACCTCTCCCCATCCAAGAACCGATACAGCCGCAGCGGGCTGAGCTCGCTTACCCAGAAGAGACAGACAACTGGAGTGAGGCGCCAAGTCAACCTGCCTATGCAGACTATGGCAATGATGCAGATATCGATCCGACTGATGACCCCTGGACGGATGATGAGGATCCAAAACCTTACCAGGCACAACCCGTCAATATTCCTCAGAAGAAAAAGGTCACAGAGTACGAAGAAGAGCTGGATTACTAGAGACTCCAAATGCTCGAATTCATTACCCTCCAAGATGAGCTCCCCCCCGTTGCCCCCTATTCCCACGCGGTTCGGGCGGGAGATTTTTTGTTTGTGACTGGGCAGTTGGCAGAAGACCCCACAACTGGCGAAGTTGTCAAAGGGCCAATCGAAGCCCAAACCCGCCAGGTGATGGAAAATCTCAAGCGGGTACTGACCCATGCCGGGACTGGATTTGACAAGGTCGTCATGGTCAGGATTTTTGTCACCGACTTTCGCTATTACGAAACCGTCAATGAAATCTATGCATCGTATTTTGGGCAGAACCGTTTGCCTGGACGCACAACTGTTGGCGTCATGGGGCTAGCAGGCTTTGGCGATGTGGAAATTGATTTGATCGTGTACTGCGGAGAATAAGCTTTAAGCGCCGTACCACGCCGCTTTATACCCGGAATGCGTAGTGAGAATATTGCTAAATCTCCCGCCATGCACCGGTTGCGATCGCGGCTTTAATTTTTTGATGACAGCGATCGCGGTGCTGCACCGCCACCAAATCACTAGGGAGCGCCTGTACACAAGCCTCAAATCCCTTTAAAGCAGCCCCATATTCCCCCAAATTGAACTGGGTCAGTGCCGTTTCAAACGTAGTTTTGAGCTGCCGCTTTTGCTCTCGAATTGCCACCGGATCAGCATCAAATATTTCAAAGATTGATACCGGCTCAGATTTGCCTTTTACACACACCCGGTCAATCAGACGGTACGCATAAACGTCAGGATCTTTTAGTCGCATCAAGGTTTCATGGGAGATTAGCAGCGGCACACCATAGTGCTTGGTCAACTTTTCAATGCGAGCGGCCAGATTAACCGTATCGCTGATCACCGTGCTATCCATGTGAGATGGGCCACCGACGGTACCGAGCATCATCAGGCCAGAATTGATGCCAATGCCATTGTTCACTGGGGAATAGCCGTTTACCGCGCGATCGCGATTGTAAGCCTGGAGGTTTTTCAGCATGGCGATCGCGCTCCGCACGGCATCATCAGCATCCCCTGGAAACAGCGCCATAATGGCATCACCAACATACTTGTCGATGAAGCCACCATTCTCCACAATGGCGGGTTCCATACAAGACAAATAAGTATTAATGAACTTGAAATTTGCAGCCGGGGTCATTTGCTCTGACAAGGCGGTAAAGTTGCGAATATCGGCAAACAACACCGACATATCTTGCTGGGTCTGATCTCCCAAGCGCACATCCACGATGCTTTCTTTCTCAAGCAGCTGCAAAAATTCGTGGGGGACAAAGCGACTGTAGGCAATGTTGAGTTGGGAGAGCCGCAGATGCGTCTTGATGCGGGCCAACAGCTCATTCTTGGCAATCGGTTTTGCCAGATAGTCGTTAGCCCCTGTTTCTAAACCTTGAATCAAATCTGTCACTTGGTTCTTTGCCGTCAGCATTAGAATTGGCAATTCGTTGGCAGAGAACCGTTCTCGCAGTTTGTGCGTCACTTCGTAGCCCGTCATGTTGGGCATCATCACATCCAACAAAATCAAGTCGGGTTGAAACCCTTGCTTAATGACGCGAAATACATCTTCACCGCTGGCAGCCTGCGCGATCGCGTAATTCTCTAGCGACAAATGATTGCGTAAGACCTGCAAATTCACAGGCTCATCATCCACAATCAAAATCTTGAACCGTCGATTGAGCTCTGCCGACTCCGCTACGACAGCCGGACTCAAGGCCCCATTTGAGTCCGGTGAACCGACAACCAACTGCTCTAAAGCGGGAAGATAAAGCGGCTCGGGCGTCGCCGGGATATCTACAGCAGCCAGTTCTGCGGGTGTGGCTAATGGCAGCGTGAAATGAAACTGTGAACCCGTGTCAACGCTAGACTCGACCCAAATGTTGCCGCCGTGGAGTTCAACCAATTGTTTGGTAATCGTAAGCCCGAGGCCAGTGCCACCATATTGTCGTGCCACCGAACCATCCGCTTGTTCGAAGGATTCAAAAATCCGCTCTCGCTTGTCTAACGGGATGCCCACGCCGGTATCTGAGACAGTAATGATGATTTTTTTTTCGGGCTGATCCGGCAACGGAGACGCTGTCACCGCTATCTTGCCCACCGCCGTGAACTTAACGGCATTACCAATCAGGTTATGCAGAATCTGCTGCAAGCGATTTTCGTCAGCTTGCACTAGGGGCAACTCAGCCGGAATCTCATTCACCAATTGCAGTTGTTTATGGCCGATCAGCCCCGTACTCAAGGCCAACACCATATCTGCTAATCCTCTCAGGTGAATTGGCTTCTGTCGCAAGGTCAGGTTGTGGGCTCGCAGCGTTGAGAAATCTAGGATGTCGTTAATGAGGTTGGAGAGACGACGCCCACTGCCTACGATCAGTGCAAGGTTGTCTTGGGTGGCTTTGGACAATGATCCTGTCACGCCCCCGATTAATGACTCGGCAATGCCGATGATGCCATTCAGCGGGGTGCGCAACTCATGGGACGTATTGGCTAAGAATTCATTCTTCAGGCGATCGAGCTGTTTGAGTTCAGCATTGGCCTGGGCGAGTTCCTGGGTGCGAGTTGCCACCGTCACTTCCAACTCGGTGTTAAACGTTTCAAGTTGTTTCGCATAGCCTTCAAGGGCGTCCATCACCTGGTTATAACGGGTAGCAATGTGCCCCACTTCCGTAAACGGATCGACCGGAGCCCGTAAACTAAAATCTTTGCGCTGAGAATGCTCATCCATAATTTGGAGCAATTCATAGGCGTCCGTTTTAGCCTTGTGTTCGGCGTAGTTGAGCCCTATATCTTCGGCTTCGGCCGAGACCCGCAGGGGAAACCGGGAGTTAATGCCCCATAACAGCAGATAGGCCACCCCAAAGGCCCAAACAAAACACACACTAATACCCAGCAACTGAACCAGCAGCTGACTGAAACGATTGAGCCCAGTATGTAGCAGATCACTTTGGCCAAACAGGGCAACGGCCAACGTCCCCCAGACGCCGCTGCCGCCGTGTACTGCGATCGCATCTACAGCATCATCGATACGGTAGTGCTCCAAAATGCGGATGGTAGTGTGAGCCACAAGACCAGCAACTGCCCCAATCAAGACCGCAGCAGAGGTACTCACGGCATGACTAGAGGCTGTAATCGCCACTAAACCGGCAATTGAACCATTGATTAAACTTTCGGGCTGGGCAACGCCTGTGTAAAACCAGTTGATAACCGTTAGGGTGAGCATGCCAGCGACG
>JBCBTQ010000368.1:0-3891 GCA_039818605.1 Cyanobacteria bacterium J06639_14 | reverse complement strand
ATTTCGAGCAAGAAGCCATCCGGATCGTAGAAATAGATGCCCCGACCGGTCGGACGACTCACAGGACCATGGTCAATTTTGACTTGCTGCTCATGCAACATAGCAACTGCATCGTCAAATAGATCGGGGGCAATGTCGAACGCTAAATGATTGGCTCGTGTGAATTGCTGAGTTGGGTCACTATGGGGGGGCGATAGGTCTGGCTCACCAAACAAGTCGAGAATAATACCGTCTGGGGTGCGAAAGTTCGCCACTTTACCCTGCTCAACCAGCGTCTTTAAGGTTGAGGGGACTTCTTCCCCTTGGAGTTCATGCAAACCCAAAACTTGACCATAAAATTGCCGCGAAGCTGACATATCTTTGACATTCAGAGCAATGTGATGAACTCCTCTGAGGGTTCCTAATGGCAGCGTTTTCTTGGTGACAAGGGTGGGGTCAGTCATGTTTAATGGCCGGTCGTTTCACCTATATAGATCACAGTGACTGGAAATCACAGTGACTGGAAATCACAGTGACTGGCTCGATGAGCATCAGTGGCTAGTAGCGTTGTGAAGATTCTACCGATTCTTGCAGGAGGGGATCAGCATTATTCCCGAGTGAAACCTCTAGGGTTGATTCATTAACGGTGTATACATATTCACCGCTGCGGGCCTGAAACCCTGTGCCGGTAGTGGCCACGTTTTGCGATACCAAGGTCTCGTTCGTGCCTTTTTGGTTACCAACGTAGGTAAGACCACTGGGAGCATTACAGATGTAGACATTATAGTTCTGGGTGCTGTAGTAGGCGCTTAAGTTCTCAGGGCCGCCACAGATCGCGTCCAAGGCTTCCCCAAGGGAATCCTCTGGACCTGCCGCCGCCGACACGCCAGTTTCCGGCACTGCTTGGGGCGTCGGAATCGTGGGATCAGCAGTACCTGCCGTATTGACAAAATCACCTCGAACCCAGCCCTGAGCACCGGAACTTTCAAATTCGACGTAATACCAGGTAAAGCCCCCCTCCCCATTGGCAGACTTTAAAAGTTTCACTGGGTCACCCACTAAGCCATAGCCCTGTTCACTTGACTGTGTCGTGGGTTGCGATCGCAGGTTAATTTGAGCGTCTGCCTGCTGCGCTGTGAGCGCAGCCACCTGCGGCGGGTTCAGAGGCGTTTCATTAGCAGCACCGGACGAGGCGGCAGGTGGAGGCGATTGGCGATTCCCCGTCGGAAGTGCGCCCACCGATGGCGGATTATTCGATGAATTCAGGTTCGTCGCTGGATTGTTGTTAGCATCGCCGGTATCCAGCGATAAGGGATCACCCGCGGATTGCCCATCACCGGAGGAGAGAAAAGGCTGGGAAGAAAACACTTCGGACGAGGCAGCGGATCCATCCGCTGTGGATGACGAGGGAATTCCTTGACCGGATTGGGAGCTGCGTTCCGGCGCTACCGAAGTTGCTTCCGACTGAGCCGCATCCTGTCCTCCACGACACCCAACCAATCCAAGGACTAAGGCCAGAGCAAAACAGACGTTTACCGAAGAGGATGAAAATGCCATGGTTTAAGACAGGCCCGTGACCTTTGAAGATGCGACGATTCTCGCACACGAAAATTTCCAGGCAAGCGAGATTTAAGAATCCCTTTGGCTGTAACCAACGGCCTGACGTTTCAGGGTTTCTAGCTCTGCCGCGCCGCACCATAGACTAAAAATCGGCTGATGGCTTGCAAGCGGTTTTCCCAAGCTTCGAGACGATAATCGCGCGTGGTTGCCGTTTCCAGACGCATACCGGCACCTAAATCACGCTGCAGGGCCTGAATCTGTGCCTGAATATCAGCGATCGCTGTTTTCGATTGGGTATTAGCCAGTTCATTTAGGCGATCGCCGAGGGCATTGACCTGTTCTATCCAAGGAGCCGCTAACCGAGGCTGAATAAACAGTTGGCCATTGGCAAGGAGCCAATTCCACTCACGCTGAAGCAACTGAAACCGTTGTGCCGCAGTTTGGTACGGGGCTTGTTGAGGAATCCAGCGATCGTCGCTCTCCTGCGTGCGGTTAAGGACAGTTTGAATTCGAGTATCGAGATTGTCAGTTGCAAATAATGCATACCCTGGAGCGGGTAAATCTCGCAGCGCCTGCATTTGGTCAATCATCGCAGGTACCGAAAGATCCAACAGTCGAATACTAGGAATAATCAGGGTCGATCCATAATCGGCGTTGAGGACCCACGGTTCAATCAACTTCTCAAATCGATTGGCATCGCGGGCATAACTCATGAGGACAATCCAGTCTACCCACCCCTCTTTGGCCCAATGATTCCAATCCTGCTGAATTTTCTGCAGACGTTCGTGTTCCAAAATCGGGAAAACGGCTGTTGACAGCAGAATATCGGGGCGTTTACGACGGACCAGTTTTGAAGTTGCTTCGACAAAGCTGCTGACTTTCTCAATACGAAACTCATTCCATTGATCCCACAAGGCTTGCTGATTTTCGCGCTCCGCACTGGCTAACCACGGATCCACTCGCGGTGTCAGCTCGATAGGATCTACACCTGTCAGACGATGGAATTGCCGTCTGGCTGCCTGCCCATAGCCATAGGTGCGTTCGGCCCCAGGATCTTGAAAGGGATAGCGGATGTAATCGAGCTGCAAACCGTCAATATCGTAGTTACTAATAATTTCATCAACAAGATCCAGAAGATACCGGCGAACTTGGGGATTCGCTGGATCGAAGAAGGGTTTGGTTTGCCCACGGGGAATAGTGTTGCCGTCTTGGTCATAGGCGGCCCAGTTGGGGTGAGCATTGAGAACAGGCCCCAAATAACCCGTTGGTAAATTAAGGATGGCATTGTGTCGTTGGTTCCCAGCCGCAAATACCCACATCCAAGCATGCAGTTCCATACTGCGCTCATGGGCAAGTTCGACAGCCACTCGCAGCGGATCCCAGCCGCGCGTTAGCGGGTTTTGGGTAGGGGCAACCTGGCTCGGATAAATGGGGTAGCTAGAGTTGACTGTTTCGAAAAATACCGTATTGATCCCAGCCGACTGCATACGGTCAAATACTTCGGCCAGACCTTCCCGCGATCGCGCCCGAACAATACTGCCCCGATCCAGCCACATGGCCCGTATCTCTGGCTGGGCAAACGCTTGATCAATCGGAAAGTTTTCCCATAGGGATTGACGGACAGTCAACCAGCGATCGCGGGCTTCCCCATAGGCTTGATTTTCCAAAAGCCCTGACCAGTCATGAACCAATTGTCTAGCTTCTATCAAGGCTGGATGCAAGTCCGATTCAACCGCCACACTGACAGTAGTCGGATCGGCTACCGCCGTTAGCAAACTACCCGCTTCGGAAACTCGCAATTCAGTCGGTTGATCCGCCGAATTGGCCGCAAATAAGGCACTTTCAAAACGACCCGCGAGGTTATCTAACTCACGCTGCATAGCGATTGCCATAAATGGCGAAATCGGCTCGTCGCCTGGTTGCACATTGAGACCTGGAGGGGCAACTTGATCGGCAGGATCTTCAGAACGAGTGGGTAGCTGCCGCGAGGGCAAAGGATTGAGGGGCTGTCGATTGCGAAGCTGCAGCGGCGTTTCGTCCTCTATCGGCGGCAGGCGATCAGGAAGTTGGCCGAACCGCTCTTCGGGCTCATCCTCGGCTGGTAACTGGCGATCGCTAAGTTGTCCGGGGACTTCTCCTTGAGCAACCGTCATTGGATGTAAAGGCGCGATCGCCGTAGAAGTCGAATCCACAGACAGAACCGGCAACCCCTCAAGGTCACGAGCTACTTGATCAACTGCAAATTCTGTCTCAACCAGTACTTGAGGAACTGATCGTGACCCAGCACTGGTATATGCAGGTGAGGCCAAAACAAGTCCTAACAACAGACTTGACGCCAATCCCAAGCAAAAC
>JBCBTQ010000367.1:0-3909 GCA_039818605.1 Cyanobacteria bacterium J06639_14 | reverse complement strand
CTGTACTCATCATTAACATCGCCAGTGCCACAGGCTGTATGGTCTACATTGCCTGGTTATCCTGGCAGGTATTGGGTTTAGTCCTCTTGATCACCCTAATTGCTTCCGTCAGTTGTCGGTGGTTTTTAGTGCAAGGACGACGCGGGTTAGCCGCCGCACGCGAGCAGCAGGACAGGCTATTGCAGCATTTCCGGAGCTTAGTCGATGGGGTTAAGGAGCTGAAACTCCACTATTGGGGGCGTCAGGATTTCTTGCAGGCTGACCTAGAATATACAGCGCTCCAGGTAAAACGCTACAACAACCAGGGACTGAGCCTATTTGCAGTATTAGATAGCTGGGGCAAGTTCATCTACTTTTTTGCCGTCGGTTTAGTGCTGTTTGCACTGCCTCGCTGGATTGGCATTAGTCCCGCAACCCGTGTTGCCTATGTGCTGACGTTTACCTACCTCCTGGGGCCGATGGAAAACCTGGTAAACAAACTGCCGTTTCTCAGTAAAGCCAGTGTGGCGCTAGGCAAGATTGAAACTCTGGGGCTAAGTTTGAGTGAGTCAGATCCGGAGGCGATCGCGCCACGACCTCCAACGGACTGGCACTGCCTCACCCTCAAAGACGTAACTCACACCTACCGCACTGACCAGGGTGACAACGAGTTCACTCTGGGCCCCGTTGATCTAACCGTTCATCCAGGCGAGCTGATTTTTATCATTGGCGGCAACGGCAGTGGCAAATCGACCCTGGCTAAGTTATTGACGGGACTCTACCAACCCCAAACAGGCTCCATTTGGCTCGATAAACAGCCCATTGATACGGACAACCAAGCATGGTATCGACAGCATTTTGCAACCGTTTTTTCTGACTTTTATCTGTTCGAGCGATTGCTCGGATTTGATAGTCGTGTTGATGCGGTTCATGCCCAGGCCTATCTAGAAAAGCTGCAACTTAGCCATAAAGTCAGTCTCGACCAGGGGCAATTTTCGACCACCGCCTTATCTCAAGGCCAGCGCAAGCGATTGGCGCTACTCACCGCTTATCTAGAAAATCGACCCATCTACCTATTTGATGAATGGGCCGCTGACCAAGACCCAACCTTCAAAGATCTTTTCTACACGCAGTTTCTGTCTGACCTCAAAGCTCAAGGCAAGGCCATTTTTGTGATTAGCCATGACGACCACTATTTTTATTTAGCCGATCGCTTAATCAAACTCGACTATGGCCAAATTGAATACAACCAACTGGGCAGCCATCAAACCAATACCCTCCAGACAAAGACGACGGGTTAAGCCAGAACTTATGCACATTGCCAAAAGAACCAACCCTCTGGCTTTGCGGCCTGTAGTCGAACAAATATATAGCCACGTCCAGCGTCGCCTAAGTTAGGGCCCAAAAACCCCCACTGACCATCAGGCCTCTGGTTACAGATGTAACCAGTCTCATCCATATAACTTTGCTGGGCTTCTATGGAAGGTTCCTCAGCCAGTTTGTACTGACCGAAGAGTTGTCCGATAAACTTCCAGCCAGGTCGAGGTGCTTCACTAGGGTCCTGGACCCAATCCGGTAAGCCGCCAAGTCTTATTCCTCCATGACTTGAGTGCTGTGCGTAAATCGCGTCTAATTCCTCATCGGTTAAATCACAGCAGTCTCCATTCGGTGTGACCTTCTCTGCCGGAATGCCATCATCGTATGTTTCCCATTCAATGATGTGTGCTTCAACCTCAAGGGAGGGATTGTCCTGGGGCAGAGGGGCCATCTGTTCGACAAGTTCTTCCGGTTCCAAAATGAAGCAAGCATTACTGCCGGATGCACCCTCCCAGGTTTCACACAGTCCCGGATCATGATTACACTGAAACACAAACAGGGTTCTACCAGGCCGACCCAAGTCTAGTCGCTCCGGGTGGTGAACCAGCTGAATGAGGAGCGACTGACTTTTTCCACATTCACGACAGACAGGGTACCGCTCCGCTGAGAGCCCCCAGGGTAGGCCACCCACCTTATCCTCTGGCTTAGTTTGGGGTGGCATATCGATGCTGAGTTTAAACTGAGGCACAAAATATTTCATAGGGAACAAGTAGAAAATCCACCAATATAGTTCATGTGAACTATATTGGTGGGTGAACACAATGATCTTCTGCTTTGTCTGTTGTACCAACGGCTCCCGTGCTCAGTAATCGCCGACAAGTCTTGGCTCCCTTTAGAATTGAGGAACTGTTGCGTAGACACGATCGATGACTCCACAGCAAACATTAGACAACGAAATCTTGGCTAACGAAGACGTTGTCACCGAGCTAGATATCAGTCATCTGGTGATTGAGGACGATACCCCGGTGGATAATTTTCAATCGGCTCAACAGCAAAGATTGTTAGTCGAACCCCTTTACAGTGATCGGGCTTTACCATCGCCCTTTATTGCCGATGCCAATGTGGGTCTCTTTTACGAGTTAAAAGGCGATCCAATCGTACCGGATGTCTTGCTCAGTTTAGGCGTGCAGCGAGCAGCAGACTATTCCAAACGACGCGATCGCTCCTATTTTGTCTGGGAATTTGGCAAAGTCCCAGAGGTGTGTATCGAAATTGTGTCTAACCAGGAAGGGGATGAATTAGCCCTGAGCAAAAAATCACAGCGGCAGGGTAAAACTCGCAGCAAACAAGAAATTTATGCCCAAGTCGGGGCACGTTACTACGTTGTCTTCGACCCCTTAAAGCAAATTCAAGGGCCTCACGAAATGGCTGGGGCTTGCTTACGGGTGTGGATGCTGACGGGTATGAACTACCGGGAAATCACCTCATCTGAGGGACTGGTGGAGGTAGACCAATGGCTCTGGCTAGAGGATGTTGGGGTTGGGCTAACGCTTTGGGAAGGCCAGTTTGAAGAAGATGTAACGCGCTTGTGGTTGCGTTGGTGCGATCGCGACGGTCAGGTAATTCCGACTGGAGCAGAGGGCCAAGCCATGGCGCAGCAACAAGCTGTGACCGAGCGACAGCGAGCTGATGCTGAGCAAGAACGAGCTGATGCTGAGCAGCAACGAGCCGAGCGTTTGGCAGAACGCCTACGCACAATGGGGATTGATCCTGACGAGGTCTAGGGGCTGGAAGTAATTTTGCAGGTGGATGGGTGGATGGCATTAGCGTAATTTTGGTACCCGTTGGGGCTGAAAGTCGGGCGGTGAAGCAGGCGCTGAAGACAGTACAAAATGCGCCTCAGGTCGTTGAGATTCCGGCAGGACCTCAGGCCGTGACCCGGTTTCTCCAGACGTGGGATCACCCCCAGATTTTTCAATCTGGAGGTGTATTGTTGCTGGGGTTAGGGGGCAGCCTCTCGCCTGCTTTGGGAATAGGGGATGGCGTTTTGGTGGAACAGATCTTGGCGGCGGATAGCGCAGAGACATATGCGTGCGATCGCACCCTCACGGCTGAACTCGCAGCCCAGCTTGGTATGCCGACTGCGGTAGGGGTAACCTGCGATCGCGTCATCACGACCGCAGTTGAAAAAAGAGCATTGCGCGATCGCTATGGTGCCGATGTCGTGGATATGGAAGCGGCGGCTATTTTGCGCGAATTACCTGATTGCAGGATGACGATCCTACGTGTTATTGGCGACGACTGTCATCATGATTTACCGGATATTGCGGGAGCGATCGGCGTAGACGGTTCGATTAAAGTGCTGCCCATGGCTCTGAGCTTTTTGAAACACCCAGTTGCCGCATTACGGTTAATTCGCAGCGCCTTACGGGGATTAAAGTGCTTAGAGTTCTTAACACGTCGTCTATATCAATAAGTGATTATTGATATAGACGCAATTTGGCCTTCTCATAGTCAGGGACGCCAGATATCCTGGTTATCGGTTTCTCAGCAGCGCATTCTCCACTTGCCTTAGCAAGGTATCAAGCCGGTCTCCTTTTTTCCATAGCTGAT
>JBCBTQ010000366.1:0-3931 GCA_039818605.1 Cyanobacteria bacterium J06639_14 | reverse complement strand
GGCGGGAAGGGTTGCAAAGGTCGGAAACGGAAAGGGAGGAATCTCGCTGTTATAGCTCCCTGGGGACGAGCTTTGTCGATCGCGCCCCTGCTTAAAACGAGACTCTGGGTTGCCCATAATTGATGTTGCTAACAGTCTACGCTGTGATTTTAGTGCGTTGATGGGCTGTCGTCAGGCGATTGCAGCTATGCTGGGGGGGTTGCTACCGGAGCTTGGGTAATGCCCTGAGCTTCGAGGTAAGCGGCAACCCGCAGTGCTTTAGCTTCTTGGTAGGGCGCCGCGATGATTTGAATGCCCACAGGGAGCTGGCGTGGGCGGTGAACCGGCACTGAAATAATCGGTAGACCAATAAAGGATAAGGGTTGGGTGTAGAGGCCCAGGTTGGGCCGTAGGGGTAAGGCTTCGCCGTCGATTGTCAATACGGTTTGATCAAGGGCGGGGGCAACACAGGGAACCGTCGGCGCCAAAATAATATCTACCGTTTGAAACAGTTCCCGGACGCGATCGCGATACCAACGCCGGAACCGTTGGGCTTGAATATACCAAGCCGCAGGAATCATCGTACCCGCCAAGAAGCGATCGCGGGTGGCCGGGTCAAAATCCATGGGGCGCTGTTGTAGGCGTTTGAGGTGGAGGTTGCTACCTTCGCTGGCTGTAATTACATAGGCTGCTGCCCGAGCTCGAGCAGCTTCTGGAATCGTGATTGTTTCATTAGCCCCCAGGGCTTTAGCGACGCCGTGCAGTGCCTCAGCCACCTCTGGTGCCATCCCCCGAGCAAAATGATCCGCCGCGATCGCGATTTTTAACCCCTCAACGCCCTTGGATAGTTCAAGTTGCGTTTCCTCCGCAGGTCGCGTGGTGCAGACTGGATCATGCGGATCTGGCCCTTGTAACACATCAAAAGTAGCGGCAAGATCGCGGACTGAGCGGGTAAAGGGGCCGATATGATCAAAACTGGCCGCAAACAGATAAGCGCCCGCCCGTGACAATCTGCCATAGGTAGGCTTGAGCCCATAGATACCGCAGAGGGATGCGGGTACACGAATAGAACCGTTCGTATCTGATCCCAGGGTCAACGGCACTAACCCTGCCGCCACTGCTGCTGCTGATCCTCCCGACGATCCCCCCGACATGCGGCTGAGTTCATGGGGATTCGGTGTTGCCCCATAGTGACTGTTGAGGGTGACAAACCCGTAGGCGTATTCATCCATATTTAGCGCCCCTACCAGCACTGCGCCTGCTTGGGTTAGCCGGGCGATCGCGGTAGCATCTCGGGTTGCTGGCGGGTTGTCCTGATTGATTTTTGCCCCCGCTAGCGTTGTCAATCCGCCAATGTCAAATAGATTCTTCACCGCAAACGGAACGCCTGCTAGTGGCCCAGGCTCTTCCCCCTGATAAATGGCAGTGTCGATGGCTTTGGCGGCTGCGATCGCCCGGTCGGCAGTGATCGCCGTAAAACAGTTGAGTCGTGCGTTGTGGTCTTGGATCTGAGCCAAGGTAGACTCAATAATCACCTCGGCCTTCATATCACCCTGCTGGACTGCCGTAGCCAGACTCATTGCATCAGGAGGCTGGGTCATGGCTTAAACGTGGGGCCAGCTTCCAGGCTATCTGGCAATGGAAAGTCTAAAACTTTTTGAGCGATCGCCCGAATACTCACCAGATTTTCAATCACACCCGGTTCGGTTTCCTCGCTTAGAGACAGGCCCATCAACTGAGCCATCTGCCTCACATAAATTTGCGCCTCAAACTGGGGATCAGCCATGGCCACACTTTGTTACGTAATGTTTCAAATTCAAATTAAACCCGAGATTGACAAAACGCAATGTCAGATTTATCACTAAATATTTTTCTTTGGAAAAAATTTTTTAATCGTGGGCGTTACAACCCGCTTTAAGGGTCAAAGAACTTGCCAAATTCGACAAAATCCCGAACTAAAACGGCCCAGGGATAACCCATCGTTCGTTTGCGACAGACTACTTAAAATTCATTTGCAATAGAACGAACACAAAGATGCTTGGTTGCTTCTGTTATTGCTCTGACTAGATTGCTAAATACATCGAGCATTGCTGACGCGCTTAGCCTATAAGACTCCTTCCTGTCCAGGTATTCTGACCGTCTGGACAGCTGCTATATGCTGAGCTGTTTTTTGTATTATGCCAATTAAACGATCAATATCCAGATCTAAAGATGATTAAACTATTGACATCATATATCAACAAGGATAGGCTGCTTCAGATGTAGTTTTCATAGGATCTATCCTCAACTGCCATGAAAATCGGGTTTTTTGCGCATTAGTTAGATTGCTTGCATAGTCATGCAAGCAATCTATTAAATTCATCTCCAGACATCACGCCATGATTGTGTGCATCCCTAATCTTTTAACCGCTGAAGAACTCAGTCATCTCAATCAACGCTTGACTAATGCCGAATTTGTGGATGGCAAGTTAACAGCCGGATGGCATGCCAAGCGCGTCAAACAAAATCAACAGTTACCCAAGAACGGCAGTACTGATGCCTTCAAAGCGGTCATCCATAAAGCGCTCAATCGAAATCAGCTGTTTCAGATTCTGGTTAGACCCAAAGTCATTCACTCAATTTTATTCAGCCGCTATCAGGCAGGTATGTCCTACGGACGCCACGTTGACAATGCCTTGATGGGGAGCCCCAATTTTCTCCGATCAGATGTTTCTTTTACAGTGTTTTTGAGTGATCCTGAAGCTTATCAGGGTGGCGATCTGATTATTGAAGCTGCCGATAGCGAAACGCCCTACAAACTAGCTGCAGGTAGCGCCATCGTTTATCCATCAACCACCCTCCACCGAGTCGATCCAGTGGTTAGTGGTGAACGATTGGTAGCCGTAGGCTGGGCACAAAGTTTAGTGCGCGATGCTGACAAGCGCGAGATTTTATTTGACCTGGAAACCGTCAAACGCACCTTATTCGCCCAGCAGGGTAAAACCGATGCGTTTGATTTATTGTCTAAAAGCGTTGCCAATCTACTACGACAGTGGGCAGAGCCATAGGTTGACGATGACGGTGATCTCAATTCTGTGACCCCAATGCTAGGGGATTTGCCAAATCCGATCGTGATACTGGGCCGGGGTTGCGTAAGGATCAACAGCGGCATGATCGTGCCCATGACCATGGTCGTGGTGGTGCCCGTGGCCATGATGATCATGCTCATGGCTATGGGGCTCGCCGTCATCAAGGGCTGCAAGGCGGAATTTACACATTTCACAGTTCATCGCAACTTGGCCCTGCTGGGTTTCAATCTCGCGACGACGTAAAACACCTAGTAGGTGAGGATGAATTCCCATTTCAGGTAGACAACCGATCGAAATATCAGGGAAAGCTGTTTGTTGTTGGGCGGTGATGTCGAAGATTTTTTTGACCAAAACCCCCGTGAATAAAAAGTAGGGCAAAACAACGATGCGTTTGGGGTGATAGAGGCGAGCGCGGCGAAATCCTTCTTCGAGTCGAGGGTGGGTGATGCCGATGAAGCAGGTTTCGACTGTTTGATAGCCGCTACCCTCCCACACCATACGGGCCAATTTGTAGACATCACCGTTAGCATCGGGATCACTAGCGCCTCGCCCGACAAAGAGTAAAACGGTTTCCTCACGGGCGATCGCGTCGGGGTTATAGGCAGGCTGATCGAGTATGGCCAAGCGATCGCGCCACAGCTCTAGAATCTCTGGGGTAATGCCAAAATGGCGACCATAGTGAAATTGCACCTGGGGATGCCGTTGGCGAGCCTGATCCAAAGCATTGGTGATGTCGAACTTATTGTGACGGGCTGCAAATAGCAGGACTGGCAAGGCGGAAATGTGTTGATAGCCCGCTTCAACGCAGCGATCTACCCCCTGCTGAATGGTGGGTTCCGTCAGTTCTAGAAAACAAGGAATAATCGGTCGAGTCGTATCCAGAG
>JBCBTQ010000365.1:0-3935 GCA_039818605.1 Cyanobacteria bacterium J06639_14 | reverse complement strand
CACTGGGGATCATCAATATTGAGCATCACCAAGTTGAGATCTGAACCAAACTGGCGATGAACCGCTTGTAAGGCAGGGGCCAAAGCCTGACAGGTGGTACACCAGTCGGCATAAAACTCAACCAGTGTGGGATTGCCATTCGCGATGGCTAAGTCATAGCTGATGGCCGACTGGGCTGAAGCTTTGAGCGTGATTAAGCCAGACACCGGCGAAAGACCAGTGGTAGAGGTCTGAGGCCGGGTGAGGAAAACAGCCGCGATCGCGAAAATAACCACTACTGCGATCGCAATCAGACTCTTTTGGCGCTTCACCAAGTTTTCAGTCAACCGATCCGCAGTCATATGTTTCCCCTGATTTGACAATGATTAACTTAGGTAAAGCTGTCATCCACTCAAGCCACAACGAAAATCCTCAGTGGCAGTAATCACTGGAAGTAGTAAGCCAGGATAATGTGAAACACCAGCATGACAGCAAACACACAGACAAAGAAAATATGGCTGACGAGCCACACTGCCCTGAGTCCACGGATCAAAGGGCCTTTAGTCAAAATTTTGTCGCTGCCGGGTATTTTGCCAAAATAGTTGCGGGTAGACTCTAAAATGCCGGTTTCAGCCACAACCCCAACCAGCGCAGTGAGGGACGTAGCAAAGAACACCCAAAGAAAAACGGCGTTAAAATTGAGACCGTTGGCCCCCATCGTGTGGATCAAGACCAACCCAACCAATCCCACTCCGACAAAGATGTGGATGCTGCGCCAAAGTTGCATAGACCCTGGAATTCTGATACGGCCGATCCAGCTACGACTGCGCTTACGCACCGTCAGCATCACTTCCAATAACACCAAGGTTAAAGCCGTAAAGCCTGTGATCTGCTTGTACCACTCCCCTCGCAAAAAGCGATGTAGATCAAAAGACTGAGCCCGTAACCAGTCGAGATAACCCTGACTAAACGCAAACGGTAACAGCAGTAAAGCCGTTAGCAGCGTCAAGCCAATCAGGACTTTGAAACCAGGCTGAACCCCACGGGGTTTCAGGGGCGATCGTCGCTGAGGAGCGATTGCTTCCATATTTGGCATCGGCATCGCTGGAGTGTCGGCATCAAGACTGGGTCTGATTGAGTCTTGGGAGTCAAGCGCGTGATGTTGGCGGCTAAATTGGCTCATTACCCTAGGGAAAATCAAAAATCTGGATTGGGATTAAAGAACTCAGAGCAGTACTTTACCCGACCTTATACAATAAACCTGATGACAGCGACGTAGCCTTTGTGACTGCGTCGCCACAAATTATTGGTTCAGCAAACCCAGAAATAATCAAGCACAGAAATCAACTGGGTGATGACTTATGAGTCTATAAACCTTGTCCAAGTCCAGACCTGGAGTTTTGTCTTTGGGGAAATACCACATCCCAAGCTGGACTTGGTTGAGAACAATGGGGACGATTGTTTAACCCCCACTGGCCAGTTTTGTCACTAGAGTGTGACCTACCAGTCGCGCTTAAGCTCCCTCAAGAGGAAGATTGATTACCACGCCACCCATTACATCATCAAGTTCGAAGACCTTATCTGGATAGCGCTCCTGATGGACAGGGTGATTATTATGACAACTGACACAAGCCTCAGCAACAGCAGGGTCAGGGTAAATCGCGGAATAGAACTTTTGCCCTGATATGTCCTGGAACCCTTTATAAGGTTCGCCAGTGTCAATCACCTGTTGCATCCCAGTTTCTTCAAATTCCCCTTTAGGAGCCTGGCTATCATTAATATTCCAAGGGGAAATAAGGCCAATAGTAAAGTTACCGTCTTCTGAAGCGAGCTCTGCCCCAAGGCGAAACATCTGAGCGGGTAGCGGAATACCATTTGTTTCTTGCCAAGCTTCAGTTGCTTCAGCAGGAACAACACCATCTGGCTTTGCGTTGCCTTCTAACGTTTGTAAGCGGCCAACGACGTGTTTGGTATAGGCAGTACGATCGGATGCTGCAACCGTATGGATATAATCCACAACTATTTCTGGGGGTATACCGCTGATAGTTTCCCCTGAATCAGCGGCAGGGCCACCACTGCAAGAAACAGCAGTAACAGCAACCGCTAGGATAATAGCGATAAATGCAGCCGTTCGGGTGCGGATGGTATATATCCATCTATTGGCGATTGTCATGGGAGTAATCTCCTACTATCTAGTAATAAAGTGAACTGTGTCCTACAGATATCCAATTCCGGATCCAAGTGACACCGATGCTAGAGGGTTGAGCGTATGAGAAAGTTCGACTTGCGAACACTAGAGTTGATGAGTGCTGCTATTCGCCATCCTGATTAGTGCGCTTTTTCTCAAGGGCACGCACTAAGTCAAAAGTTTCTAGCGATAGGCTGGGAGGTTTGTCAAAATTGGCCTCTACTAAGTCGTCATCAAAAATACTGTTGTAGCTGTATTCCACACCATGGCAAGTCATGCACACATCCTTAACCATGCGATCACGTGGCAATAGGGTATAGGTATTGTTGTGGTTCACGAAGGTGATGCTGCTATCCCCACGTTTCAATTCATAACGCGGCAGGTGACAAGTGGCACAACTGACCGAAGTGCCCGATGGTCGTGGCAAGCTGCGATCGGCGGCAAATAGTTGAGCATGTTGGGAGTTTTCATAGTTCAGGGAGTGAGGATCACTATGGCAGGTTAAGCAAGCGTCCACTGCCGCTGGCAACGTATTTACAGAATGGGCGTCATGACAGGTGCTACAGGTCATTTGCAAATCATGGGCATTGAGTTGCATAGGCAGCCTCGCTAGGGCTGGCATTAGCGGAGTTTCTCCTTCCAGTAGACGGATGCCATGCTTGCCCAGTAAAAAAGTATCGACTGCCTGCTCGTGGCAAGATTGACAATTCTCGTGGTTAGGATGGGCTATGAATGCTCGAGTCTCAGCATCCTGGTGACAGCTAGAACAGTTCACGTCATTCAGCGAATGAGCGCTGCCCCGCCACAATTGAGTGTTTTCATCCAGCTTGGCCTGATCAACAACCTCTCCCCAAGCGGGGGTTACCCAGCCTAATAGCAGTATTAAAGCCAACCCCCAGGCAAATATGACCTTCATGCGCCACCTCCTAAGAATTCCTTGGAAAGGTCTGGGTTTGGCGCTGCGTCCAGTTCGATCAAAACGATCCGTTCTGGCAGGTGCTGCACAGGCAGCATGGGGGGTTGATCAAGGTTTTCACGCAGAAAGCCTGTAGAAATAGAGCGGTGATCGTGAAAGTTGTGGCAGCCAGCAGTCCAACAGCCATCTGCAGTAAAACCGTCATGGCTTTTGAGGTCACCGGCAATGATGCCCTCGTGACAAGTCATACAAATGTCGGGTTGGAGGTTTACGCCCCGACCAAACATGTGGACATGTTCGTTATGGCAAGTCGTACAGGTGAGCACTTCTAGTTTGGCTAAGTCTCCAGCCCAGCGGGGATCCAAAAATTTCTTAGTGCCGTGGGCGTCTTCAGCCAATTCGGCTTCGTGACAGCGCATACACGTCTCATTTGAGACTGGCTTAAAGCCCTCGTGACAAGAATTACAGGAAGTTTCAAACAGATAGTGCCCTACCGAGGTTTCCCCGGGTAGAAACACCTGCTTATTGTCCATCGCAAAAGCTGCTGCAAACCAGCCAATTAGGACAATACAAGCGATCGCGATCGCCGTTTTCAGGCTGATAAACGAACGCCAATTGACTGAGCGACTTCCATTCAACGCCATCGACTCTATATCCTCAGTTCGTCTCAGCGTTTACACCAGCAGAATTAGAAGCACCAAAAGGAGAGCACTGCCCCCAATAATGCCTGCCGCAGTCCCGGTACCGATGCTGCCCTCAGGCTTCTCCACACCAGCCGATGTGGCAGACTCAAGCTGCACCGACTCAGGGGAATAGTCATCGGCATCGAGAATGTTGAGGCGGCGAATATCT
>JBCBTQ010000364.1:0-3938 GCA_039818605.1 Cyanobacteria bacterium J06639_14 | reverse complement strand
GCCGGTATTTCCAGCGCGGGTTTGAGGCTCTATCGCTTATACAACAGGCTTCCTAGCTCGTTGTCACCCTTTAAGCTTGGGCAACTGCTACGCCCAACGCAAAGTAATTATCCTCGACTGCTGCTTTGGAGCGGCATTTGCCGATGGCTTTTTGACCATGGACAGTGGTGGGGTGGATGTGGAGGCTCAGCTTGGCGGGGAAGGCTGGGTGGTGCTGACTGCAGCCACTGCCCGCAATTATGCCCTGGAACAGGAAGGAGAGCCGCTTTCAGTTTATACCCGTTACTTGGTGGAAGGACTAAAGACTGGAGCGGCTGCACCAGAGGGGAGCGATCAGGTCTCTGTGGGACACTTGCATGAGTATGTGCGCAGCAAGGTGCAAACAGCAGCCCCCACGATGAACCCGACCATTTTTAATGCACAACAGGGCTATACCATTGCGATCGCCAGGGTTGTCATTGGTAATCCAGAACTGCAATTTCGGAAAGCCGCTGAACGGTATACCGATATCGAAGTAGCAGATGTTTCCGTTGTCGGTAAGCGCTATCTCAAAACACTTGCTATTCGTCTGGGTATTGCTCCCCAGAGAGCCCAAACCATTACCCATGAAGTGCTACGACCGCATCGCGAGCGGCGCGATAGCCTGCAAGAGTATGAAGTCACCTATCGAGAAGCTATTGAACATTATGGTGCGTTGCCTGAGCGCCCCCGACGCGAGCTGCAAGATCTCCAACGACTCTTGAATTTGCGGGATGAGGATGTCAGTCAAATTCATGCCCGTATCCCTGCGCCGCCTCCCAAGCCGATACCATCGCCCAAACCCCCACCAACATCGCAACCTCAGCCGCAATCGCCTCCTCAGGCTTCGCCAACTCCACGGCGTACACCGTCTCCTTCCCCTCCATCCACCAGAAGGACAACTCCAAGCGCACCATCCAGGGGCAAACTAAGCCGTAAGCAATTTTTAGTCAGGGCTGGACTAGCGGGAGGTGGCTTGGTGACGGCTATCTCAATCCCAGCAATCTTAAGCAGTTTGGCTGAGCCTGATTTTCCAGAACCCGTGATTAATTTCGCCAATATTCCTCCCGCACCTGAGGGGAAAACTCTGGAATCGGCGACATTTGAAGTCGTGACTGTAGATACCGTCGGCAACATTATCAATCGCCGCTCGACCCAAGCTCAGTTCTTTACAGAAGGCTTGGGGGAGGGTGTAGTTCAACAGGGGGTAAAACCCCTGGATATGGTGGCAATACCCGGTGGGGAGTTTACGATGGGTTCTCGCAAAAGTGAGAAAGATAGAAACAATAACGAAGGGCCACGTCATCGGGTCATAGTACCGTCCTTCTTCTTGGGAAAATATGCTGTCACGCAAGCCCAGTTTCAGGCAGTTATAGGGCAAAACCCGAGTCAATTTAGCGAAAATGGAGCTAATCGTCCAGTGGAAACAGTATCTTGGGAGGAGGCGGAGGCGTTTTGTAAGACATTGTCAGAGCGAACGGGACGAACCTATCGGTTGCCCAGTGAAGCGGAGTGGGAATATGCTTGCCGAGCAGGAACAGAGACGCCGTTTTCTTTTGGGCCTACTATTACAACGGATTTGGCAAATTATAACGGCAGCTTCACGTACAGCGATGAACTAGAGGGTTCTTATCGAGCACAGACCATTGAGGTGGGGCAGTTTCCCCCGAATGGCTTTGGTTTGTACGACCTGCATGGCAATGTGTGGGAGTGGTGTCAGGATGTGTGGCACCCAAACTATGACGGGGCTCCGACGAATGGAACTGCCTGGATGCAAGGCGAGGATCAAGATCGGCGAGTGCTGCGGGGCGGTTCGTGGAACAACTTTCCCAGGAATTGCCGCTCGGCCAATCGCGACGGGAACGCGCGCGATTTCTGGAACGACAATCTCGGTTTTCGTGTTGTCTGCGCTTCCCCGTGACTCCCTTAGCACTCTGCGCTATAGTACTTTTGCACTATGCGCTTTCTTCTTTGCGTTCTCTCTTGGCGCGAAGCGCCCAAAAATTTTTTGGGGATTTGTCCCCTTGTAGGATGAGCAAATCGAAGGGTGTCCATCAGTTATTGCGTGCAGCCTAGTAAGCATAGGCGTTGCACGCCCAATGCTGAGGAAAGACTGGGCGCGATCGTGGGGGTCAACCGATGGGCACAGACGTTGTCCTTTTCCTATCCTACGGTCCTTTTGAGCTTTGTAGGATAGGAAAACCGAAGGGTGCCCATCAGTTATTGCGTGCAGCCTAGTAAGCATAGGCGTTGCACGCCCAATACTGAGGAAAGACTGGGCGCGATCGTGGGGTCAACCGATGGGCACGGACGTTGTCCTTTGCCCATGCTACGGTCCTTTTGAGCTTTGTAGGATGGGCAAACCGAAGGATGCCCATCAGTTACAACATAGGTACCCAGTGGTGGAAAAATCGCTAGACAAACCACACGTTTGGGTATTCCTAAAACATGGAATATCGACGTTACTATCAACCCGGTGGGACTTACTTTTTCACCGTCGTCACCAACAACCGCCATCCCCTTTTAGTGGAACACATCGATCGCCTACGACAAGCCTTTCGTTACGGAATGACAAAATATCCATTCACGATCGATGGCATTGTTATATTGCCCGATCACCTGCATACAATCTGGCGTTTGCCCGATGGAGACGATGATTTTTCGACTCGCTGGATGGTTATTAAGCGTAAATTTTCGGCAGGTTTTCCAAGCAATATCTCAAATCGATCAAAACAGATGAAACGGGAAAAGGGGATCTGGCAGCGACGCTTTTGGGAACATGCTGTTCGTAACGAAGAAGACTGGCGCAATCACATGGACTACATCCATTACAATCCTGTTAAGCACAGCTATTGTTCCTCGCCATCGGATTGGCGCTACAGTTCTTTTCATCGGTTGGTGCAGACAGGGTTGTATGCAGCCGAATGGGGTACTCGGCCTCCGTCAGTTCTGCGCCAAATGGCGATCGAGTAAATTGCAGCAATATTCCTGATGGGCAAGGACGTTGCCTTTGGTGCATCCTACGGTCTACTTTACGCTCCTCATTCAGGAGCATAGAACGTACCCTCTACTTCAACAATGTCGTCTTGGTTCAAGCGATCCACTTCAACGATTGTGCGGGGCGGATAGGGACCTTCGCCCCACAGTTCTTGTTGAATTTGATTCACAATCGGGCGATAGCGGTACATATCCGTCACATAGACGACAAGACGTACAGCGTCTTGCAATGTAGCCCCTTCTGACTCCGCAATCAGTTGCATGTTCAGGAATGCCTTTCGCACTCGACCTTCTGGATCGGGAACCAAGGTATTCGTTTCAGGATCAATACCCCGCATACCCGCCACATAAATAAAATCCCCTGCACGGGTTCCTAAGCTCCAGGTTGCCGTGGGGATAATACCACCTTCAGGAGCCAGGGTTCTGACACCGTTGGGAGAAACTTGGGCCACTTCCGGCTCCTGGGCCGAAAGCTTAGGGACTGTAATCAGAAGAGTTGCGAGCGAGAGCGTCGTGAATACCCGGTATTTCATAGATTTATTTTCGCTACACCATGATGTACCTTACCAGGCTGCTTTTATACGCTCGATGGCTTTGAATACAGACGTTTTATACCAACTCTGTAAGTAACCGCTACACATTATTGGCTGGGCACACGGTTGTACACCCTAGCCAAAAGCCACAACTCACGGCTGAGCCCCTCATAATCACCTTCAGCCTAGCTGTACATTGAGTACTCCCCAGCTTTCTTGGAGGTTTAATCCTGATTCTTCTGGCCAAGACAACAGATCCTCCCCCTTATTACACCAACCCTATGGGAAATCGCCAACACGTCTATACGCCATTTATTAGGTGACAATTACTTTGGCGGGTAACGTCAATTAGATTGGCGGGTAGTACAGTCCCAGAAATCTCCGCAAGCA
>JBCBTQ010000363.1:0-3984 GCA_039818605.1 Cyanobacteria bacterium J06639_14 | reverse complement strand
CCTGCTCGCTAAGGTGTCGGTTTTGGAAACAGCCGCCAGTCAGTATAATTTGAGGAATGTTGATGCGTTGGGCGATCGCAAGCATGATGTTTACCAAGGTGCGATGAAACTTAGCCGAGATGGCGGCTGTTTGTATTCCCTGGCGATGGTCACATACGATAGCTTGCACCATCGGTCGCCAGTCAATCAGGTAAGGCTGGATTCCAGTAATCGTAAACGGATAGCCCTGTTCAATGGCCGTTTCAGCAATGGCAAACTCTAGCGCCATTGCCGCTTGGCCTTCAAAGCTGACCAACTGATGCAAATTAAGCAGCGCGGCAATGCCATCAAATAGCCGCCCCATGCTAGAACTCATTGGCGTGTTGATCCCGCCGCTGAGCATTTGTTGCAAGACAAGGTGCTGGGTCGCTGTAAAGGCCTGAACAGGAGCTAAATCCGTCATCTCAAAAGCGGCTTGACCATAACAGCGGTAAAGTAGGCCGAGGGCTGACCGTCGGGGTTCTCGGCTGCATGCATCTCCTCCCGGCAGGGGAAAGGGAAACAAGTGAGCGACCCGTTCAAAGCCCTGCTCCGTAATCCACAGAAATTCTCCCCCCCAAACGGTTTGATCTAAGCCATAGCCCGTGCCATCCCAGGCAATACCAAGGACGGGTGCAGACAGCTGATGTTCAACCATGCTCGCCAATGCATGGGCGTAGTGATGCTGTACAGGAATCAGAGGTATATCCCATTGCTGGGCTAAGGTCCGGGCAAGTTGAGTTGAACCATAGTCTGGATGGCGATCGCAGGCAATGGCGGTTGGCTGACAAGCATAGAGGGAAAGGAAATCAGTGACGGTTTGCTGCAACTGCGCGATCGCCTGTGGGGTATCCAAATCGCCAATGTGCTGGCTGAGCACCACCTGATCGTCTAGGGATAAGGCAATTGCATTCTTGAGATGGGCACCGACAGCTAAAATTCGAGCATCGGCAGCCATCGGATGAGCAAGCTGAATTGCCTGCGGTGCGTAGCCCCGGGCGTGGCGCAAAATTTGAGGCCGCCCCCGTATGATTTGCACGACACTATCGTCAACGGGGCGTTGGATAGGGCGGTTGTGGCTTAAAAATTCATCTGCGATCAAGTCAAGCCGTTCGTGGGCCGCTTGTTCATCAATGCAAATGGGTTCACTCGATCGGTTGCCGCTCGTGGCAACTAGGGGTGAACCGTATTGCCCTAGAAGCAGATGATGGAGTGGCGTCGTTGGCAACATGACGCCCAAATAGGGATTTTTCGGTGCAACACCATCTGCTAGTGCGGATCCATCAACGCGTTGCGGCAACAATACAATCGGGGCTTGGGCCGAGGTCAATACCGTTGCCGCTGTCTCAGAAACCAGGCAGTGACGACGCACCTGTGCCAACGTTGGATACATCAGCGCCAGCGGCTTATCTGGGCGTCCCTTGCGTTGTCGCAGGCGATTAACCGCAGCAGGATTCTGGGCATCTACCAGCAATTGAAATCCACCCAGTCCTTTGAGGGCAACAATTTTGCCTTGCTGGAGGGCTGCGATCGCGCGATCGCGGACTTGACGGTTCGCTAGATGAATATGAGAAGAAACCCGGTTGATTAGCTGTGGCCCACAGTTGGGGCAAGCATTAGGCTGGGCGTGAAAACGGCGATCGCAGGGATCGGTATATTCTGCCTGACAGTCTGAACACATTGAAAAGGCTGCCATCGTTGTGTGTGGGCGATCATAGGGCAACGCCGTGATAATGCTAAAGCGGGGGCCGCAGTGGGTACAGTTGGTAAATGCATATCCGTAGCGGCGATTATCAGCCCTGCAGATATCTTGCAAACACTCGGGGCAGGTGGCCAGATCTGGGAGAATCTGCACCTTGCACTCATCCCCATTAGTCTCAGAAGACCAGATCTGAAACTGACTGAACCCCTGGGTGGGCAACTCCTGTCGCGTTAGTGTCTGAATGGTGGCGTGGGGTGGTAGCTCCTGCAGGAGCCTCTGCCGAAACGACTCTAATTTTTTTTCGGAACCTTCAATCTCAATGACCACCCCCTGGGACGTATTCTTAACTCCACCAACGAGCTCCAGCATCGTTGCCAACCGATACACGAAGGGACGAAATCCGACGCCTTGCACAGTTCCCTGTAAGGTCAGACGATTTCGATGTTGAGTTGGGGATGCGATTGCCATGACAAATCAAAGCTTATAGCCAATTTGTCGTAAGAACCGTTGGCGTTCAGCAACGTCCTCGGCTCCTTCAACTCCCACCGGTGCAGCACCATCAATTACCCCCAAAATGCCGCGTCCTTGATCACTAGCGGCAACCACCACCTGTACCGGATTAGCCGTCGCGCAATAAATGCGGCAGACTTCTGGACACTGCTTGATGGCGTTGAGCACATTCACTGGAAACCCCTGCTTCATCAAAATGATGAAACTGTGACCCGCCGCGATCGCCTCTGCATTTTCGACCGCTGCGGTTTGGAGCACCTCGTTGTTACCTGCCCCTCGAATCAGACAGGGGCCAGAGGCTTCACAAAACGCCAGCCCAAATTGAAGCTGGGCAGAGGCATTGACCATCACCTCGTAAAGGTCTTCCACTGTTTTGATGAAGTGGCTCTGTCCCAAAATCAGGTTGCTTTCAGGGGGCAGTTTGACATCAACTAGTCGAAGTTCCATGACAATCTGCCTCATCCATCAATACTGGGATTTATTTCACTGACCGGCACCGCTTCACCACTGGCTAATACCAGTGGAAAGTGGTGGGCATTGGGAGAATGCATGACCTGAATACCCAGTGTGGCCCGGTTAATCAGGTCAGCATTGGTAGCAATCACCTTGCCCTGACTGTCTAACACCGACTGGTTGAAGTTAAAGCCATTGAGGTTAAACGCCATTGTGGCAACGCCAAGTGCCGCACACCAGATACCCAGTGTCGGTAATGCCGCCATCGTAAAGTGAAAGGCGCGATGGTTTTGACTGCCAAACCAGGGTATTAAGAGACGACCTAGGAAACCATAGTGACCCGCTAGATAGTTGTAGGTGGGTCGTTCCTGACCAAACTTGTAACCCAAAGTTGCAGATTCTGTTTCTGTGGTAGTTCGAATCAAGCTGGAAGTTACAAGCGAACCATGAAGTGTAGCCATCAACGCACCACCAAAAACACCCGCAACGCCCAGCATATGCAGCGGATGCATCAAGATATTGTGATCAGCTTGGAAGGCCAGCATGAAGTGAAATGTGCCTGAAATCCCCAGAGGGAGTCCTTCAGAGAAACTCCCCTGACCAATCGGATAAACTAGCAAAACCGCTGTTGCCGCACTTACAGGCGCCGAAAAAGAAACCGCTATCCAAGGCCTTGCGCCAATGCGATAGCTTAGTTCCCAAAGGCGTCCTAAATAGCACCAAACGCCGATTAAAAAGTGAGCCACAATCAGTTGGTATGGACCACCGTTGTACAACCACTCTGCAATTGATGAAGCCTCCCAAAGCGGATAGAAGTGAAGCCCAATAGCCGCCGAAGTTGGCACTACAGCAGCAGAAATAAGGTTGTTACCTGCCATTAGGGATCCAAACACGGGTTCACGAATGCCATCCATATCCACAGGCGGTGCTGTGATAAACGCCAATACAAAGCAGACTGTTGCCACCAATAGTGTGGGAATCATCAGCACTCCAAACCAACCGATATAGATGCGGTTTTGAGTACTGGTAATCCACTTGCAAAATTGTTCCCACAGGTTGCGCTGACCGATGCGATCGCGACCGTAAAGTACTGTATTCATCATTTCCTCCTTCCGATGAAGAAATGGTCTCAATTTTGAGAATAAGCCAAGAGTTTGAGGAAGTTATGACGCTGGAACCGGATCCTGCTTCGCCTGACATTGAAAGATCTCCTGTCCTAGATAGGCGTAAAAATTTGCCAATCCCTGACCCGTGACAGCAGAAAGCTCAAAAATTAGCGCCTGGGGTGCAACCAAACTCAG
>JBCBTQ010000362.1:0-4012 GCA_039818605.1 Cyanobacteria bacterium J06639_14 | reverse complement strand
GCGGCAGTTCTTGCATGGCAAAAGTCTACCATCCTCGCCTGCACCAACACCCAGGTCAACCCAGTTGAGCAATTACCAATTTTGAATACGGAATATGAGATCGATGTCGTCACGATGTCACGGCTAAGCTACAGCAGTGTGGGCGAAAAAATGCTGTTCCGTATCGGCCAAATTGTGCAGACCGAAAGTGGCCAGAATGGGAAACGGGCTCTGCGAGCGGCACTGGTGTTAGCGGCAGACGATGACCCAAAGCTAACAGTGCTCAACATCGTTCGTCATTTCCCGCTCGATACCATTCAGCTCAACTGGCCCTTGGCACAAGCGTTACTGGCTGAAAGTCAGACGATCTTTCAGGAGCGAGGGCAGGCCATCGCAGCGTTACAGGCCCAGGCGCAGGCCAATAGCGAACCCAAAAGCTTGCCAAACACAGATCTCAGCCAAGCTGGTAACTACCGCTGGCAGCGCGAGGTCATGACCTTTAGCAATCCTGATCGGCCAGCCCCGTCGGTGGCTGATTTGTACGTTCCCCAAAGCGAGGCGACCTCCGTACCCGTCATCGTCATTTCCCACGGTGTCGCCTCCAACCGCGAAACCTTTGCCTACCTGGCTAAACACCTGGCCTCTCATGGCTACGCGGTCGTCGCGATGGACCACTCTGACACAACGGCTGAGAAATTCAATCAATTTTTGATGGGGCTAGAGGGCGCACCCGATCCGCAGTCATTGCTACATCGGCCCCGTGACGTGTCGGCAGTACTAGATACGCTGGAGCAGAGGGCCGTTGAAGAACCTGCGTTGCGATCGCTCGACCTGGACTCTGTCGGCATTCTGGGACATTCTCTCGGTGGTTACACGGCCCTCGCTGCTGCCGGTGCAACACTACAGCCCCAGCTCTGGCAAACCGTCTGTAGCCTGCCAGTTGGCGAACAGCCGCTCCTCAACTTATCCATGCTGGTGCAGTGTCGCTTTAACGAACTGTCGGGGGATGCATCGTCACTGGCAGTGCGGGACGATCGCGTACAAGCAGTCATGGCACTCAATCCCCTCAGTAGTCATCTGTTTGGCGCAGAAGGCATGGCCTCCCTAACGGTGCCGACGATGTTGGTTGCTAGCACCGACGATTACTTCGTGCCAGCTCTCCCCGAACAGATTGAACCCTTTCAGTGGCTCACGGTGGATAGTAAATATTTAGTGATTGTTGAAAATGGGACCCACTTTACCCCCATGGAAGGAGACGAGCAGGTCATGCCGATACCCGATTTTCTTATCGGCCCCGATCCGACCCAGGCTCAACCCGCCATAGAATCACTGACCCTTGCCTTTTTCAACAAGCATCTACAGCGACACGGCGAAGGCGATGCTTATCTCACACAACCCTATCTCAACCAGTTCGGCAACACGCCGTTTCAATTCACTATCGTGCGTTGAATCAAGTTGTCAGCGGGTGAACAGACTCGAACCGTTGACAACGCCCCGGAACTTGCGCTGCTGACCCATGCGAGATACTAGCAGAGTCGCGACGGGCTCTATACCTTTCATCTAAAATAGACACACACATCTTTCCACCCTTCGCGAACCTTCATGTCAGACTCCGCGCTTTTGTCCGAGTTCATGCAATCTGAGGTTGAGAGGCGACGTAATTTCGCCATCATTTCTCACCCGGACGCCGGTAAAACCACCCTCACCGAAAAGCTGTTGCTGTACGGAGGTGCCATCCATGAAGCAGGCGCTGTCAAGGCCCGGCGGGCACAACGCCATGCCACCTCTGACTGGATGGAGATGGAACAGCAGCGGGGTATTTCCATTACTTCGACAGTATTGCAGTTTGATTACCACGATCGCCGCATTAATCTGCTGGACACACCGGGTCACCAAGACTTTAGTGAAGATACCTATCGCACCCTGGCAGCCGCTGACAATGCCGTCATGCTCGAAGATGCCGCTAAGGGGTTAGAGCCTCAGACCCGCAAGCTATTTGAAGTCTGTCGGATGCGATCGATTCCCATCTTCACCTTTTTCAACAAGATGGATCGCCCCGCCAGAGAACCGCTCGAGCTGCTGGATGAAATTGAGCAAGAACTAGGACTGCAAACCTATGCCGTCAATTGGCCCATTGGTATGGGTGAATTTTTTCGGGGCGTGTTCGATCGCCGCACGCGTAAATTTCATTTGTTTGAGCGCACGGCCCACGGCAGTAAGGAAGCGGCTGTGACCATCGTGGATCTGGGTGACCCCAAAATAGAGGAGCTGATTGATCAAGACCTCTACTATCAGTTCAAAGAAGAGCTGGAAATGATTGAGGAACTGGGATCGGCACTCGATCTGGATGCCATTCATGCAGGGCAGTTAACGCCCGTTTTCTTTGGCAGTGCGATGACCAACTTTGGGGTTGAGCTGTTTCTCGAGGCTTTCTTGGATTACGCCCTGAAGCCGAGTCCCCGCACGAGCACCATCGGCGAAGTTGAACCCACGAAAGAAGATTTCAGTGGTTTTGTCTTTAAGCTCCAGGCCAATATGGATCCGAAGCACCGCGATCGCGTCGCGTTTATCCGGGTCTGCTCAGGCAAATTTGAAAAAGACATGGTCGTTAACCATGCGCGGCTGGGCAAAAATGTCCGCCTGTCGCACCCACAGAAGCTGTTCGCGCAAGGACGCGAATCGTTGGATGAGGCATTCCCTGGCGATGTCATTGGCTTGAATAATCCAGGGGTGTTTGCGATCGGCGACACCATTTACCAGGGCAAAAAGCTGGAATACGAAGGCATTCCCTGTTTTTCGCCTGAGCTGTTTGCTTACTTGAAGAATCCCAACCCATCCAAGTTTAAGCAGTTTCACAAGGGTGTCACCGAACTGCGAGAGGAAGGGGCCGTGCAGATCATGTTCTCAGCCGACGAATCCAAACGTGATCCGATCCTGGCTGCTGTGGGGCAACTCCAGTTCGAAGTCGTACAGTTTCGCTTGCAAAACGAGTACAACGTCGAAACGCGATTGGATCCCCTACCCTACAGCGTTGCCCGTTGGGTGGAAGGTGGTTGGGACGCTCTGGAAGAGGTGGGTCGTCTGTTCAACACGGTCACGGTGAAGGATAGCTGGGGCCGTCCGGTGTTGTTGTTCCGGAATGAGTGGAATGTCCATCAGGTGGAGGGCGAGCATCCCAAACTGAAGTTGAGGAAAACGGCTCCAGTCGTGTCAGGTCAGCAGGTTGAGGATCTGTAGTCAATGATGGCTGATCGTCATATCAGAGCCATCATTGAAAGCATCTGACCCAGGGATGCACCGGGCTACTACGATTGTTATTTCAGCCACATCGGCGGTGCGATCGCCATCATGAGAGTTCAAGTGACTACCTGCTATGCCGTTTTGGCGGTTCTTCTTTGGCAAACTGAGATGCTGGCAGGTGAGTCATCTTGGCCGACTCAACCCCTACAAGTTGTCATTCGGCAAGATAACCAAGCTGATTTATTAGAGCAGTTATTGGGGGTTTGGGAATTTCGGACCCCCGACGGTAGTGTGGTAGGAACAGGCATCTTTACCGCTGAAGGCATATTGCCAAACTACCAAATGAACTCATTAACATGCCCGGAAGGATATGAAGTGGTTGATTAGACGCAATGCAGCCTGACTGTTCCGTTTGAGGCGATATGTTGTGATCTGAAGCATCGTTTGCAGAGCGTGTAATGGCATCCAGAAAATAGCGATTATGAAAAGTCTAAGAGTGGTCGAGAACGGTAAGTAATCAGTTCAATGTATCTTCGAAGTACTGTGTCACCGCGCTGAAGCAATGCCGAGAAGTCATACAAGTGCTCAAGGACTCGCGGGGCGGTTGACGATTTTGACCGCAAGTTTGTTGTTCTCTTGTGATGCTCCCCAGTCGCCAGCGCCCTCGGTTGAGCTTCTATCGGCCCAAGGATTGGACTATCGCCCGCTCGCCACACTGTAATTGCTCAACTGGGTTGACCTGGGTGTTGGTGCAGGCGAGGATGGTAGACTTTTGCCATGCAAGAACTGCCGC
>JBCBTQ010000361.1:0-4014 GCA_039818605.1 Cyanobacteria bacterium J06639_14 | reverse complement strand
CATTAAAAAAGCGGCATTGAGAACGTTGAGACGGAGGAGATAAGAATGATAATTCTGTTTGTTGAAGCTGATTTATAAACTGATTACAATCATGTAAAAAAGATTGATACTTTTCTGAATTTATCAACTCATGTTTTAGCAGTAAAGTCATAGCATGAGTTACATCATAATGATATCCAGTCGCTGTCACAATCTCTATTGATTCTTCAATTTATTCCCTTTTTTTGTCCATCTGCTGAGTTAGCACAAAGGATACGTAATTCTTTTTCTGCTTTTATCGCTAAGAGTTTCCATTTCTCCTGTGATTGGGACAAATCTCTCACTTTTATTTCTAAAGCTCTTAGCTTTTGTTGTCTTTCAAGTGCTATTTTCTTCCAATTCTCTCATATGATTGACGCGCGGCTAGCGCCACGAACGACCTTGTTTGAATAGACGAATTAATCGGCTGGGTGAACTTTTAAATCCCTTCTGAGAGTAAAAATTGAATGTACTATCAAAATTCAGAAATTAGTAGATGGCTGAATCAATTTTGTATGTTACTTTTTATATGGTATATGGTATGACGAAACTTAACAGAAAAACTATCTATTTCTTAGTATTTAAAACACCAAGTCAATAAATATAAATAATCTCCTATTTTACCATAAAATAACTTTTGCAAGAGGTCTTCTGATGCCGAACACCAGCGGCAGTTATGGTAAAGTTATATTAACTAAATGAGTCTTTCGCTCCCGCCCAAGGTGCTTCAATCGCTATTGGGGGCGAGCCGGTGAAGTATCGACTGGCTGCGAAACCCAAGGATCGCGCCTACCAACGCTACAGCCACCGGGACGAATCTAACCTGAAACCTGAATCTAACAGGAGGTTCAATGATACCGAACGATGGATCAATACCTCGGTCAGATGCAAATCCTGACATCAAAGTTCTTGGTGTGCCTTGGGCGATCGCGTCCCTGTTTCAACGTTTCGGCAGACGTGCAAAGTGACGGTTGACTCATCCTCAAATGCACCTTTCAGATGCCGACGACCGAGCTGCGATCGCTCGTCAACTTTGTTCCAAACTACGAAATAAACTGTAAATCTGGTGAATCCTTTACTTTGGGGTCTGAGTATTGCCCTCCTTCTGCTAGTCGTCGGACTGGCTATTTACCTGCTCACACCTCGCACGTACGAATCTTCCTCCTCAGTTGCCCAGTCTTACGATGACTGGACGATGGACGGCATCCTGGAGTTCTACTGGGGCGAACACATCCACCTCGGTCACTACGGCTCCCCGCCGCGACGTAAAAACTTCATCGAGTCCAAGCACGACTTCGTACACGAAATGGTCAAATGGGGCGGCTTGGAGAAATTTCCACCGGGGACGAAAGTGCTCGATGTCGGTTGCGGTATTGGCGGCAGCAGCCGCATTCTGGCCCGCGACTATGGTTTCGACGTGACGGGTATCACCATCAGCCCGCAACAGGTGAAGCGCGCTCAGGAATTGACGCCCGCAGATGTCGATGCCAAGTTCAAGGTAGACGATGCTCTGAACCTGTCCTTCCCCGATGCCAGCTTCGATGTGGTCTGGTCGATCGAGGCAGGTCCTCATATGCCCGACAAAGCCCGCTACGGCCAAGAGATGCTGCGCGTCCTCAAACCGGGCGGCACGCTGGTGGTCGCTGACTGGAACCAGCGCGACGATCGCCAGGTTCCCCTGAACTGGTGGGAGCGTCCTGTGATGCGCCAACTGCTCGACCAGTGGTCTCACCCGGCGTTTTCCAGCATCGAAGGATTTTCGGAGCAGCTCGAAGAGACTGGGCTTGTTTCAGGCCGGGTGACAACCACGGATTGGACTCAAGAAACGCTCCCCGCCTGGATGGATTCGATCTGGCAAGGCATTGTCCGCCCGAAAGGACTGCTGAAATTTGGCGTGGTTGGTTTCATCAAGTCCCTGCGTGAAGTGCCCACCTTCCTGCTTATGCGTCTGGCCTTCGGGGCGGGACTGTGCCGCTTCGGTATGTTCCGAGCAGAGCGAGCCGCTTCAGGGGAAGCACCGACCCAAACCCTAATTTCCGAACAAAACGACGATAGCTTAGTGCGTTCATGAGTGAATTAACCTACGATCTGATTATCGTTGGCGGCGGCATCCCAGGCTTAACCCTGGCCTGTGGGCTGCGCGATTCTGGGCTGCGTGTCGCAGTAATTGAAGCTCAGGCAGAAGATCGAGTAGACGATCGCCCCCGTGCCTACGCCCTTTCGCCGCTGTCCGCCAAAGTGTTTCAAACGGTGGGAATCTGGGATCGGGTTGCCCCAGATATCTCCCACTTTCCCCGAGTTGTGCTGTCGGATGCGGACTATGCCCATCGGATAATGTTCGCGCCCGAAGACTTGGGGGAGCCGTCCGTGTATTACTGCGCGGAGCATCGCATATTGCAAATGGCACTGCGCCATCAAGCGTCTGCCGACCCACACATCACCTGCTACTACGACGCCCGCGTGCAGGAGGTCACCTATGGCGATTCTTCGGCCGAGGCGATCGTAGAAACGAAGCAGGGACAACTGCGCTTGAGCGCCCCGCTGGTGGTTGCCGCCGACGGAGCCAACTCCCGCGTTCGGCAACAGGCAGGGATCGAAACCGACGGCTGGAACTACTGGCAGTCTTGCATCACGGCTTTTGTGTCTCCGGCGCGGTCCCACCAGGACATTGCCCACGAGCGATTCTGGCCGGATGGTCCCTTTGCCATCTTGCCCTTGCCAGATAACCGCTGTCAGATTGTCTGGATTGCTCCTCACGAGGAGGCAAAAGCGCTCGTCGCACTCCCTCCGAATGAGTTTATGGCCGCCATGCAAGAGCGCTATGGCGAACACTCGGGTTCACTGACCCTCCTGAGCGAACCGCTGGTGTTCCCCGCCCGCCTGATGCACAGCCGCCGCTACTATCAGCCCCGGCTGGCGCTCCTGGGAGATGCGGCTCACCACTGTCATCCGGTGGCCGGTCAGGGGTTAAATCTGGGAATTCGGGATGCGGCGATGCTGGCGCAGGTGCTGTCGGGCGCAACGCAACAGCAACAGGATTTGGGCGATGTCCGGGTGTTGCGGCGTTACGGTCGCCGCCGCCGCTTTGAGAATTGGGTGATGCTGCTATTCACGGATATTCTCAACCGCACCTTTTCTAACCGTTGGTTACCCATGATGGTGCTGCGGCGGTGGGTACTGCGGTTGATGGCAGGTTTTTCCCCCCTACGCTGCGTGATGCTGCGATTGATGACGGGTTTTTGGGGAACACCACTCGATCGGCTCGTGCGCGAGCCAACAGTGGACGCCGCCTAGTCTCAGTGCTATCACTCCGATGCCGGCACGCATGTGGGTTCGCTTGAATCGAGCGGGAGCAGCTTGTGGAGTGTCAACCCAACGTTCGGCTTCGGTAGGACGGGCACAACGAAGCAGGAAGAAAACATCAGATTATGTAGGGGTATTGCCAGGATAAGCGCAATTATTCCTTCACAATTAGCCCAATGATTTTTATCTAATTCCTGACGACCTGCAACAATAAACAATATATTTGCTGGTATATTACCGTAACGACCATCAAAAATATCTAATAACCAACTATCAAGGTAAAGCTACTGACCCAGTTCAATATTTTTCTGACCCTAATAATCAGGATCTGGGCATTGTTAAATATAAACGAAAACAAACACAAAAAATTGATTATTGCTCCTTTCCGCTTCATCTAAATCCGGAAAAATCTGAAACTACCAGCAGTTTACGGGTTTTACGGCATATATATTGGCGGAAAATAATGCTACGCATCGCTTCCGCTAACGCCCTATAACCATAAATTACTAGGTTTTATGAATAGTTTTTAGTGCTGCTGCGTCAAACAAGATTAGTATTGATTGGTCGGGAACTTGATCGGGTTCATAATGACTCACTACTTTTGCAGGAAAAAGTAGCAGATTTAGAAGCCGCAAGTAATTCCATCAATTAAAAACATGATGGCAGCCACTAAAGTATTCCGAAAATAAGTCA
>JBCBTQ010000360.1:0-4078 GCA_039818605.1 Cyanobacteria bacterium J06639_14 | reverse complement strand
ACCGCTCCAGTCGTCATCACCGGGCATGTATTCAGGATTTCGAGATTCTTCAGATACCTGCGATCGCATTTTGGCTAGGTCAGCCGCAACCCGCTCTAATGCATCGGCGTGATGCTCCCAATAATCAGCAGCAACAGCAGCAGATTTGAACGCCAACGGAAAAGGTGGTCCCGCCAGTGCATTCTCAACAGCAAAGCCATCTCCATCCCTTTGGGTAAGGATACGCCCAACCCGCTCATAGCGAGCACGAATTTCTGCAGGGTCAATATCAGGCTTTTTGCCGATATTGCCGGTTCGGATGGGTACAACCTTTCCGTCCCTCTGGGAAAGTCTCATCTCATCGCCATCACCACTGTAAACGTTTACAGTTCTGCGCATTTTGGCGACGAAGGGGGCCGACACCTTACACTGCCTAGCAATTTCGCGATCGCTCCACTGTGTCCATTTTCCGTCCCTTAGCAACTTGGCCACTTGAGTCTGTTTGTCCGCCGTCGTTCGGCGTAGCCCGTGTTCTGCATTTGTCCCTGCAGAGAACAGGAGAGCGTCATCGCGATCGCCTTTACGAATCTGGCAAAAAACAAGACTCTTACCAGCATTTTTGAAAGCGTTAATGCGGTGGTTGCCGTCTGCTAGCCAGTAGCGATCGCCGTCATAGAAAACATCTACGGGGGGCAATTCCTCCAGGCAGGTTTCTAGTTCGGCAACGTACTGGTGGGAGAGGCCACCAGCGCGACCAACGATCTCATTGTCAATGACAATATCTGCAATCCTTACGTCGTTAACGGTAAACGCTTCCGACAAAGACCCAGGGGGGAACAATTGAGCGGTCATGCGGCAACCTCCTGATAAACATCAGCGTAGACAGCGGTTTCTGTGAAGTTGGCGACATCGAAAACGACACCAGACAAACCAGAAAGCTTTGACATGGACGCTTCAACAAAGCTGGTGGAGACGCCTAGCTCAAGCGCAAGATCGGCGGAGAAGAAAATTTCACCCGGGCTGCTCTTAACTAACTCAGATACTCTTGCCCCAAAATCTGCACTAGCCGATATCGCCCCCATCAGACCATTTGCGCTCGGAGAGAGCCTGAATAGAGGCGAGTCGTAAAGGATAAGTCCCAGATCGCCAAGCTTATTGACCCGCTTGTGAATCCAAACCTCGGTATACCCCGTAAGGGACGCAAGCTTGTGGGTAGTGAGTGGGGTTTCCTCCAAGGCATCCAAAAGCATTAGGTCAACCGTGGAAAGGCAGTAACCATGCTCAGACGCAAGGTTCAGCCTGTGGCCAAATGGCAGCAGTGAAAATCTCCTGGGATACCTTGTCTGACTACTGGTAACGCATCCTGTCCTCTCCAGAGCTAGGAGAATATTCCTGGCGTATTGGTTGTACTTAAGCTCTAGAAAGTCCTGGCATTGAGGAATCGATATCGATTCGTGAGATGTCAGGTGGCTCAGCACCTTGTAGTGATCATCCAACAGCTGCAGATCTTTCATCACGAGAAACTCCGATACGTTACGTTTGGAAGCCCCCTCATTCATGTGGGGGAGGAAAAACGAATGCGCGGCTTTAGCCGCCATCAACCTCTTAGGCATAGGCGAAACCATCCTTCCGGTGAATTGCTTTGCAGTATTTGTGGCTAATACCAGCCACTCTTCCCGATGACGTCGCAATATCGAAACTACCTGAGGCACGACAAAGAACACGACCTACATAGGAGCCAATTTTTTTGCCTGTCGTAACCGTGGCAGCAACCATATCGCCAGTCTGAAAGCCTTTATGAATCTGCGCCCGTGAACGATGCCGAGTCGGAAACCCATATTTATCGGTGCCACACATTTGCCGAGTGCCATGGCCCATCGCCTTGATCAGCAACGGCTGCTGGGTCAACACCGTTAAGACATCTACCTGACCAACACAAGCCGCATCCAACCAATGCGTCTTTGGCAATTCCAGCCGAGTCCGATTGAACTTAGTTTGTCCACCCGACCCAGTTGCAACCGGCAAGCCTGTTTCCTGCAGCGCATTGAACAACGCCCACCGGGTTGCATTGACCGCCGTGGCATCCTTGAGCGGCTGCTTTGCTTGCTTGAGGATGCGTCCTAGCAGGTCGGGCTTGCCTGAGATAAACTCTCGTACATCCTGCGTTCCCTTGGCAGTATTGCAAGACTCGCAGGCTAAGGTCAGATTGCTGACCCGGTTACTGCCGCCCCGTGCCCGTGCTTGGATATGCTCGACCTGGAGCGGTACACCCTCCACACCGCAGTAGGCGCATCGCCGTCCCCATTTCTCCAACAGATATTCCCGCACCTCGTAGCCAGCGAGTTCGCCCTGCTGGTACTCAACGCCTGACATCTCAGGGTTTTGCATCTTTTGTAAGTCAAACCGAACTAACTCCTGTGCGAGCGAGCCAACCGCGCAGAACCGTTGAATCCGACCTACCCAAGTCATAACGGTATCAACCCGGTGCTGAAGCGATGGCGGCAACCATCCCTTGGGGCGTGTCCGGTTTAGAAAACGTGGCTGACGATAGCGGGTCTTGCGGTTGCGACGGCCCCGTCGTAGCTGTCGCCGGGAGAGTAGCGCCTCTTTGATCCGCTGACCCCGATGCGTCATCTCTGCTGCCCATAAGACAACATCGCCCTTTAGCAGCGCTAAACCGGTGACCTTACTGCCAGGGTCAATCTTGAGCTGACACGGTTCAGGGGCTTCCTCAACCGCCTTATTCAAAATGATGGTGAATGGGTGCTGACGAAACACCGCCGCTTTGCCTGCATTCAATAGCCGCCTAGCAAAACTGGGTTTGCAAGGTGTCAGCGGTTTTCGGCGGGTGTCTAGAACAAAAACAAAATTAGACATAGTGTTGTCTCTACTTTTCAGTAACGTTTGCTTCGCCAATGTTCAGAGTCGGTACTATCCAAATCGCACTTCCTTAACCCCTTAGAGATGTTTAACGATTTGGTTCTAGAGCCTGGAACTAGCAAGCATTCCAGGGTAGGAACTTTAACTCTTGCTCCGAACGTAGCCAGTCAAGGCTAAGGCTGGTCAGCTACCTGAAGGGGAGGCACGAAGCCCCCTGCTTCAGCCGGGGGTGCTGACCCAGAACGGAACACGGTCTGAGTGATAAAGCTGATAAACGCGATCGCCTGGGTTCATACTCATAGCGTCCTCCCAACCGATGAGATGGCTTTTTGTGGGGAAGCATTACTCCAGCGATCGTGATCGCCCTCTGACAGAGGCCATTTCCAAGCCAAACGGTGTGCAGCCCGTTTGCGTCGCTCAGCGCGATCGCCCCTCACATCAGACTGAGCAATCTGGCGCATCAGGTGGAGATATTTGAAAAACCGAATCTGCTCATTGCAGGGGCCAAATCGGTCGCCACTCGGGGGGGCAGGGGCAGGTTGATTCTGGGCCAAGCTTCTCTGGTTAAGCTTCAGCTCTTTAATCAGGTCACCCGGTTTTAGCGGTAGGTCGCTTGCGGCGAGGGTTTTGCAGAGCAACTCAAATTCGCGATCGCTGGAGAGGGTGCGCACATGCTGGTACATCCTCGCCTGATTGTCTGGGTCAATTCGCCACGAACGCATTTGGGCCAAGTATCCAAAATTGTCCTGGAAGCAAGTTGCGGAGATCATGCTGGACACCTCCGTTCTTCGTCTTGCTCAAGCTTCTTGAGGGCACGCATGAATTCAGCTTGTTTGCGGCCCTGCTCAATCTCCTCCACTGTTAGCCCTGACTCATGAACAGCCCTTGCATTAATGCCCTTTGCCTCACCCTTCTCAACAAGTTGTTGATACCTGCGATCGCGGAATAAGGTCTCTATCGTCCCCTCCACCTTCTGACCCCAGAACAGGTCTACCTTCACCACTGCGTTGGCAAGGGTGATGATTCGCTGTGCCTCCGCGATCGCCTCATCCAACGTGCCGCCTACTTCGTCCCAGAGCCGCTGAGCTAGCTTTAACCGAGTGTCATTGCAGGCCTTACATTCTGCCCAGCGCTCTGCCTTTGTGTCGTTGTAGGTCGCTGCAAGTCGCTCAAAGATTGGCTTTGTAATTTTTTTAGGCTTTGGCCGAGCGGCGGAACA
>JBCBTQ010000359.1:0-4101 GCA_039818605.1 Cyanobacteria bacterium J06639_14 | reverse complement strand
TACGGCTAAGGTAAACGCCATGATGGGGGGCGATCACTCAACGCTATTGGAAAAAATTCAAAAGAATCTACGGCCCGGTTCCGTCATCATCGGTGCCATTTTATGCATGCCCGATGGCACTAACATTGATTATTTTGGGGACGTCGCCAACATTAACTGTGGGGATATTCCTTCCGGTGAAGTGGTCCGACAACTAACTCAAAATGGACGTGAGTATGACGTGGCTTGGCCCCGCGATCGCTTTGAGGATGAATATGTTCTGGTTGTGCGTCATGATGCAACTGGAGTCCGGCGCGAAATGCGTCAGTACATTCTAAGTATTGGTGGACTGGTCATTATTATTTCGGTTTTCGTCACGCTGGTGACCATTTTGGTGCTCGAACGTATCCTCATTATCCCTATTCTTCATTTGCGAGATGATTTAAGGCAGGCTGGCTATGCGGTTAGTCAAGAATCACCCCCGGCCTTTCATACCCAGGTGATGAAGCGTCAGGACGAGTTGGGTGAGGTTTCGCGGGCATTCTTCGAGATGTTTGGGCGAGTTCATCAGGAAATTGCTGACCGTAAGCAGGCTGAAACGGCCCTTAAAGCCGAACAGGAAAAGTCGGAAAAGCTGCTGCTGAATATCTTGCCGCAAAAAATTGCCGATCAGCTTAAGCAGGAAGTGGGGGCGATCGCCTCCCGTTTTGACGAAGCGACTATTCTATTTGCCGACCTGGTTGACTTCACGGGGCTATCAGCTCAGGTTCCCCCGAGTCATTTGGTCCGTCTGCTCAATGATATCTTTTCGGCTTTTGACCAGATTGCTGAACAACTTGGCTTAGAAAAAATTAAGACTATCGGGGATGCCTACATGGTCGTGGGTGGTGTACCTAATCCTCGAAGTAATCACGCTGAGGCCATTTTAGAAATGGCCATCAGAATGCTTGCCAAAATTCGGGACTTTCGGCGCGGTGATGGGACCCCTTTTCGATTACGCATTGGCATTAATACAGGTCCTGTTGTCGCTGGAGTTATTGGGATCAAAAAGTTTAGTTACGACCTCTGGGGCGATGCTGTAAACATCGCCAGTCGGATGGAATCCCATGGCATTGTTGATCGCATTCAAGTCAGTGCCAGCACTTATCAATGCCTCAAAGACAAATATCGGTTTGAGGACCGCGGTCGGATTCATATCAAAGGTCGCGGCCCAATGCATACATATTTGTACGCGGGCGAGGTTTGGGGCTCTGAGGATGGGAACATTGAAGCGTGGAATGGTAGACGGGTCGTGACGTAAGTCTGATGTCCTCGCCACATTCAGATCCCTGTTTTTCTCGTAGTGCCTGACTCTATTGCTAAATCGGCTGTGGTTTAATTGCCAAACCCTAACCACCTAAACCCTAACCACGCAGGGTCAATCATATAAACAACCGAAATTCCTAGCAGCCCCAGTATTGTTGTGCCTAGCAACCACACCGGAAACGATCTTTTCGGTTGAGACATCATCCTGAATACCTTGATTTGAGAGAGCGCTACTCATTAGGCGTATTCTCTATTCTATGAAAGTCGGTCAGCGGTATGTAACCTTTCCACAAATCAGGTTGGCTGAGCGGAGTCGTCCATTCGTGACCTAACCCCCTGTAAATTAAATTTATTCTCGCATCTCAGCCGTGGCAGCTTGATTCCCTGCTGTCGCCGCCCCCTTGAAAAAGGGGCTTTGCAAGTCTCGGCAATGTGTTGCCCCACTTCCACTATCGAATTAGTCCGAAAACGTACGTCGTTGAGTACGAGTCAACGTGCCCAGCTACAGTCCTTGAGCGGAGTTGTCAGAGGTTCTAACAGGAGGGATGCAGTATCTGGTTGCCCTTATCATTGTTTCTTTTAGGGCGGCAACAGGCACCCTATTAATAGTGTCTGAGACCAACGTTTAATCTAGACCTCATACTTACTACAGCCCTATGATTATTTGCCATAAGTACAAATTCATATTTCTCAAGACTCGCAAAACGGCAGGCACCAGTATTGAAATTGCTTTGTCCAAGTTCTGTGGCGCTGATGATATTATCACTCCCATTTTGGGGGCAGACGAGCGTAAGCGTCAGGAATTAGGTTATCGAGGCCCACAGAATTACAACATTCCTCTGCGCTTTTATCAAAAATCAGATTGGGTTAACTTGCTGAAAAAATGGGAGCCCAAACAGTTCTTTAACCATGCAGGTGCTAGCTTCATCCGAGCGCATATTGGGGAAGATATTTGGCAGAATTACTTCAAATTTTGCTTCGAACGGAACCCCTTTGACAAAGCCATTAGTCGCTATTACTGGAGTGCCCGCGAGCCCCGACCCGCCATCGGTGATTATCTAGACTCCTTAGCAACCAAGTTTTTGTCAGATTGGAACCTTTACACGATTGATAATCAAATTGTGGCTGATTTTGTCGGACGTTATGAAAACCTGGCTGATGATATGGCAATTGTGGCTAAAAGACTTAACCTACCTGGTGAACTGAGTTTAACCAAGGCAAAAGGTGGCTATCGCAAAGATCGCAAGCACTACAGTCAGGTGTTAGATCAGCAGGCCCGCGATCGTATTGAGCAGGTGTGTGCCAACGAAATGGCTGCGCTCAATTATGTTTGGCAAAGCGTTAGCGTCGAGGATATGGCAGCTTCAGTTAGCGAACAGGAAAGATAAAGGCATACGGCAATATCCTGATTCTTAGCTAGTGGGAAGTTATTCCTGGGTTAGGAGTCATGAGAATGCGAGATTCTGGCTCCGGACACTGGCCCCTCCGCTCAGTCAAAGTTTTCTGGCTCAAACGGATACCAGGATATTTGCTTTGCAAAAAAGCGAATAGTCATACAGAATAATCACTCATGCACAGGTACTTTGATGTCTTTTGACGTGCTTGAGCCTCCGCTTGTGTTGATAGCCCTGCCGACATCTGCCCCATGAGTGAAAACCAAATTGACCTGTTTGCTTCCCCAGAAGCTAACGCAGCAGCCCCTACTAAAGATTTCGACCTGGCCGCAATTCCCACCAGTGCCAGTGTCCCGATTCCACCCGGCATTTACGACAACTTAGAGACTCTGACAGCTCACTGCCATAGTTGCCAACGATGTGATCTGGCCGCTGGCCGCACCAATGTTGTGATTAGTCGGGGCAATCCCCAAGCACCTGTCATGATTGTGGGTGAGGGGCCGGGACAGCAGGAAGACGAGCAAGGGCTCCCCTTTGTGGGTAAATCGGGAAAACTTTTGGAGAAGATCCTCGCAGCCGTTCATTTTGACAGCGAAAAGGATGTTTATATTTGCAATGTTGTGAAATGTCGTCCTCCCGGTAACCGCACCCCAACTACAGAGGAATCAGTTGCCTGTAAAGGATATCTACTGGAGCAAATTCGTCTGGTGGATCCTAAGATTATTCTCCTGACCGGAGCAACGGCTCTCAAGGGCTTGACCGGCGAAAAGAAGGGCATCACGAAAATTCGGGGGCAGTGGATGCAGTGGGAAGGCCGCTGGTGCATGCCTATTTTTCATCCAGCTTATCTGCTCCGCAATCCGTCCCGCGAGAAAGGATCGCCTAAATGGCTTATGTGGCAAGATATTCAAGCTGTTAAAGCAAAGTTAGAGGAGCTGTCAGCAGTAAGCTAGTACTCGACGGCGTAAGTTTTTGGACTAATTCCATCGTGGAAGGGTGGAAGGGTAGTTGGGTGGTTGGGTGGAAGGGTGGATGGGGCAAAGGAATAGTGGCGGTATTTCTGCCGCAGGGTGCTAGAGGCGTGTCTAGCCTAAAATTTAGGGCTGAGTCAGGCAGGGAAAGCCGAGGAAGTGTCCACGCGTCCATTGTTGCGTACAGGCCTTTAATTTTCCCTAGTCCTCAAGCGTCAGATTCTGAATCAGGGCAATGGGTAGATCGGGTCGACTCAGTGTCGAGGCGAAAGACGGGGCGAGATACTGGCGATAGGTATCATCCCCTGTTAAATGAGCCTTAAAGAAGGCTAAGCTCATCACCTTGGTATAGCGTTGGGCCAGTTCAGGACTGGGGCCAATGGCTAATTCTGGCAAAGCCACGGCATCTTCGACGTTCTGCGGATCGTAAATCGTGGAAAAGTGGGTGCCCT
>JBCBTQ010000358.1:0-4140 GCA_039818605.1 Cyanobacteria bacterium J06639_14 | reverse complement strand
TTCGTAATTGGCCAAAAATCACCTTCTTGCGCCGTTTTGGAATAAATACGACGTGATACTTGCAATTCCACGTCGTGTGATTTAGTTTCCGGTAGTCCATTCAATTCTCCTTGCTGAGAAATTGCAAGGAGAATTTTTCTGCCACTGCAGGTCATGGTCAAACCTGCGAGAGTCTCCCCGGCAGAGCCGGGGGCTTACCCAAATTTAGTTATCGGCAACTCGAAGAGATGATGCAGACACGGGGCTTAACAGTTGACCACAGCACGATCCATCGTTGGGTGTTGCAGTATGGTCGTGAGTTGAATCGGCGTTGTTGCCGTCATCTGCAACCGACGCATGACTCATGGCGAGTGGATGAAACCGACATCGAAGTCAAGGGCGCTTGGAAATATCTCTACCGAGCGGTGGATTCCAGTGGGCAAACACTGGACTTTATGCTCAGTGCGACGCGCGATGCTAAAGCGGCCAAGCGTTTTTTCAAGAAGGTTATTAACGCCTCGCACACACAAACTCCCCGTGTCATTAATGTGGATAAACATGCCGCTTATCCGGCTGCAGTCCAGGAACTCAAAGCAGAGCAAGCCCTGCCTCTGGCCACTAAGCTGCGATCCAACAAATACCTTAATAATCTTGTGGAGCAAGACCATTGCAACATCAAACGCTTGGTCAAACCAGGATTGGGCTTTGGCTCATTCCAGACCGCCTGGCGGACACTCCAAGACTATGAGGCGATGGCTATGATCCGTAAAGGTCAGATCCGAGGGGTGGCGCGTAACGATATCACGGACAGATCTCTTTCATCCATCACATTTTTGGTTTAACCGCGTAACAGGTGAAACATGTTATGGCGTTGCTATAGCCTCGCCGCTTTTTGCGACAGAACCCAAATTACTGTCAGTAGGAACTATGTGCTATCTCTAATTGTCACGTTTTCTTCTGGATAGCCGCTGGTTACTCAACAGACTCGCCTGATACGCTTCAATCGCCCTCAAATGCGCTGCCGGGTTCTGTCGATTGTGCAACCAATCGCGAATTAGCTCTAGGTTGTAGCGGATGCAGCGGCTGTTAATCCGCACCCAGTGGATTCCTTCAATCCAATCCCCTTGGAGGCGATACTTCTTCAGGGTGGAGCTGCTGAGATTGAGACATTCCGTAGCTTGCCGCTTACTAGCGAAGAGAAGCATGGCTTTGTCCTCTGAATGGGGTGGGAAGGGGGAGTGGGGGAGATGGGGGGAGCGGGGGAGTAGGGGCAAAAACACGAATCTGCTCAATTCTTTGAGGGGTTGTGACCTGTTCTTATTGACCTAGGTCTTGTTGTGGCTTCTGCTGCGTGTCTTGGCTGCGCTGACGTTGCCCTTTTTGAGTCCCCTGCAACTGTTGCATGGCTTTCATCACGGTGGAGCGGACGTATTGGCTCATGGGGGCTAACGGGACTTTGTTGATGTGAACCTGGTGCTGTAGATAGGGACTCTGATGCAAAATGCCAGAAACGGCTTTGGGTGAAAAGCCTGCCTTGAGGGCGGCTTGGGCGACGGCATCGTCGAGTTTGAGGGCGGCCCAGTCGTTTTCGGCGAAACGTTGGTAGAGCTTGGCATAATCCAGTGTGGCTTCGCCTGTCACCCGTCGAGCGTAATCCAAATAGTGGTGACGAGCTTGGCGTCCGGGTTCGTTATTGGGATCTTTGGGTTGGAAAGCCATGGCAAGCACACTTAAGAACTAACCAATCATAACCAAAGATAGTAATCAAGCCGCGATCGCAGCCTCATCTAATAAATCCCCAAACAACGCATCCTCATCAAAATCCACCCCTTCTGCATCATCGATGTCACTTGAACTGGCTGTGGTTTGAGCAGTTGGAATCGTAGCCCCCCTCGCCAATAACTGCTGCATCACTTCACTCACTGCTTGCCGAATCTCTTGCTTGAGATCTGGGGTTATTGTGGTTGACTGAGACTGCTCGATACCAAAGGTTTCACAAATCAGCTCAATCTGTTGGGTGAGGGCAATGATGGATTCTTGAGCAATCGCTTTGAGTTCTGTTTCTGATAACTCTCCTTGTTCCTTATAGGCAAAGGGTTTCCAGAAAGCCATCATTGCATCGCTGCCTTTGTGCTTACCTGTACGGCTGGGGAAGTGGGGATTCTTCAGTAGATACTGGAAGGTTTCCCCCACAGCTGAATCGAGATCAGCGTTGTAGGCAAATTGGATGCGTTGGCGAGCGTTGGGATCAGACATAGGTTAAGAACGGAAAGCGGAGAACGGATGGCGGAAGCAGCAAGACGGAAGCAGAAACTTAGGCTGGAACGGGATTGAGTTTGCCGAGTAAGCCTTGGAAGAGGCCGTAGCAGTCGGCCATCCGCAGGGGAAGGGCGGCTTGGGTTGAGGCTTCAGGGAGTTGGTGGGTGATACTGGTTAGGGCGGGTTGTAAATCATGGGCGAAGTTAATGCGCTCACTCAATCCTAAATCCTGGAAATAGGCTTTGAGCTGCGATCGCAGGCCATAAGCTGCCCCACCACTCAAGACGATGTCAACATTGCTTTCAGGAAGCTGGCTGAGCAGATTGTCTTGGAGGTAGACCTTGACAGCGCTCCAATAGGTTTGCTGAACCGCTTGAACGGTCTCGCTGAAGTCATACAAACCCGCTCTAGATTGAGAGATTTGCTGCATGGTTTCAGTGGTTAGGGCCGAAAGCAATGCCGGATAATCAGTCGGTGTTACTCCCAAAGCGCGGGTAGCTTTTTCAAAGGCAGGCCAGAAGCCGGGGCCATCGGAGTTGGAGTGGGCCATTTTGAGGGAACCGCCTTCAAAACACAACAACGAGAGGTTACGATGCCCCATCATGACAATGAGCGTGCGTCGTTGTTCGATATTGTAACCAAGATTATCCAGTTGTTTTTTGCGGCTGAGATAGAGTCCAAAGGCTTCGGGAAAGAATTTGAGGCTCAAATTAACCTGCTGGGATTTGCCGCGAAATCGAAATCCTTGTTGGCCCAGGGCAGAGAGTTTGGTGGCGATCGCGTCCCGAGTTCTAATCTCAGTCAGGGGTAAAGCAATCCAAACCGTGGCGTCATAGGACGAGGGGAGATTTTCTAGTTCCGCGATCGCGCCTAGGGTAGCTAAAACCTTGTAAGCTGCTTTGTCAGCTTTGTTGGCGGTCAGGCTGTTGGCGTCGAGAAATGCCTTAGCCGCAGGGCCAACCAAAATCACTTCATTCCTCAGTTGTAACCAAGCGCTGTCTTGGGGACGTCCGCCTGCATTGAGACTCGGTAGAGCAGTCACGCTTAAATTATCAGCCACTTCTGCCCCCATCCAAAGGGGTTGAACCGTGCCAGAAGTATTGCGGTAGAAGAACTTGGAAGCGGAGGTGCCTAAGTCACCTGCTAAAGCGATCGCGGGAGAGTTCGGACTTGTCGAGGTCATAGTCGATTCTCAAACGCTACAGTTTCACCTTAGCAGATATCGAACCAAATAGGATATAAATGGTTAAATAACCTTATTCCTCAAGTAATTTTTGCAGGATATTGGTTAGGTTGGGTTTCGAGAATTGATTCCTGGCTGCGCCCTTGGGGGGCTCCGCAGCGTCACACACTACGCCCACTTGGGCCAAATAAAACGCCGTAAACCCTTCTCAGAGAGCGTTTTAGTGATTTTTACTTCAGGCTTTTATCATGCTGTCCATGAGCAATGTCTCTGCATCTCAGGCAGAGAATTACTACGAAAAGGATGATTACTACACACGAGGTTCTGATGAATCGGAGAACCGGGGGGATGCGAAGTGGTTTGGCAAAGGTGCGGCTGCGTTGGGCCTCGTTAGTGCAGTGGATAAGCCCACATTTCAAAAGCTGCTGCAAGGTCAGAGTCCTCAAGGTCAATCACTTCATGGCAGACGAATTGATCCAGCTAAGCACCGAGCGGCGACAGACTATACCTTTTCTGCCCCGAAGGGTGTGTCGATTGCGGGGCTGATTCAGCGAGATAATCGCGTGATTGCGGCCCATGACCAAGCAATAGAAACTGCCGTAGCTGTTTTAGAGGAACGCTATGCTCAAACCCGCATGAGAACCCAGCGGTGTAGGCAAAGGGTGAAAACCAGTAACATCGTGGCGGCTGTGTTTCGCCATGAAACGAGTCGTGAGCAG
>JBCBTQ010000357.1:0-4168 GCA_039818605.1 Cyanobacteria bacterium J06639_14 | reverse complement strand
CCGTGTCGTTCCAGCCAGACCCAGTAAACCTGTCTTAAGTAATGTCCTGATCAAGGTTGATGAGACAGCTCAAGAAATTACGCTGATTGGCTTTGACGAAACGATGGGTGTACAAACGACGTTTAAGGCATCGGTAGAAGAACCGGGTGAACTGACCTTACCAGCCAAGCTTTTAGAAAGTATCGTTTCGCGTCTTCCAGCAGGCGATATTGCTGTTCAAGAAATAGAAGCCGATGCTTCGGTCACCATTACGTGTTCTTCGGGTGAATATCAGGTGCGGGGTTTGAGTGCCGAGGATTACCCTAGCTTACCGTTGATTGAAGATGGCCAAGGCACTCAACTTTTAGCCGAAGCATTGCTATCAGGTTTAAGGGGGGCTCTTTTTGCGACCAGTGGTGATGAAACCAAACAGGTGCTTACAGGGGTACACTTGGTCACTGAAACCGATACGCTAGAGTTTGCGGCCACGGATGGACATCGGTTAGCAGTGGTCCAAACGGCTGATGAATCAGGGGCGAATGCTGCAGCCTCAGAGAGTCCTTTAATGAATGTGACGGTTCCTGCTAAGGCCCTGCGAGAGTTAGAGAAAATGCTACAGGCATATGCGTCTTCAGAACCGATCGCGCTGCGATTTGATCGCACCCAAGTCGTTTTTGAACTGGGTAACCAACGTCTGACAACACGCTTACTGGAAGGTCAATATCCTAACTATCGTCAACTGGTGCCCAAGCAGTTTGAGCGTCAAGTGACTGTTGAGCGCAAGCTATTAGCTAGTGCGCTAGAGCGTATTGCTGTGTTGGCTGATCAAAAAAATAATATTGTGAAATTATCCCTCGATCCTGAGCAACAAACAGTTGCGATTTCGGTTGAGGCTCAGGAGGTTGGCAGTGGCCGTGAAGTCGTGGCAGCTCAAATTACCGGCGAGCCTCTTGATATTGCTTTTAATGTGCGGTATTTGCTCGATGGTCTCAAGGCATTAGAGACCAATGAAGTCCAGATGCAATGCAATACTGCGACGAGCCCTTCTGTCATCACGCCTCTTGGGGAACTCCGGATGACATATTTAGTCATGCCTGTACAGATTCGGGGATAAGCCATCTTGTCAAGACCGGCGATAGCCTTCTGTTAACCAATCAACCAGTTGGGTAATTTAGAGAATGGCAACGATAAGGTTCGATCGGCTGAGGGTCGGATCGCGCTGACGTCTACATGGTTTGAGGAGTACGTGATGGATCTGGCAATTGCAGCATTCGTATTTGGAACAGTCTTATTCCTGTTTACTCGGGATGTTTTCAGCAGTTAGGCTGTTGTTACTGTCGAACGCCATAGAAGTCGATGCGATAGTCTGTTATTTTGATGCCAGTTTTTGCTTCGACTTCCTGGATTAAAGCTTCTGGCAATTTGACGTGAACGTCGATAATCTGCTGTGTGTCCAAGCAGTTAACATGGCTGTGGATGTCGCTCGTGTGTCCATACAGGCGGCCATCAGAGCGCTCAACACACTCAATAATCCCTTGTTCTGAAAGCGCTTCTAAATTTTGGTAGACAGAAGTGTGCCCAATATCACATCCGTTCCGATTGAGGCGATCATAAATTTCGCGAGCGGATAAATGTTCCTTAGCGTCCCATAAAAGTTCTAGGATATATCGACGCTGACGGCTCAGGCGCATGCCCAGAGATTGACATCGCTCCAGTGCATCTTCCAGTGAGCTGATAGGGGTAGGGGCTGTTGGGCTTGGCATAAGTGTCTACTCCAGATTGCTTACGAAATTTTAGAGCAGCAAACTATTGTTTAAGATGACTTTAGCGAGTCTAGAGGCAAAGTTCGCTGAGCAGAGATAATCTCTTGCTGTCAGATCACCTGTTTGGATGGATTATATCTTTTATCCATACTCAGTACCACTTTACCTTGAGTTCAAAAGTATCGTCTACCAGCGTCATACAGCCTGAAGGGGCACTCAGTGTGTTGCAATCGTTCAGTTAGCGATCGCAAAGCTACCTAATAGGTCTGTGAAGTAGCGCGGGTCGTTGCAGGTGTTCGTACATTTTGCTCGGTAGGTTTTGCATTCAGTGCCTTGTTTTTGGTGTTGGATGCTGCGATGGCTGCATCTTGTCGGTGGGGCTCATTAATCTGAGGGGGTGAAAAAGCTTCTACTACCGTTAAGCCGATCGCATCCATGGCCTGGTCAGGGAAGTCGATAATGGGATTGGCAAAAGGCTCTGGTAGAGACAAGTTGACTGCCGTTGACGCAGGGTTGGAGACGGCTGCTTCAGTGTCTACTAAGGAAGGCTGTGAGGGGTTGGGAGGGGCTGTCGTAGAACTCTGTTGAGGTTGATGAATGGTTTCACTGACTTTGCTATCGAGTGCTTTGGGGGGAGCGATCGCACCCACCGTGCTACTGCCTGCAGAGGGGATTTGAGGCTGAGGATCCGGTGGTAGTGGCATGTCAGCATCGAGAGCCAGTATCGGTGCATCCTTGCTCTGCTGACTTTGAGTTTGGAAATCAAGGCGCTCTGTATTTTCCGGAGTTGTATGGGGTAGCGCGCCTAGCGTCTCATTGAGGACTTGATCTAGTTTCAGGCCAATGTCTTCCGATGCTTGAACCGGTGTCGATGATGCGTTTACGCCAGTGATCGTTGGGATGTCAGGCGCAAAACTGGTGTCAGGCAACGGTAAGGTTTGAGCCCTGACGGCTCGGGCGACTGCATCGACGCGTCGGGACTGATCTTGAGTAATGCTGTGAATGTTGTTCCCTAAGCCAGGGGCATTCCATCGCTGCGTATCAGGATCAATAAACGCGCGCGTACGAGCCCAGATAATCGCTTCCGATCCGGTCATGCCTAGTTTGCGAGCTTCGGCGAGCCACTCAACATATCCCGCGCGATCCAGAGCGGCCATTGGAGCTTGGTTAGCTAGGTCAATACCATTCAGCAATTCTTCAAGGGATAGCACCAGGTTGTGAGCGTGTGCTTTTTGCTTGAGAGCTAGAGACTGTGACTGTAAGCGACGGAGCTGCTTAGCATCTGCTTCTTCCGGGGTTTGGGCGGTGTGCTGATACGAGAAGGTGCCCAAGTTCCAGACTCCATTGCCGGGATCGACATGGCCGAAATAGGCTTTTGTTTTGTGACCTTCTGGAGTGCGGGTACCTTCAGCGCTGCCAACTGCACGAGCAACCAGCGACTCTACCCCACCCCGAAATATTTGGCTGATCACAGTTGCGGGAGGGGTGGCGCTTGGGTGTTTGGTTTGACGATCGGGTGCCTCGGGGCTGTTGACTGTGGAGCGAGGGGCTAGGTCAAATCCCAGTAAGGTATCGATTGCTTCTGGAGGCTGCGATTGACTGGCAGTCTTGGCTCTGCGTGGGGGCTGGGATGTTGCAATCGATGTGCCTTGAGTCGGCGCAATGCGCCGCGAGACGGGGGGCGGAGCTGGCAGGGGAATGGGCGTCAGGGTGCGATCGCTCAAGGCTAGGGCTTGCCCTCCACCAAATACGTTGGCTGGAAGCGCCGCATCGCCGGCAAAGGGTGGGTTCACCGCTGCGCGAGGCACTGGCAAGGGGCTATTGTCTGTTCTACTGGCGTCAGATGAAGCGGGCTCAATGCCTGGAGTTGGTGCCATGGCTACCCGAGTCGCATCGGCAGAGCCTGCACTAGACGTTGGTTCCAACTCGAAAGATAAGCCAATAACGTCTTTGGCTTCGGCCACACTACTGATGCCAATGGAGAAAGCAAGTGTGCTTAAGGTAAATAGGGTCGGGGACAGTTTCATGGCAGGCTAGGTGCAAGAGGGCAAGTAGTCAGACTCCAGTCAGACTGGAATTAATACCGTTCGAGCGATCGCTCTAAAACATTGGTAGAAGGTTCGACAATGACCCACGTCCCTTCCGGTTGTCGGCGCAGGGTTGCGAAGTGCAAAAAATTAGCGTGACCGATGGCTTGTCCGGCGCGAACGGACCCTAGTCGAGGTCGTTTGAGGCCGCAGTAACGAAAGAGATAAGCAGGTACTTCAGGAGAGGAAAAAAGGATGCAGTTTTTTCCTACGGCTGAGGGCTCAACATCTCCTTGAAAAGGAGCATGAATGGATTCACCCCGCATGTGGATAGAAATATCCCCCAGACCAGCGGCAACCCAGAACCCTTCGATAGAATCACCCGGTGCTAATTCCCAG
>JBCBTQ010000356.1:0-4197 GCA_039818605.1 Cyanobacteria bacterium J06639_14 | reverse complement strand
GTTTTCAGGCAACAGCCATATTGATACTCCCACGCCCGAATAATGCGATCTTGCCCGCCACTGTAAAGGAATTGGTCATCATTGGAAAAGACGAGGGACCCGAGCCAACTGCTATGACCATTCAGCGATCGCTCACATACATAAGCGTCCAGATTCCACAGCTTAATTAAGCCACTATAGTCGCCACTGGCAAGCGTTTTGCCGTTGAAGCTGACTTTCACAGAACGTACCGTATGTTCATGGCCCGACAAGACCTTGAGACACCGCCCCGTCTTCGGATCCCAGACTCGCACGGTTTGGTCATCACTACCACTGACTAAAAACCGATCCTGCGGACCAAAGTCAATGCTCCACACCCCTTGGGTATGCCCTGCCAAGGTTTTAAGACAGCGTCCTTGCTGCCAATCCCAAAGCTTGATGGTGTGATCAATACTCGCGCTGGCGAGCATGTTTTCGGTTTGCGCAAAGGTGAGTGCTTTAACAGCACCGGTATGCGCTTCCAAGGTTTGCAAACATTTGCCGCTAGCAACATCCCACACTTTGATACTGCGGTCACGACTTGCACTCGCAATGCGGTTTCCCTCTGGCGCAAAGGCAACTGACCAAACCATTTGATGATGGTCCCGCAAGGTATGCACACATTGATAGTCGGCGATCTGCCAAAGCTTGAGGGTGTGGTCACCACTGCCACTCAGTAAATACTGGCCATCGGGGGAGAAAGCCAGCGAAAAGACCGTATCCGTATGCCCGCTGAGGGTGCCTAACGGTTGGTAGGTAGCCATCTGCCAGAGATGGATATTACCCCGAAAATCACCCGCTGCTAATAGGGTGTTAGCAGGGTTTAAGGTCAACGCGGTAATCCCGCCAAAATGATTATTAAACTGACAGTTCTGAAAATTTGCCTGCGTAAAGTTGGTAGCTGGGATATTGGCTTTCAGCAAATCCGCCTGCCAGATCGCTAAATGGGCGAAATCATAGCCCGTCAAATCGAGTTCTAACTGTCGGCACAGGTTAATCAAGTTACCGACCCCGTAGCCTGGAACGACCTGCCTCAGGGTTGCCAAGATAGCCAGCACGTATTGCTTCATCCTGGAAGGCTGCACTAGTTTTGTTTGCAGTCGTTTGACCAGAGGCGCGAAAATCATCCGTCGCTGACTATCGCGTACGTAATCCCGATTGGTGGTTTTGAGCAGCGCATGAGTATGGAATAGCAGAGGCAATTCAGTAGGTGCTAGAGAGGCCGAACTGCCTTGCTGATTCAGGGTTTCGAGTTCTTCGTAAATGGTCTGAATCAGCCGCTCGGTGACATACTCCATGATCACTGGCTGCTGTGTGTACTGACCGGCCTTGGTTTCAATCAGCGATCGCCAGCTCAAGGATTCTAAAGCGTCAAAGACATCGGCGCGGGAGCTTACAGGCCAGATATCGTCGAGAAGTTCCGCGAGGGGCGTCCATTCGCGGTTAATGGCCAACCAGTACAAGATGCTTTGCTCAAGGGGGGAAAGTCGGTCAAATTGTTGGTTGAGTAGGCGGCGAAAATCGTTGAAAATCGGGGCGTTTTCTTGCAAAAAGAGACGGATATCCCCATCAAAAATTGCCTGAATTGAGGTGCCAACGATTTTAATCGCAAGTGGATTATCGCCATAGCGCTGACAGAACTGTTGGATTGCTGCTGGTTCCCCCTGCAATCCTTTGGCTTGAACAATGGCCTGAGCGGCTTCGGCGGATCCGCCTAGCTGCAATGAGCGGGTGAAGAGGTGCTCGCTCTCGATGCGGCCAATTTCACTCGGTTTCTCGCGGCTCGTGATGATCAAACAACTGCGGTGGGTGGTTTCGCCACAGTGAGACAGCAAGGTGCCGTAGTCTCCGTAGCCAGCCCGGTATTGTCCCGATTGGCCACTTTCCAGTAGGGTTTCGACATTATCGAGGATGATCAAGCAGCGCCGTATCCGTAACCAATAGAAGAGTCGCTCCAGCGAGGGTTCAACATCCTGCTGCTGGGAGACAAAGGGCACCATCTCTTTCAGCAGGTGCTTCAGAGGGGGGGCGTTGCGGACAGAGCGCCAGATAACCGCGTCAAAATCGAGGTGAATCGTGTGGGCTAGTTTGGCGGCCAGGCTGGTTTTGCCCATTCCTCCCAGGCCCAGAATGGCAACTAGACGACATTGATCGGTGAGAATTGCGGTTTTTAATTGGGCGAGTTCATCCCTGCGCCCATGGAAGAAGGTCGTGTCGATCGCTTCTTCCCAATCCTGCTGCGTTGCCTGTGTCTTCGGTTCAGACTTTGGGTCAGGGATGGGGGGGAGGGCGCTATCAGGCTCAATGGGCTCCGACTCCGATGTTGCCGTGAGATGCGAGGTGCGGTCTGCGGTTGTCTGGGGAGCCACATCTTCAGCAGTGTCGGCTTCAATAATGTCAGTGATGGCCTGCCAATCGAGGCTGAGGCGATCGCAAATTTCCACAAATGTGGCAAAGTCTACGGGTTTGCCATTGAGGAAACGACTAACGGTTGATAAAGCTAGATTAAGGTCTTCGGCTAAGGTGCGCTGGCTGCGAAAGCCACATCGCCTGAGGGAGCCTTTCACCAACTCAATGGATTGGCTATCGACCTTCAGTGAGCGGGACATATACCAGGGAAACGCTGTTGTATCGACAATTTATCACGGGCAAAGTTGAGGTGTAGGTACAGACCTGACTATTTTAAGGATGGGGGTGGATGGGTGGATGGGTGGATGGGTGGATGGGTAGATGGGTGGATGAGTGGATGGGTAGAAGGGTGGTTGGGTGGTTGGGTGGTTGGGTGGTTGGGATGTTATTTCGGCGCAACTGCCTAACTTGAGGGATTAATCCCCGCACGTCTCTCGAAGCAATCTTATTTTCCAGGGGCGAGAAGCCCTTTGCCAATACCGTCGATTTCAAAATAAATAAGTTCGATATTATACAAATTAAACATCTCAGCGATAAGTCATACGAACTCAGTCATGATCTCGGTCATCTGACTGTTTTGATAACTATAGATAGATCGTATTTATCAGAGCTTTTGCGAGATTGATGAGCCGTGCTGTATTTAAGCGTGAGGCAGATTTCGCTATGGGTTTTGACCACATCAAAAAGTGACTACTAAGGAGAAAGTCTTCATGTTTGAAAAAACGAACAAACAAAATGATCAGATTGGGCAGACCTGGGAAAAAAAGGACATGATTAAAAATCCGCCTGAATATACCAATCTGCCTGACGCAGTACTTGCTGACATCAGTGGTGGGGCTGATGCTAAGGCAATATTTAAAACCAATCCTTCGTCAGATACTTATTCATCTAATAACTATTTTTACGTATCCTATACTATTATTGACGGTTGTTAGTGATGGCCAGCTTTTTCTATAGCAACTTAAGCTAGAGAACCTTAGCTTGGTAGAGATCTAGGAGCTAAAGTTCAGGTGCCAGTCTGATTGATTGTGCAGTGGGCAAAGAGAGATTTTGATCCGGCAATAGGAGTATTGGCGAGTGCTTTTCCCCTCAACCCATATCGTCCTATTGATGAGCAAGCTTCCTGATAGCCCATCCTGCATTTACTGGCAAGTGCGGATTGGATAAGGTCAGTAAAAGGGGCGGTGGAAGCGGGTAGGGCTATTTCTTCCTGTGGAAAGCCTTACCTCATAATCCCCATGCCAAGCTAAATGAGTTTGCCGGTATACAAATCCAGCATCTCAGTCATAAGTCATACGAACTCAGTCATGATCTCGGTCATCGAACTGTTTTGATCAATGTAGACCGTATCGATTGGAGCTTTTACAAGGTTGCTTAGGGATCTGGATAAATAGCGTGGCGATCGCAGGAGCAAAGGACTCTCGCTCCTGTAATGCATCCTTCCTGTAAGGGGACGTTATTTAGAGGTTAATCCCTTCGCGGCGCTGAACTCTGGCATAAGGCAGGTATCACTGGGGCTCTCTTTAAGGCTGTCACTGTACAGCAACTCCCTCCATGCTTGAGAAGCACGCCGCCAACCTAAACCCCATCCGATTTGGAAACTGGAGTTTTGCCCTCAGGGCGCAACCAGGGATCTGAATGTGGCTAGGGCTATTTGGGAAATTTTGTTTGCTAATTGTCTGGCCATTATCAGCATGTTGGCCTTTGCCTGGCTGACGGCAGCCAAGGAATTGGTGGTGCCAGACAACAGTCAATTTGAAGCACCGCATT
>JBCBTQ010000355.1:0-4215 GCA_039818605.1 Cyanobacteria bacterium J06639_14 | reverse complement strand
ATGTGCAACTTGCTTGGCGAGTGGTGGGTGGGCCTTACACTCAGGTCGAACTGAGTCCCACTCCCGGTAGTGTGTCACTGGTTGGAGAGTTGGCTTACCCCGTCACAGCGAATACCCAAGAAGTGGTGACCTTGACCGTTACCTCGGTCAGTGGTGAAACCATCACCCGTTCGGTGGTGCTAGAAAACTTACAGCCATCATTCAGCCTGCCCCTGGCACCGCCTGCAACCGTTGACACAATGCTCACCATACCCCCGCCGCCGGAAGTGATATCAACCCCAGAGCCTCCCTCAACATCAGCGGAGGAGCTGTTAAGACCAGAGCCCTCTCCATCAAGACCAGAAATTCCATTGCCTAGCGTTCCGCAACAGCCGCCTGCTAAACCTGAGACCCCAGCACCCACTAAATCAGAATTGGGAATTCAAAATTAGGAATTCAAAATTCAAAATTAAACGATCACGATGGGTGAGTTGGTGCCGATTACGAATAGGACGTTTGACTTTGCCGTACGAATTGTTAATCTTTGCAAGGTTTTGGATAGTAATCCTGGGGTGAGTTGAACATTGGCCAGACAGTTAATCCGATCAGGAACGTCGATTGGGGCAAATGTGGAGGAATCTCAAGCAACTCAAAGTACAGCTGATTTTGTCCATAAACTGGAAATTGCGTTGAAGGAAACCAGAGAAACCCGATACTGATTACGGTTATTGATCGCTACAGAATTGATTGCAGAGGATCGATTACGCCCACTCCTGAAAGAATCAGAAGAATTAGTCAAAATTATTGCGTCAATAGTTGTAAAAACGAAACGCAACCCCAAAGAATAATTGGAATAGTTTGTTTTTGAATGCTTAATTTTGAATTTTGGATTGCTTTTCTACCTTACCCTTTAAAGCTTGGGCGGCTTCAAACTGAGGATCAACGTTTAAAGCCCTGTCAAGGGATGCTAGCGATTGTTCTGGGGATTTCAAATGTAGATAACAAACGGCTTGGTTATAAAGAACCCCCGGATGATCGCCGTAGAACTCAAGGGAACAGTCGAGATAGTTGATGGCTTCGGTATAGTAGCGCATCTTATATAGCAGCATGGCGCAATGAAAGGGCAGGTCTTTCTCTTCGCCAATGAAGTAATAGGTTTGCCAAATGTTGTGGATTGCTTGATAGATTTCGTCGCAGAGGCTGTCAGATGCGGTTTCGACTTGTTCCATCAGGTTGTCAAAGCAGCCCAAAAAGATTTTGTGATCCCATCGACTAAAGCGGAGATACGCCAGAATTTGCTTTAAGGTGAGCGTATCAAAATGGGGTTCGATCGCTTTTTTGAGGGCAAAAAAGTCATCCGGGCTGGCGTGTAGAATTGCGGCTTGGTAGGCCTGGTAGGTTTCAATATGATCGTGGGAGGATGTCCCAAAGAGAAACCCACAAATGGCAATGCTCCGACGCAGATGATCGGGCATCAGGGCTTGGCCGCCCTGGATTTCACTATAGCGGGCGATCGCGTGGTAGTTCACCGTCACCGAAAACGCGCCGTGTGAAAACGCTCCGTGTACGGTCGGTTTAGGATTGCTCCGCCCCGCCAGGTCAGTCAGGTTAGTGTGACCTTTATCAGCGGATAAAAACAACAGGCGATCGCGGCTGATTTGGCGTAGGATATTTAGCCCCTGCAAGCCAACATTAGGAAATAACAGTGAGGTATTGCTCAGCTGCGTTTGGTAATCCTGTAATACCTGATTCATGGCTGGGTCGGCATAGTAGCCCTCAGCCACGGTGGCTACATCGGTGTAGGCGATGCTGATTGGGTTGTCTATCGGATTATCTGGGCTGCTGTCAGTATCGTTGGGGTTCGCATTTGAGGTGGTGAGGGTTACTTGTGTTTCGTAGAGTTCCTCACCTTGAATGTGGAAAATGTCGTGGGGGAGGCTATCAAAAAAGTAATTGGCGATAGCAATTAACGGATTTTTGAGCGTCTCAGCAGACAGGGTTTCGCCCCGATTCATCAGGGTTAGGGTTTGATCCTGCTCAATGTCGAACTGGGCAAAGTCAAGGACGCCCTGCTCAATGAAGGGACGTAAGAAGGGATGGGCTTGCCAGAAGTCTAGATTCTGTTGGGCCAGATCGGTCATCACATAGGTCACTGGGATGTGCCGCAGGGTTGACCAGAGATAGGTTTCAAAAAACTGCTTGAGGAAGTGATAGGCAAACCGCCCTGAGCCAGACCCAAGCTCAACAATATAAATGGGCTGGGTTGGGTCTAGGGGCGTTTGTTGATTTTGGGCGCAATCGCGCAGGAAGCCAAAGATTACTTTGCTGTAAGCATTAGCAATGAAGGGGTTGCTGGTGACATAGTGGGGTACGGTGCCCGTATTCCAGGCTTGGACGCCTTGTTGGTTAAAGTAGTTGCGTTGCAGTTGCCAAATCAGCGATTGAGAAAAGCGTTGGTTGGCATCGAGGAGGGTGGGGCCAGGCTCGGTTAAAGGCTCTTGATCAGCAATCATCGCACGCAATACCACAGAACGTTAGTACCTAGTTTGTATCAGTTACGATGGGTTGGGTATCGTCGGTAAGTAGGGTTTTTTGTAGCCTTAGATAACAGACCGAATTGCTCTGGGCGGGCTAGCACCATTGGCGATCGCAGCGACGACCTGTTGATAAAGCGTGGGGACATCAACATCAGGGAAAAACTGACTAGAATCAACTGAGCCATCTGGTAGGGATTTGATCGGTGCGATCGCAATCATGGCTCTAACCCTGGGCGATGGTATGGTTCATAGTCCTTTAACTATTATCTGCACAATGACTTGACTTTGGTATAGGTAGTGCGATCGCCCTACAAGAGAGAAACGCGATCGCACTGGATGCGCTGTTGGTTAAAAGGGAATTATCGGGTAGTAGGATTTTTGGAATTGCCACAAGTTACAATAGTTGCATACGCTCACTCACGGATGGGGTTGGTTCTCCGATGCAATCATTGCCTGCTCGGCGTCAGATTACGGTTACCAAAATGAGTATGCGATCGCGAAAGACGGATGCTGCTTATTGGCGGACATTACCCTATGAAGAACGCCTTGCCGCATTAGAGCAAATTCGTCAGGATTTTATTGGTTGGAAATACAGTGCTCAACCAAGATTTCAAAGAGTTTATACAGTTACTAAACGATAATCAGGTTCGTTACCTGGTGATTGGCGGTTACGCAGTTGCACTGCATGGATATCCTCGCTACACCAAAGATATTGATATTTGGATCGAGATGACGTCAGAGAATGCGAATCGTGTGCTTCAAGCTTTAGCCCAATTTGGGTTTGCTTCGCTAGAATTGCAGCCTCAAGATTTTATGACACCTGATCAGGTGATTCAATTGGGGTATCCGCCGAACCGAATTGATCTATTGACAACACCTGATGGCGTAGATTTCTCAACATGCTATGCAGCTCGACTAGAGACTGAAATTGGCGGGATCCTGGTTAATTTTATTGATTTAGATAACTTGAAAATTAACAAAAAAGCATCTGGTCGGTTACAAGATCTTGCAGATTTAGAAAATTTGGACGAGTAAATGTTGATGCTTGACAGGAGGGCGATCGCAACCTCCCTAAGCCCTTACGATCGCTCTCCACAAACAACAGCGATCGTCAAAGACTAATCCTCAAAGGTATCTCGTCCATCATTGGGATAGCTCCCTTTGCAAGGGGGCGGCGACAGAGGGGAATCTCCAACATCTATCGTCCCACTTCTGAGATTTGAGATTAGTAACCCAAAATTTGCAATTGATTTTGACTTTTTTGAATGGCTAATTTTGAGTGATGTTGGGTTTCGCTTTTTGGTATAAATGCCAGCTCTTTATCAGGCCTAATAAAGCGCGAAACCCAATCTATGGCGAGAGGCGATCGCACTATTTTTGCTTCATGGTTTTTGGCTCTGCACCAAATTTGACGCTTCGGAAGTACTCCAATAGATAACTCATCTCTAGGTAGTATTCCCCAGTTTTTTGGTCCCATTCTGGTGTTGATACAAACCCTGGGATTCTCTTCAATTTCACATCTGGAGCTGCATTTCTACCCCATGGATTGCGTAGTTTTACCCAACAAACTGTTCCATCAGGGTCATGCCCTTGAGTTGGGTTACCGCTTTCTTGCGTCTTACTTATGCCGATGATGGAGTGGGCATGGTGGAAAACCATCCCACCCACCTTCTTCTCTCCTGTCCCTTCTTGCTCCTCT
>JBCBTQ010000354.1:0-4216 GCA_039818605.1 Cyanobacteria bacterium J06639_14 | reverse complement strand
TCCTTAGAAGATCAGGTCCAAGAGCGTACCATTGCCTTACAACAAGCCCAATTACAATTGGTGCAACAAGAGAAGCTCTCCAGCCTCGGCGAAATGGTACGCTCTTGGACCTGATCTTCTAAGGATTCGGTTAGCTGTTTTAGCGTCAGATGTACGCGTATTCTTGACAATACCTCAACCTGATCAAAGGGTTTGGGAATGTAATCGACAGCACCCAAGGCAAATCCCTTTGCTTTGCTCTCTGTATCCGCGAACGCTGTCGTGAAGATAATGGGTATGGATTGGGTGACAGAATTTTCTTTAAGACGACGGCAAGTTTCAAAGCCATCAATTCCAGGCATTTGGACATCAAGTAAAATTAATTCAGGCTGATTTCGTTCAACCAATGCCAAGGCACTTTCGCCATCTATCGCAACCCTAAATTGAAACCCAGCCTCATCTAGGAGTTCTGAGAGCATCGACAGGTTGGTGGGATTATCATCCACAATGAGGATGAATTTAGGGTGTCTCCTTATCGACATACGTACTTTTCCTCTTTCAACCGTGTCTTTGCAAAGCTTGTTCAAGACAATGGTTGCCGCAAAATGAATGAGATATTGTGCCATCTCATCATGTCTTTAATATGCCCCTTCTGTTTCTGAAACAGAACGATCAAGCGTACAGGGCAAGTCTTGGTCTTCTGAACAAGCTGCTGGAGAAATTAGACTTAAAAGCTGCTTTGGGGTTTATGCTTTTGTTCGGTTATCCGTGAACTCCATTAGAGCGATCGCCAACTTGGCGTTATCTTCGAAAACTGCTCCCTGAGTTTATGTTACTCACCTAAAGATAGCGGTTCCTTTGCTATCTGATGCATCTGAGGTGTTTAGGGTGATGACCTCAAGGAAGAAGCATGACTTTTCCTTGGGGCCAATTGCTCCGTGTTCTTAGGCCGCATCACTGTGGTGCAAGGCTTACCTGTCTTAGCTAAGGAGAGGACCTGAGACGCTACCTTGTACGCCTCTCGTGAGTTTGTAGAACTTATCCGTACACCCTGTTCTTGCAACTGCCAGTCAATATTAACTTTGCAGAAGCTTTAAACACCTACGCAACAGAATTTCCTGAGCTGACAAGGCAACGGTTGTCATATGGAACAAGCTAAACCACATCCGATTTGAAAACTGGAGTTTTCCCCTTCGGGGCAGCTCAGGAATCTCGATGTGGCCAATGTATAAAAGGGGTTTTTGTCATGCCAGCGGATGTGTGTTTACTCTTGATGCAATCTTTGGTCGGTGATTGCGAGGCAACGGTGCCAAGTATGGCGACACCGATTCCCTCGGTCGAGCAGCAGGCAGTTCGGGAAAGACCGACTGTGAATCGCGTTCCGACTGAAGTTGCCCCAACACAGTCAGTTTGGGAACCTCAGTTTGGGACGTCGGACTTGTGTCAGCAAGACGATACTCAACGTTTTTTGGCGTGTCTAGAACCCGTTCAACAACGTCAACGTCGATCAAGCGTTGGGGTGATGGCTGTACCCAGAACAGAACCTGCGATCGCGATTCCAGTTTCCAAATCATCTGGCGACAGTTTTTTAGTAGAGGCAACTCCGGCCATTCCACCCTCAGAGGCCATTACTATTCCAGCGACCGATACCCCATCCAGTGAGGATTGGAATCCTGCAACCCCTGTGGCCTTACAAATTTCATTGCCGAAAAAACTGGCTGTGATTGCACCAACACCGGCCCCTCAGTTTAGTCCACCCATAACCCAACGGCGTCCGGCATCAGGCGCGCAACTCTATCGTCAACGGGAGCTAGCGCTGCAATCGGGTCGTTTATACACACGGTTGTCCCCGAGTGAGTATGTTGACGCGTGGAGTCAAGCCAGCGGACAGCCCACCTATCAAGATTGGCTCAGCTTGTTGACTAGAGAAGGCCAAGCCGTGGCGGTTGGGCAAGGTGACAACCGTTTGGAAGTCATTCTGGGCGATTCCTTAGGGATGTGGCTGCCTCCGGATAGCTTGCCTCGCGATCGCCTCTGGCTCAATCAAGGGATTTCCGGCGATACTACGGCAGGGATTTTGCAACGGCTGGCGGCCTTTGCGAACACTCGCCCTGACACGATCCATCTTTTAGCGGGGGTTAATGACCTCAAGAATGGCGTGCCGGAGGCCACGATCGCCATTAACATTCAAACAACGGTGCAGCGACTTCAGCAGCAACATCCTGATGCCCACATCGTGATCTATTCCGTATTTCCGACGCGTCGAGCCGATATTACGAACGATCGCGTCCAAACTCTCAACCGTCACTTGATGGCAATTGCCGCAGACATGACTGTGGAGTATCGCGATGTCCATACTCAGTTCCAGGATGTGGAAGGCAATATGCGGGCTGAACTGACGACAGACGGTTTGCATCTCAATCCACAAGGCTATGATGTCTGGCGACAATCCATCCTGGCCACTGCCAGGCTCTAAAATACACCGACGTGGTGTTGCGATAGCCTTGTTCAGCTACAGCCAGTACATTTGAGTAATACTGAATCCGAATGACTAACTCCCATTATGTGAATAGGTGATATCTGTAGCGACGCGACCTGTCACGTCGCTCAATTAGGGGGTGGGTAAACCGGATTTAGGATACGATAGGGGGCTCAGGTCTAGGGTTGTGTTTAATTAACCTGCACACGGTTGTATGATCACGCGCTACGCTTATGGGCGGACCGGTGAACAATTCCTCAAATGACCGAGGTCAATGACGACGCAGAAGGCGATCGCGCCTGATAGAGCCACTGTATTAACCGCGATTCGTGACGGCCTCCGGGAAGGACAGCAAGCCTTGGCCGATTGGTCTGGGGGACCCCTGGCAGTTGCGGCGGTGCCGGGAGCTGGGAAGTCCACTGGAATGGCAGCGGCGGCGGCGATCACGATCGCGCGTCATGGGCTGAATGCCCGGCGGCAATTGGTGCTGGTGACCTTTACCCGATCAGCCGCGGCCAATCTCAAAGTCAAGGTGCAAAGGCACCTCAGGGAGTTGCAACTCCCTTTGAATAGTTTTGTCGCTTACACCCTGCACGGACTGGCACTGACAATTGCCACCCGCAATCCTGATTTATCGGGCATCAGCCTGGATACGCTCACCCTGCTTACCCCTAACCAAGGACATCGTCTCATTCGAACCTGTGTTGAGCGCTGGGTTGCGGAGCATCCAGACCTCTATCAGCGTTTGCTGGAAGGGCGGCAATTTGATGGTGAAGAAACTGAACGACTGCGACGACAGTCGGCCCTACGCACTGAGATTTTACCGAACCTGGCAACGACGGTAATCCATGAGGCGAAGAGTTCTGGATTACAACCAGAGGCTTTAGCGACCTTAGCCAGTGCTGTTACTCGTTCTTTGGCCGCAGGGGTTGAAGATTATGATGTGCTGACGATTGCGGCGGGACTCTATGCCCAGTATCAAAGTTTGCTGGTACAGCGCCACTTCATCGACTACGACGACATGATTTTGGCGGCATTGCGGGTGTTAGAGTCGGAAGCGGCCAGACGCTTTTGGCGTGAGCGCGTGTTTGCGGTCTTTGAAGATGAAGCCCAGGATTCAGCCCCTTTACAAACATCATTGTTAAAAATGCTGGCAGCCGATCCGGATGATCCTCAAGGACCACGCAATCTGGTGCGGGTGGGGGATCCCAATCAGGCCATTAACTCGACCTTTACGCCAGCCGATCCCGTCTTTTTCAATCAGTTTTGCGATCGTGTCCAGCAACAGCAGCGTCTGATTGAGATGAATCAGGCCGGACGCAGTAGCGCCATCATCATGGCTGCAGCTAACGCCACACTACAGTGGGTGAATCAGTCTGGATTGGCAGGCACGACGCCCCCTTTCCGGAACCAGCAGATTCGTCCGGTCCCAGCAGACGATCCGCAACCCCATGCCAACCCACCTCCCATCGGTCAAGGGGTGGAATTTTACCGCCCGGAAACCGTCACTGAAACTGTACAGCTTATTGCGAAGCAAGCGCTGGCATTGCATGAAGCGGACCCCAATTTAAGTTTGGCAGTTTTAGTCCGAGAAAATCGCCAGGGGCGTTTTGTCAGCCAGCTATTAGAGGATCCCGAGACCTTGGGAGTAGACTTGCAGGTTACAGGGCTCCGCATTTTTGACGTAGGTGCTCAGGATCGGCAAACCCATGTGCCTTCGGAAATGCTGATAGAGGTCTGGATGCTCCGCAACCCAGC
>JBCBTQ010000353.1:0-4237 GCA_039818605.1 Cyanobacteria bacterium J06639_14 | reverse complement strand
CGCTGCTTCTCATTAACTGGACAAGAAGTTTTCATGACAACCAGTATCGGGATTGATGTTTTTCCCGATGATACAGATGACATTAGCATTCTATTGAGACAGGCAGATGCGGCTCTGGATTGGGCTAAGCTTCAGAAGAGCAACGCTTACCGGTTCTATACCTCTGATATGGCTGTAGTCTCTGGTGATGAACTACAAGTAGAAACCTGGCTCCGATATGCGCTCAAGCGACAAGAGTTTGAAGTTTGCTATCAACCTAAACAAAATTTGGATACTGGCCGCATTGTTGGGGCCGAGGCTTTGATTCGTTGGCAGCATCCTGATCATGGTTATATCTCGCCAGCGCGTTTCGTACCTTTGGCTGAAGAAACAGGTCTGATCATCCCCATTGGGGATTGGGTACTGAGAAACGTTTGTGCGCAAGCCGCAAGCTGGTTAAACAGCAAACAAGGTTCTCTGAATATTGCGGTAAATCTGTCGAGCGTGCAATTACACCAACCCAAGCTATATCAAGTTTTAGATGAAATCTTACAGGAAACGCGTTTACCACCTGAGTGTCTGGAACTTGAAGTTACTGAGACGGCTCTCATGCAAAACGTCGAAGCCGCCCTCGCGTTACTGCATCGGCTGAAAAACCTGGGTGTGCGGCTGGCGATTGATGACTTTGGCACAGGTCATGCTTCGCTTGGGTATTTACAGCAATTTCCGATCCACACCCTGAAAATTGATACCTGCTTTGTTCGAGGAGTGGCTCAAGATCGCAAAAATCAGGTGATTGTCAATCACATAATTTCAATGGCCCATGATTTGGATCTGAAAGTTGTAGCCGAAGGCGTAGAAACACCCGAAGAAATGGCGTTGCTGAAAGACTATGGGTGCGACTTTATTCAAGGCTACTGGGTAGGACTACCCATGGTGGCTGCGAACTTTGCTAAACACCTTTAAGGGTAGAAGTTCACACAATATCGACCCATTGTTTCAAAATTCTCGGTTCCTGCCTAGTTTCCTGGGGAACACTGAAAACAGCAAGCCAGTTGGCTGAATCCATGTGGCAATCAGTAATTAACTACGTCCAAAGCCTAAGAACATACAGTGACTTGAGTCCTGATATGGCGCTTCGACGACGAGTGAACCAGCAATTACGCCATCGCCCCAGGTTATCTTCTGCAACATGGTCTAGTTTATTTTTCGAGATCGGAAGCGAGGCCATCTCACCCTCGCTACTGAGTTTTATTTACACACAGTTGAAAACATATTCCGGACTGGAAACAGGGCGCATACGACCGAGCGATCGCTTGATCGAAGATTTACGATTTCCCTTAGTGTGCTGGTTTGACTGGTCCAGTCAGCTCTGTGACGATTTTTACAATACGTTTCAAGTCGATATTAGCGATGAGTTCGACGAATCTTTGCTAAAAACAGTCAGTGATTTAGTTTGTTTCTTAAACCGATACCTACAATCAATGGATTCTGTTCCATCTTGATCGTAGCGATCACCCCAGTGAACGCTAAAGTAGTTAGACATCCGTTCACCAACTTGCTGCTTGTCATGCCCAGAACTCAGCGCAACGACAACTTCATTGATAAGACCTTCACGGTCATGGCCGACATGATTCTCAAGATGATGCCGACCAAGCAACGTGCAAAAGAAGCTTTTGCTTACTATCGAGACGGGATGTCAGCCCAAGCAGATGGTGAGTATGCCGAGGCCATGCAAAATTATGAAGAAGCCCTGACCTTGGAGGAAGATCCTTATGACAAGAGCTTCATCCTGTACAACATGGGTTTGATTCATGCCAGTAATGGTGAGCATGACAATGCCCTGGAGAAATACCAATTAGCCTTAGACTTAAACCCTCGGATGTGTCAGGCTCTGAATAATATGGCTGTCATCTATCACTACAAGGGTGAGCAGGCAGAGGCTACTGGCGATAACAAAGCTGCCAACGAACTATACGATCAAGCCGCAACCTATTGGATGGAAGCCCTTCGCATTGCCCCTAACAACTACATTGAGGCGCAAAACTGGCTGAAAAATACTGGGCGCATGAAGGTGGATGCTTTTTACTAAGGAATAATCACTCATGATCGATCTTGAACAGGTCCGTAAAGTGGCCCATCTGGCTCGTCTTAACCTTGAGTCCGATGAGGAAGCGCAGTTTACAACTCAGCTCAATAGCATTCTGGAGTATGTTGAGCAGCTTAATGAACTCGACACGGGTGATGTACCGCCGACAACTCGTGCTATCGAGGTTAGCAACATTACGCGTCCTGATAAGACGGAGGTCTTTAGCGATCGCGAAAGCTTGATTGAGAACGCTCCAGAACGCGAAGATGACTTTGTCAAAGTGCCGAAGATTCTTGAAGGCTAAGCGTGTATCTGACTGTGGGTAAAGCTGTGAAGCGTTGCTTAGGCGATTTGGACAGCTTTCACCTTAGCAATTTGATGGGGTGCTTGGATTTCACCAAAGCAATGTACTGCGTTTGCGAAGTGTGCCTTCGCAAACGCGCTTTCTCCTTGTTGCTGATAGGCCAACCCTAGCTGATAGTGAGCTTCGGCAAGATCTCCCTTAGCGCCTAAATCATCCAGTAAACTGAGTGCCATTTTGATCGCTGCAATGGCTTCTTCATCAGCTCCTTGCCGTCGCGACAACTGGCCCAAGCCAACCAGGGCTTTGGCTTTGACTTGGACGTAGTGGCTGGCTTCGGCAAATACGATGGTGCGCTGATACAACTCAGTTGCTCGACCTGAGTTGCCAAGGTTGGTATAGGTCTGGGCTAGGAGCTGAATAAAGAACGCAAAGCGTCCTGTATATTCTGGACGAGAAACATCGGCAATCGTCCGATAGGCTTGCTCGGCAAGGGTTTCAGCCAAGCAGTAAGGTGAGGGTGCGAAGGCATCGGTGGAGACTTGGACGATTGCGTGGCTGACTCCATAAGAAGCAACTAGGGCCAAACACAATGACGCTTTATCCGCCCACCCTTGATGAGCGGTACCACGAGCAGCTGTAATGACGGCTTGGAAATATTGGGCAGCCTCGGCTAATTCCCATAAATCCAGATGATACAAACCCAGGCTCAGTAGGGCGTCGACCTCTAACATGCGCCAACAGTAAAGCTCGTGGGAGTCTGCTGCTTTATTAAGTGCTATTTTGAGTCCTTGACAGGCAATGGTTCTAGCCTGCTTTTGGGTGGCGATCGCAGCGTGAACCTGGCCGGAGATCCAGTACACATCAGCCAGAATATTGCGGAGTTCACTGGCCCGTTGATCTTCGGGCAAGTGAGGTAATAGGGTGGGGATCGCTGTCATTACTGGCTGTAGTAACCCCATACGATATAAGGTGCTGCCCAGTGTTAAATATTGCCCCCATTGATTATGGCGACTATTGAGCAATACCTCGGCGGCGGCACCATAGTCTGCGATCGCCAGTGCATGATAGTAAGCTTCCAGAGCTTGAGTGGCCTCAGTAATCGACGTAATTTGAGCAACGCGCTGGGTCCAGAATTGAATCGCTTGCCTGTGCGTGGTGTACCAATCAGCGCCAGGACGTAACCGTTCTAGTGCTTCTGCCTGCACCACCGGATGGAGCCAGTGTTGACCTTTGTAGCTTTCCAGAAGTGAGCGATTGCGGAGCGAGGTGATCACTTGACGATGCCGAGTTGGGTCGATATCCCACATGAGAGCCAGTAACCCTTCTGTGGGGATCCGTGGCACATCCTGGTAGCGATAAGCTCCTAACCGACAGAAAAGCTGATAAGCATCCGCATCAAGTGCTTTCAATCGCTTGACCTGACTTGTGACCAGATTCTTCAAATCCAGGGCTGTCAGGGGATCGGCTCCATTATCCTGCCAGTAGGCGTCGCCATCACCATCAAAGTCACCCCTGATGGCACCACAGAGAATGTTCATGGCTTTGGCATTCCCCCCATAGGCTCGGTGCATCGCTGTGAGGGTTTTGGGCATCAAGGCGATCCCATGCGACTCAAAAAAAAGCTGCCACGTATTGAGGCTCAGCCCCGGCAATCGATAGTGAGTAACCGTGACGCCTGGTTCACATAGGCGATCGCGACTCGTCAGAAGGGTTACCGTTTGCCCCTTGGGATCGCACAAAACTCGCAACAGGTCGCCATACCGAGAATGATTTGACCAAAATCGTCCTTGGGCATCCAGCGCCGGTTCCACGTTATCAATCAGAATACCGACCCGCTGCTCTCGCAATTGACGCTTTAACCGATC
>JBCBTQ010000352.1:0-4255 GCA_039818605.1 Cyanobacteria bacterium J06639_14 | reverse complement strand
AGATCGTTTCAAACCAGGTCTTAGCTTTAGGTCGCTCAACCCAACCCTTTAGTCTGCAAAATGGCGATCGCTGAACACAATGTATCAGCAGGAAGGGCCAGCCAAGGCTAGTCAAGGGGCGGCAGACGCCGCCGTGTTTGAATACATGGGTGGAGCGATCGCCATTTTGCAGACTAAAGGGTTGGGTTGAGCGACCTAAAGCTAAGACCTGGTTTGAAACGATCTTGCCCTAACGGAACTGGCGACTGCTATACATGCCCCTTTCAGAACCCGTTTTAGAACAGGGGCATGTATGGCACGTGCGATGTCTATTGAGCCATCTGGCGCAAGCGATCGCGATCCAGCACTGTGATTTTGGAACCCTCTAGCGTGATAATCCCAGCACGGCTGAATTTATGAAAAACCCGAGAAAGGGTCTCAGGGATAGTACCCAACATTGCTGCCAATTGCCCTTTGTTGAGCGTCAATTCTATTTGGCTGATGTCGTCTGCCGGGTCGCATAGCGTCAGTAGGTAGGAAGCTAAGCGCCCTGGCACTTCTCGTAAGGAAAGGTTGTCTACCAAGTTAGGAAAACGTCGCAGATGACGGGCAAAGCTTTTCAGCATGTTGATTGCTAGAGTCGGGTTCCGTTCTAGAAGTTCTAGAAAGAGCTGACGAGGGAAGAACAGGACTTCAGACTTTTCCAAAGCAGCGGCGGAGGCCGGAAAACACTGACCGTCAAAGGCAGGAACTTCGGCAAAGTGATCTCCTGCCCCGAAAACATGCAAAATTTGCTCGCGTCCACTGGCAGAAAGCTGAAAAACCTTGATGCGACCTGATTGTACGATAAAGAAGCCACGGCCCTCTTCCCCCTGATGGAAAACAAATTCTCCTTTGCCATAGGACTGGACATGAACAAGTTGGACTAGTGCAGCTAATTGTTCTTGCGGCAGTCCTTGAAAGATTTGGGTGTTACCCAGAAAGTCGAGCAGCTTTGAGAAGGGATGGGTAGGTTCTAACATGGGCCGTGCTCAGATAACTTGTGCCAATGGCAAACGAATGACATCAGAAGTAGCGGGGATTGTTACTCCATAATTTCTGCGTGGATACCCTAATTGATTCTAACTGGGTCAAGTCTTTGACTTAAGTCAAGGTATTCATTCCGCCCCCTTACGTAAAGTAATACCAGAAAGCCAGAGGAGACCTGACCCATGTTTTGCGAACAATGTGAACAGACCGCCAGCGGCGATGGCTGCCACCAATTTGGAGCCTGTGGCAAAAGTCCTGAGGTGAATGCCGTGCAGGATTTATTGATTCACTGTCTCAGAAGCCTAGCTCCCGTTGCACTGCAGGCTAAAGAGCAGAGCATTGACACCCATGCGGTGGATGTCTTCACCTGTGAGGCCATCTTTGCCACGATGACCAACGTGAACTTCGATACCAGCCGATTTAGGTGCTATGTCAGAACCGCACTGGCTCACCGTGAAGCGCTTAAGACCCAGCTTCAAGCCACGCAAGAATCCGTCACTTGGCCAGCGATTGCCGACTTTGAGCCTGATGTCGCCGAAAGCCTGGTCGAACAGGGACAAGAAGTCGCGCTGAAATTTATCAGCCAAGTGGGTAAAGATGCTGTCGATATTTTTTCGCTCAAGCTGACGGTGCTGTATGGCATTAAAGGGGCAGCTTCTTACGCTTTCCATGCCTATGAAATTGGCCAAGAAGACGAGCAGGTGTATCGCTTCGTCTACCGCGCTCTAGATGCGCTCAACAATCAAAGCCTCAGCCTGGATAACTGGGTCAAGTTGGCGCTCGAAGTCGGAGCAGTGAACCTGCGATCGATGGAGCTTTTGGATGCCGGACATACCACTACCTACGGCCACCCCACTCCGACTAAAGTGCCGCTCAACCCCAGGCCGGGCAAGGCCATTCTGGTATCGGGCCACGACATTCGGCAGTTAGAAGCGATTCTGAAACAGACAGTGGGAACCAACATCACGGTGTACACCCACGGGGAACTGCTCCCAGCCCATGGCTATCCGCAGCTCAAGCAGTCTTATCCTCATCTATACGGCCACTACGGCACTGCCTGGCAGAACCAAACCAAGGATTTTGCCAAGTTTCCTGGCGCGATCGCAATAACCACCAATTGCCTGATGCCGCCCCACGAGCACTACAACAACAAACTCTTTAGCATTGGCCCTGTCGGCTATCCCCATCTCACCAATTTGCCTGCTGAGGAAGGCGGCATTCCTGACTATACACCAGTGATTGAGAAGGCTTTATCGCTTCCTGGCTTTACTGAAGCCGCTCCGCCAAAATCGGTGACGGTTGGCTTCGCCCGCAACGCGGTGTTGAGTGTTGCCGATACGGTTATCGATGCCGTTAAGCAGGGCAAGCTGCGCCACATCTTCTTAGTAGGTGGCTGTGACGGAGCCAAGCCTGGACGCACCTACTACACCGAATTTGTTGAAAAAGTCCCTGATGACTGTGTGGTGCTGACCTTGGCCTGTGGCAAGTTCCGTTTCTTCGATCGCGACTTAGGCGAAATTGCCGGGTTGCCTCGTCTGATGGACGTGGGGCAATGCAACGATGCCTACTCAGCCATTCAAATTGCGATCGCCCTAGCGAATGCCTTTGAAATGGATGTCAATGAGTTGCCCCTTTCCATGGTTCTGTCTTGGTATGAACAGAAAGCCGTGGCTATATTGCTAACCCTACTACACCTGGGCATTAAGGATATCCGTTTGGGACCGACACTGCCTGCATTCATCTCGCCAAACGTATTTAAGCTCTTGTCCGAGACCTATCGGCTGCAGGCCATTACCACTCCTGAGGAAGATTTGGCAGCTTGTTTAGCGTAGTCTGCTGGAGATGTCGGTTCTCTTCATCAGTGTCAGAACTGAGTGCCCATCTGGTTAATTCTCATTAGTTCTGACACTTGCACCCATGGTACAACGTGAATAGCCTGGGACTTCGAGGCGATCTATCACTTGATAGCAAAGCGCTTCGACAATCACTCAATGGGCAAGAACAAAAAGCCTCTAAAAACCTAATGATATCAATCTTAGAAATGCTCAACGGGAGCCAGCATCATTAGCTCTGAGTTTTCGTCAGCGACGGCAGGTCGGAGCGTATCCAAAAGCCCAGGATATTGCTCACTCAGCTGGTCTTCGGTTAACCCAGCACTGAGGACTGCACCCGACTCGTCAGCAACGGCATATAGATAACCCGTGGGAGATGAGGTGATGGTCACAATGCGATCGCGCAAAACAAGTTGTGCGACAACAGGATACCCCTCAGCAGCAGAACCTTCATCGACGGGAGGTTCACTGTTGGCAAATACTAATCCTGCCAAACCCGCAATTGACGCTGTTGACAACAGCACTGCTAGGACGAGTCGCATCATGGGACTAACCTCACATTAAATTATGCTCAATCCACAGGCTAGCAAAATTTTTGTCACTGCAAAGCCAACGACCTGACGTTATCTTAATAGCAACTATAGAGGTAAATCTGGGCTATGTCTGAACTAGAAATAGCCAGATGGGTAACCCGATTTGAAAGAGCACTATTGATTGGACAACTTATTTCAGTCCGTCAAAATTTTTGCCACGATTAGTCATGCTGATTTTTAGTGCTAGCTTTTTGGGCTTGAGCATACAGCCATCTAGACGACCCAGTAAGATGTAACCCCACGGCCCATGATCGTTCGAGAAGCGACTTTGCAAGACATCCCTGGCATTGCCAGAGTTCATGTAGACAGTTGGCGAACCACTTATCAAAATATTGTGCCCAATGAGTATCTAGCCCGTTTGACCTATGAGCACAGGACACAGCGTTGGCATCAGCTTTTCAGCCGTGCGGTAGAAGATAACCACTTCACTTACGTCGCAGAACATGACTCTGCTGGGATTGTTGGTTTTGCCAATGGTGGGATGGAACGTTCAGGCGATCGCGTTTATACAGGCGAATTGATGGCCATTTATCTCTTACAAGGGCATCAAAGACAGAGATTAGGATGTCGGCTCACGCAAACGGTTGCCCAGAGGCTACATCAATTGGGGATAAATTCAATGTTGACTTGGGTTCTTGTGGATAATCCAGCCTGTCAATTTTATGCGGCCCTGGGTGGCAAACCAGTTCGCGAACAAACCCTTGAAATTGGCGACCAATCATTCATTGAGGTTGCTTATGGCTGGCGAGATACAGCCGATCTTAGAGGTTAGCCCTCAACTCAGTTGAATGTTCACCTGATCTTAGATCATTGCCAAATCCT
>JBCBTQ010000351.1:0-4275 GCA_039818605.1 Cyanobacteria bacterium J06639_14 | reverse complement strand
CTCGACCCTCGACTCTCCACCCTCCATCCCTGCTACTCTAAGTGAAACACTCAGGTATAGCTGTGTTTGAATACTTGCTGCGAAGGTATGACGCCCCCCCAGAGGAGACAGTAGAAACACTGGAACTGCAGCAGCTAGCGCATGAGTTCAGGCAGGAACAAGCTCATCGGGAAGCGCTTGAGGAATATTGCGATCGCTATCATGCAATGGCCCAACAGCATCAGCAAGATCACGCGATGATGCAGAAGGAGCCGAATCTATTTGCCCTATTTTGGCGCAAGCGTAGGAGTTCCCCCAAAGCATAGGCGAAGGAGTTGATGGCAGCGATTATGGGGATTAGTGTAGTCGTCCATGTTCTAAGGATGAATTAGACGATTTCTAACTCATGTTCACGAAGATGTGCTTTGAAGGGTTTTTTGGCACCTTCAACCTGAAACTCGACACATACCGGGAAGTTTGCACTAATCGGACGCCCTTGCCAGTCTGACAAAATGGCTGTGATGGCTCCTTCCAAGCCTTTAGCATCAAAGGCTGCGTTGCGATGCAGCGGATGGTGGTAAAAAATAGTTGAGTCTTTAATCCGAACGCGATCGCCAACCTGCATATAGGGCTCACCCTCCTCCTAATTTCCTCGCAGCTGACAATAACGACGCTCTGCCAGCTCAACTTAATAGTCTTATTATCTTGACACAGGATGTTACAGAAACTACCGTTTGCTTCTCAACGTCTTCTGACGATTTTGTGGGTGGGTGGCCTCAAGGAGGGGGATGCACTGTCGAGGAGATCAATGCCTCTGTCCCTGTACTGGTGAGTCCCTGACATCTGGGTCAAGACAGGCATTAAGGTGCAGGGCTCACAGTGGTGTTTGCTCCGAAGGCAAGCCACTCTAAAACCCCACAGGCTTTTTCTGTTTGCTAAACACAAAGAACCTGTGGGGGCATTGTGCTAACCACGGGTTTAGACGGGGGGCATTGCCTGGAGATATGACAATGCGATGTCTGCACTCGTGATTAGCCGTTTAGTGATGAGTCGTTTTAGCCAGGATGCGATCGCGCAACACATCTGGGACTGGATTGAGGTGATCGTAGGTCCACCGGAAAGTGCCAACGCCCATGGTGAGCGATCGCAACTCCAGAATGAGCGTCTGCATCTCTGCCTCGGGAATTTGGGCGGAGACAACGTCCCAACTCTGCCAACCCCGCTTGGCTTCATACCCGAGGATCTGACCGCGACGTCCACTAATTAGCTTCAGAACATTGGAGGTGAAGCTGTTGGGGACCGAGATTTCGACCGCATCGATCGGTTCCAGCAAGGTTGGTTCACACTCTGGCATTCCTGATTGCATCGCGATGCGAGCTGCCTGCTTGAAGGCTTGGTCAGAACTATCAACGGCGTGATAGGACCCCTTGGTCAGGGTGACGGCAATGTCAACCACGGGAAAGCCGAGGGGGCCAGTATGCAGATATTCCCGTACACCGGTTTCAACGCTAGGAATATATTGCTTGGGCACTACGCCGCCGACCACTGTTTGCTTAAAATCAAACCCTTGGCCCCGATTGAGTGGTTGGATATCGATATAAACATCGCCAAATTGGCCATGGCCACCTGTTTGATGCTTATAGCGGCCCCGAATATCCTTTTTGGCTTTCCGAACGGTTTCCTTATAAGGCACCTGCGGTAGGTGCGTACTCATGGGCAAGTTATACTTGCGCCGCAACCGATCCAGGGCGATTTGCAAATGCATATCCCCTTGGCCCCACAAAATGACTTCATGGGTATCGCCATGCTGCTCCCAATGCAGGCCAGGATCTTCCTCCATTAGCTTACTGAGGGCTCCGGTCAGCTTCACTTCGTCACTGCGTTTCTCTGGCGTAATGGCTAGTGCATAGACGGGGGCAAGCGTTTCGGCTGTAGGGAGTTCAACGGTTGGGGTGTCGCCTTTTGTCGTTAGGGTATTACCTGTATGGGCTTTGTCCAAACGGGCAATTGCGACAATCTCCCCCATTACGGCCTTCGAAATACTTTGCTGTTGTGTCCCCATCAGGTGATAAATGCCACCCATGCGATCGCCATTGAGCGCATCGCCATCGGCGAGGCCACCCTGCCAAATTCGCACCAGCGATAACTTGCCACCCTGCGGCGTGTAAAAAGTCTTGAGTACCTGGACCAGGGTTTCATCCGAGGCGATATCCAGCCCACGATTGGTGGCCGTAATGGCCGCATCAGGTGCTTCTTTAACCAACGCATCGAGCAAAGGGCGAGTCCCAAAATCTTCAGCCGCGATGCCAAATAACACCGGCACAATCAAGTCGGCCCCAAGGTCTTGCTTCAAATCTTGCAGGATTTCCTCTTGCGGCGGCTCAATGTCTTCCAGCAATTCTTCTAAGAGGTGATCATCAAAATCAGCCAGGGCTTCTAGCATTTCCTCACGGGCTGCATGCTCCTGTGCTTTCAAAGACTCTGGTAAAGCAACTGGGTCGGCGGCTGCATCCGCATGGTAGTGATAGGCTTGCTCACTAATCAGATCAATGAAGCCAGCTAATTTACGATCTTCCCGAATGGGATATTGCTGGGGCAAAACAGGGCGACTAGAAACGGTTTTCAGGGCTGCTAAGACTTCTTGAAAAGGAGCGGTTGCCCGATCCATTTTGTTGATCCAGATCAGGTGAGGAATTTCCCATTTGTCCAAAAACTGCAGTAGAGGAGACAGGGTCAATACCCGACTCGGATCTGCTTCGCATACGACGATCGCGGCATCGACTCCGATCAGTGCATTATCCGTTTCCTGCTGCAATTCCACCGATCCTGGACAATCCAGGAAATTAAAACGAATGCCGCCATACTCAGTGTAGGCGGCATTTAGTTCGGCAGACATTGTGCGATTGCGGGCTTCGGGTGTGGCATCTCCCAGGGTCGTACCCTCTTCAACTTTGCCTTTGCGAGTAATGGCATTGCTAACGTAGAGCAGGCTCTCGAGGAGCGTTGTTTTACCACTAGAGTAGGGGCCAACAATAGCAACATTGCGCGGCCCCAATACAGCTTTCTGGGTCATAATTTACCCCTTTTCATGACGAAACTTCTTCACCAAAGTCCTCGTAGCGCATAAGGAATTGGGTGATCTCAAGCACGTTTCCTAACTGTCTTAGTTTCACATTAACGCTCTCATAACGTTCAGAATTTACTTGTTGAGGAAAGTTTATCGAGCTAAGTTTCGTAATCAACTATGGAGATGTATGAATCTAATCCCGATAGATTAATCAATAATTCATCAGAGAATATTGGGGTTATTAGTTACTAGGTGGAATTCGGAGTACCCCGCGGGAAGGGCATAGCCCTACGGAATTTGGAGTTCGGAATTTGGAATACCTGGCGGGAAGTGCACTAGATGCGAAGCGGCTTCTCGAAGAGTAGCCCTACGGAGTTCGGAATTCTCTTTAAGCTTCGAACCGCTCCGGAAAACTGCCTGCGGGCAGACGATCGCTTGCTCGTTGTCCGCCAAATTTGCTGGCAATGATGTCATCGTAGGTGTCAGCGATCGTTACGACTGAGAGAATGCAGGTTTGCAGCTCCATCAGATCCATGTTTTCGCCACCGAGGACACTTTCCGAAAAGACGACCTGTTCGGCTTCATCCAGGTGAAAGGCTCCAAAGCGCATACGACGATTTTCAGTCAACAAAAATTGCATCAGCTCAGCATTCAGCGTGCTGCCTACGGTGACGCAACTCGTTGCCCGGACGGTGGCTAAATCCCCTTCATCCCACGGGTGGACTTCCCACGGGAGGACTTCAATCTCAATCAGGGCTGAGCCGTAGAGAATATCGAACTTGGGGCGATCGGGATGATCGCGTAACGCATCTTGGAATAAGGCAGCTCCCTTGAGATAATCGGCAACTTTGGTGTAAGTGAGTTCTTGGACTTTGTTGGTGAATTGCATAGATGCGAAGGGAGAGTGGGATGGTGGGAGAGTGGAAGGGTAGGAGGGTGGAAGGGTGGACGGGTAGGGGGGTGGAAGGGGGGTGGGAGATTTATGGGGGGATGGGAGCAAACCGTAGGGGCAGGTTCAGCTGAACACTTTATGGGTTAGGCGATCGCTTTCATGCAAAACCTGCTCCGGCTGTTCCCCATCAAAGATTAACCATGAACGAACAACGAACAACGGCTAACCATGAACCATGAACCATGAACCATGAACAAACAACCATCATGCATACCGATTCAACATGTGTTGCCGATGCCCTAAATGCTGATTTCTCTTCTCATACTAGATTTATTGC
>JBCBTQ010000350.1:0-4288 GCA_039818605.1 Cyanobacteria bacterium J06639_14 | reverse complement strand
GTAAGTGCTTGTCAAAAAATGCCCTCTAATCGATGCAGGGCAAGGCTTTTATGCCCTTTTTTCTTGCGCAACTTCCGACTAAATCCTGACGCCAACCAGGCTGGAATAACCTTTCCCGCATAAAGCTCAAGCTCCTCAGTCGTGGGCTTCTGGATGCGCTTCCAGTCCAGAGGAATGCCTATTTGTCTATGCCTATGCCTATCGCTCTTCACTTTGCCGTAATTCGGATCGAGCTGTTTGCGTCGCTTGGCTTCACCCATGTTTTTTCTCCTTAGCTGTCATCGTGTCTCTTCAATCACCCTCATCCTGATCCTCCAAAAATCTGCGTCGAGACATCTCTGCGATCGCGCAGAGCACATAATGGGGGACGGCGAGTGGCAACTCAATCAAGAGGCCAATCACCTTGATGAGATTCAATGGCCCATGCCTCAGTTGCCAAAGCTTAGTCATCAGGAATCGGTCGTTTCTCAAATTCAGGGTCCGGTATTTCATGCGGAAGCTCAACCTCCCAAAACTGCTCCATCCGTTGCAAACGCCTATCAACTGACAACAAGGCTCTCACGGCCAAGTCAACGCCCGTGAATTTGACTGTCAGCAACAATAAGGCGGCTACCCCCACACCCCCAATCGAAAACCAAGCGACAGCGGGCCTCCAGGCAAATACCTCAGTCCAAATCGAAAGATTTTTTGGGGGCGGGTTGCCCTGAGCTAGCCTCTGAAGCGGGACCACCATTTGATGTAACAGTGCTTTCAACTGTGCTTGATTGTCCTGAGTCTCGGCCAATAGCTTCAGCACTTCCGTCGAAGTCGATGCCGGACTGCCGTCCAAAGTCGAGGATTGCTGCAACTGTCTTTCGACCAGCTTCATGGTGGTCTCGGATGCGTTCAAGTGCAGCACGAATTTCATCAAGTACTCCGCGAGTTGCGCGTAGCTGGCTGCGACTCCCTCCGTCGCCTCCGTCTTGGCACTCAGGAGATTCGTCAATTGCTGAGTGACGTTGCCCCACTGTTCGATCGCGGTCCGCTGTCGCTCCTCCCATTGGCGTGTCTCCTGTAATAGGGTGTCGATTTTGCGATCAACCGATAGTGTCATTTCATCCAGTTGAAGGCCCATATGCCCAATGGCTTGGATCAACGCATCGTCTACTTCTAAATGAGTTGCGCCATTTTGATGTGTCATGCGGCCTCCTTAGCACTCACAGCAGGAGGTAGCCCCAAATAGGAAGCAGCCTGATCGAGTCCGGCTAATCCACGACGAAGAAAGGAAGTCGCTAGCATCTTATGCCCTGCCGAAGCTAAGTTTTTCACCTCGAAGAAAGACTTGTCGGGGTGTAGCATATCAAACGTTGCCATCTCCAAAGCAGGCATCACAATTTCAATCCCCTTTAGAGACTCGAATTTTTGACGCGCTTCGGAGGCATCCCAACGACCAAAGTTAAGATTGCCCTGCTCCCAGTGAGCATTCCGAGCTGCAACGTAGTCAGCTTGCCCCTGACAGCATTCCATCATGGCTTCCATCGAATAGATAGGTGAAAACCCATTGTTAAGGACAGTCGCTAAGGTCAACCGATACCCCATATCGGCTTCGAGATTGAGCAAATTGAACTTCTCCAGCTGGTTGCGACTCTGTTCACCGCTGGCCCCTGGCATATCCATTACCACGACATCGGGCTTCTTTTGAGCCAGTAAATCTAAAAATGCAACCCCGCCATCAACACTCAGGAAATCGAGACAGAATACATTGAACTTACTGGCTTCGTGATACGCCGCGAACTCGGGATTTTCGACATCCGAATCGACACCAACGGCCTTTACTTTCGCCTCCACTAGGGCGTAATAGAGTAATCGCGCAAACAGTGTCTTGCCCGTACCACCTTTGCCACCGACCACCATAACGATGCGCTTATTCTTACCACTCATGATGTTCCTCCATTCCAATATTTGACTTTGTGTCCCCTCGTAAATCGACTTCCAGGCGGACGCCCGTAAGGATCTGCCTGAGAGGGTTCATCTGCCTGCTTGGGACCTGAAACCACTGTTTCTTCCGTAGACTCATCCTGCTGCCCTTTGGGTGATAACTCTGCCTGAACAACCTCCTCTTCTACGGGAGCTGGTACCTCGATTGGCTCTACTTTCCTACGTTCCTCTGGTGGAGAGGGCACTACTGTTGCTGGCGGTTGAACTTTGGCCTTTTGTGTTTGTTGAGCAGACCTTCGAGGGGAAACACGATGCCTTTTACTTTTCTTTTGGGTGAGTTCGTAGTAGTAATTCCGAACGGTATTCCCAGTCAGATTAATGTCGATACCGTACCCTTGCTGGACAGCTACTTTGACAACATCTGAGATGCGGTCCCATGAGAGTTTCCGCTTTCGGCTTTTCCTGATTTCTGGCAAGCACTGTCGTACGGCTTCATGAGCAGTCAGAACCCCCTCAGTCGGGACTGATAATGCCGATGCCACCTCCTGTTGGAATAGCTGTCTTAGATCAACCCGCTCCATGAGATTTGTCCAGAAACTTGACGGCGGTACTGATTGATTACCTGACACTTGAGCTGACTGAAATTCTGACGCTTGTGCTGACTAGAAAGTTGACTGAAAGCCTGACACCTGGACTGACTGAAAAGCTGATTGCTGACTTGACTCCTAATCTGGTTAAAAAACTGACAAATCTTCTGACTGTTGGGCTGACAGAAACGCTGACAATTCCCCTGTCTGAAAAGTTGACTGAAGGGTTGACTCATAACCTAACGCCTAACCTGACTGAAATTCTGACTATTGACCTGACTAGAAAGCTGATTGCTGACCAGACCAGACAACTGACTGATTACCTGACTGATCACCTGACTAAAAGCCTCACTATTTTCATGACTCACAATCTGACTGAATGTCTGACCACTAAGCTGACACCCAGCCTGACTGGTGGGTTGACGATTGACCTGTCAGTAGACCTGACAGAAAAACTGACAGTTTGATTGCACTTTCGACGCCAGCGAGGTGTGGCAAACGTAGCACCCGCGATCGCATTTTGGTGGATAGCATTGCGCCTAAATACAATGCTGCAGGTGGTGAACGGTGCCGACTGTATCTACTCAAATCGCCTGCGAACAGAATCATCTTGGTCCTCCTTAGCCACTACGGCTGTCATGTAATCAGCAAAGCGATATCCAGCACGAATACCTGGCCTTCAGATCCGACAGTAGCGACCAATTGTTACCCAATTGTTACTGTTGCGGATTGTTGCAAAAAAATTTTTAGCGTACGACAACTGAGACGAACAATCAGGTTATAAATGGATTACTCCAGCACATTCCATCCACCACGAATACCTGGCCTCGCGATCGCGCCTTGTTCATAGACTGCGATCGCCGGTCGTTTTTAGGTATTAACCATTGGCTAAAAGAACACAGCGTATTGTCGTCAAGTGTCATCGAGAAGAACTTGCAACCATACAGGCTAAAGCAACTTCATTAGGCCAGGAAGCCGCCACGTATTTAAGAGAGCTGGGGATTGCCCAATGAAGTGAACCCCTAAATTTGGACAGTAAAATCAGGTGATAGAAAGACTAGACTTGTTCATATCACTCTGAGACAATTACTGTGCCTTCCTCCATTTCGCTTCAAATTCACTGGGTGTCAAATAGCTCAGAGAAGAGTGGATTCTTTTCTTCATGTACACTTCTTCTAAAAACTCTTCTATTCTTTCATAAACCTCATTAAAGTTGCGATATTCCGATAAGTCAACTTCTTCTTCTTTGATTGTTCTCATCAGTCGCTCAGCATAGCCATTCTCATAGGCTTTACCGACTCCAGCCATACTAATTGCGATCGCGTTTTCCTCCAACAATTGGACATAATCATGCGCCGCATATTGCACGCCTTGGTCGGAATGATGAATCTCTGGAACATGCTGTTTTAATCCTTTCGCTAACGCTGTTATAGTCAAACTCTTTTCCATTGTTCGAGCCAAATGCCAGCCTCGGATGCAACGCGTAAACACATCCATCAGCACCGCTAAATAAACAAACTCCTCCCTTAACCGGATATACGTGATATCGCCTACCCATACTTGCTCTGGCCGTTCTACAACCAGCCCTTTAACCAAGTTTGGATAGCGCTTATAGCCATGAACACTGTTGGTTGTTCGCTTGCGCCTAATCTTTCTTTTTGCAAGGAGTCCTAACGCTCGCATCAGTCGACTGACACGCTTATGGTTGAGTGCATCCCAGTCTTGCAAGACTCACCTTGAGAAGCAGCCGTTGAGATAAGCACATCGCTGCATCAGCACTTGCG
>JBCBTQ010000349.1:0-4353 GCA_039818605.1 Cyanobacteria bacterium J06639_14 | reverse complement strand
GTTGGGTCCTTTAGTGCGCGGTAATACCTAAGGAACACGGTCAGATTGGCTAAATTAGCGATTTTTTGTAGCTCAGCGATCGCGCTTTCACAACAACTTCTCTACCACGGTCGCGGTGTAAGGCTGACCGAAATACTCCACAGTTACTGAGGTGCCGGGTGCCGCATAGCCGAGGGGCAAATAGGCATAGGCCACACAACGACCTAAGCTGTAGCCATAGCCAGCACTGGTGACGTAGCCCAGCACCTTGCCGTCTAGTGCCAGCACCGGTTCTTTCCCCATCACCATCACTGTGGGATCATCCAAGGTTAAGAAACAGAGCTTGCGGGTCGCGTACTCCTTGCGCTGTAGTAGGGCTTCCTTACCGATAAATTTGCCCTTGTTGGGACGTACGGCAAAGCCTAAACCTGCCTCGTAAGGATCATATTCAGTGTGAATATCGGCCCCCCACAATAAAAAGCCCTTTTCTAAACGCAGGGTTTCAAAAGCTCCTAGGCCAGCAGCAATGATGCCGTATGCCTGTCCTGCCGCCCACAGCTGATCCCATAGCTGCAGTCCCGATTCCGTGGGGGCATAAATTTCCCAGCCTTCCTCACCGACATAGGATACGCGCGAAGCCAGCACCGGAATATTGCCGATGTAGAACGGTTGGTTCGTGAAAAAGCCAAATGCAGCTCTTGATGTATCCATCCCCGTAAGCGTTTGCAGGACAGCGGGAGCCTGCGGTCCCCACAGCGCTACACAGCAATAGCTCGAAGATACGTCGGTGATACGGACCGAACCGTCCGCCGGTAGGTGCGATCGCATCCACGCCAAATCATGACCGTGAACCGAACCCCCCGTAACGACCCAATACTTTTCGGCCCCTAAACGACTCACTGTCAGGTCACACATGATGCCGCCACTGGCATCCAGCATGGCCGTGTAAATAACTTTGCCAACGGGCTTATCGACGTTATTGGCGCAGAGATTTTGCAAGTAGTCCACCACGCTAGGACCGGTAACCTCAAATTTGGCAAAAGGCGTAAGGTCATACAGAGCCACGCGATCGCGCGTCGCCAAATGCTCGGCTCCTTGAATGGGAGACCAGTGCTTCGCTTCCCAGCCCTCCCGTCGCGGTATGGGGTATTCCTCCAGCAGTCCAATATTCGCCTTAAACCAGTGGGGTCGCTCCCACCCAGCACTAAAGACAAATTGAGCCCCCAGCTCCTTTAAACGGGGATAAAACGGACTAACTCGTAATTCGCGTGAGTGGGTTTGCTGATCCAGTGGGTGAATGATGTCATACACCTCATCGTACTGCTGCGCTCCGGCTCGGAGAACGTAGTCAGGACTCTTACAAACGTCTGGGAAGCGATGCATATCCAGTTCATGTAGATCGAAGCTGGACATCCCCGTTGTCATTAAGTCAGCTACGACTTTGCCCACACCGCCGCCATGCGTAACCCAAACCGCTTCTGCCACCCAAAATCCCTTTACCTGGGAGGATTCGCCAACGACGGAACCACTGTCAGGCGTAAAGGAGAACATGCCATTAATCTTGTAGGGCAGATCGGCGGTCGCCAGGGGCGGAAAGAGTTCCTTTGTGGATTCCCAAGCAGCAGTAAAGTGTTCCTCAGTAAAAGGCTTAACCGAGGGCATTACAGGTGCTTCAGCAAAGGGCAAAATGTTGTCTGGATCAACCAGAAGCGGTTCGTGTTGGTAGGAGCCAATGCCCCAGCAGTCCCCGTGCTGCCGGAAGTACATGGCGTGATCCTGGTGGCGCAGAATGGGTTGGGTAACCTCTTCAGTTGCCGACGCCAGTTCAGGAATGGGGCCAGTTTTGACATATTGATGCTGCACCGGCGTTAGCGGAATAATTTCACCGACCATGCGGCCAATCCGCGGTCCCCAAATCCCGGCACATACCAACACCTTAGGCGTCGCAATCCGCCCCTTGTCGGTTACCACAGCCTGCACCTGACCATCTACCACCTCAATATCCATCACCGTGGTGTCACCGTAGAAATCTGCAGCCTCCGCTGCTTGCGCAAGATTAGCCAGGGCCTCGGCTGCCCGTAGCGCTTTAGCGATACCGTCGGTCGGGACGTGGTATGCCCCCAAGATTTTAGTTTCATCGATAAGCGGAACTTTGGCCTTCACTTCTGCCGGAGTCAGCAAACAGGCTCCCTCAATACCCCAGGATTTAGCCCAGCCCAGCTTCCGCTTCAGCTCTACCAAGCGCTCTTCCGTGTAGGCAACTTCGATCCCCCCAACGGGATAGTAGGCGGGTCCTTCTTCCGTACTCAGTTGGCTGTACAGCTCAACGGTATATTGCGCCAACTGGCTCATGGTTTTGGAGGGATTGGTCTGGAATATCAATCCAGGGGCGTGGGAGGTCGATCCGCCTGTGGCAAATAATGGGCCTTGTTCGACCACGACAATGTTTTTCCAACCCAGCTTGGTGAGATGATAGGTAGTGCTACAGCCAACAATGCCGGCACCAATGACAACGACAGCCGCTTCGGTTTTCATAATGCTTTATCCGGTGATGGTTGATGTTTCTTTGTTAGTCGGGTCGAGGTATGGGGTGAATAACTACGGCATTAGTCATGAATCGCTCGCTACAGTTGTTTCCCCCTACTTCCCCCATTGACTCATTCCGAATTCGGAATTCAAACCCTACTCCTCCACTTCTCCAACGGCTTGCGCAACCTTCTGCTGGAATCGATAGACCGTCTGCTCCAACGCGGGCGAAAAGCAGCCGCCGTCGAAGCTGGGGGATTTACGACCAATTTGCAGGCGCTCGATCATTTCGATGTCTTCGTCGTTGGTGACTTTCCAGAGATCGATAGCCAGATCACGAAGGACTCTATTTTCAGCGGTCATCGCTTCATCACCGATGAAGTAGAACACCAGGCGTTCGGCAGATTGGTCGGGGCTAATAGGATCGACAGTGAAGACTAAGAAATAGTCGGGGTGAACACCCAGCATCAGGTTGGGGAAAACCGTGATGTATTCGGCGATAGTTTGTTTGCCTGTGGTTTCGAGGTTAGGGAATGTTGGCAGCGATCGCCCCTCAATAACCCCACATTTGTAGAGCAAACTGCCCTGCCCCACATGGGTATCCCCAAGGTCAAACCCAAAGTGATCCTCCATCCGCGAACAACTGTTGAGGTCGGGATGGACCCAGCTTAAGTGATAGCTTTCCGAAAAGTTTTCAACAGCAAGTTTCCAGTTGGCTTGGCACTGTAAACTTACCTCACGCGGTTCACGGCGCAGCAGGTTGAGCGCATAACCTGACCAGCGGTCAATGACAGGCTGTAAATATTCTTCCAAAGGCGGCGCATCACCAGAGAGGTTAACAAAAACGAGATCTAGCCACTGCTCACAGCGAATCGGCTTGAGTCCTTTGCTAGCACGATCAAAGTTGGCGTAAGAATCCTTGTAATAGCCCCCGAAGTGCGGCGTTCCTTTGAGTGTGCCGTCCAGTTTGTAGGACCAAGAATGGTAGGGACACTGGAGATGACCCTGCACGTTACAGGGTTTGTTGACTAGCTGCAAGCCTCGATGCCGACAAATATTGTGGAAGGCGCGTAATGGATATGTGTCATTGGCACTGGCACTGGATTTGCGGCTATCTCGTACCAGGACAATTGGCATCCCCGCCACTTCGGTAGGATGCACATCCCCAGGATTCGGAACGTCAGAGACTAACCCAACAAAGACCCAGTACCGACTGAAGAGCGTTTGACGCTCTTGCTCAAGGTAACGATTGCTGGTGTAGGCTGCTGCTGATAATCCAAATGGTTGCCAAGGCTCCAAATCAAGTACTGCTGAGTTCAAATAGGAACTCGATGTTTGCAGACTGCTCAATCTGCCAACTGGGGACAAATCAGAGCATGTTGTAACCGCATCCTCTTGGTGCATACTCCGCCTCGCTTATACTACGAAAATGACTGAACTCGATCGATAAGCGCTTCAAAAAGCGTCTCGACAAGCCCCCAACACAGAAAGTCTCTAACTTTCCCTGAGACCTGAATTACAAGCATCTCCACTTGTAATTACAAGTGTTGAAATCAGAAGATAAGATCTATCGATGCTTCAAATATGTTTTCTGCTTTACAGTCTTAAAATCTTTTCCAGAGGATTTTTGACCATATATTTTTTGCCGCCCAAAGTCATGTAATGCTTGATTCTTAAGCCTTTTGGAAGGCTATGACAGATTTGCTCATGGCCGGATGTTGCGATCGCTAAACGCTACAAAGACGCCTGGCGACACTGTTTCCAGTTTTTTTGCCAATATAGAAAAGCTTAAGTATTCATTTGAAGGATCGCTTCTATTATCAAGAAACGATGAGATCCAAAACTTGT
>JBCBTQ010000348.1:0-4356 GCA_039818605.1 Cyanobacteria bacterium J06639_14 | reverse complement strand
AGACCGGCAAATCCTAGGATAGTAGTTCCAGGAACCGCCGCGTAGGACACGCCTAGCTTCTTCTTTTGCTTCTTCTACCAACCAGGCACTGCCATCCTTGGGGGCATCTTCGTAATTGTCATGCCAGTGATCTTGGCACCATTCCCACACATTCCCGTGCATATCAGACAAACCAAAGGCATTAGCCACACCAAAGTACCCCACCGTTGTCGTTTCCTCACGGTATTCGCCCGTGGGACCATCCGCCAAAGACTCTGTGCCATCGTAATTAGCTAGCGCTGGCGCAAGGGTTTCACCCAAATGAAATGCCGTTTGCGTATTGGCCCGACAGGCATATTCCCACTCCGCCTCCGTGGGCAAACCATACTCCCGCCCGGTGTAGCGCGAAAGACGGGCACAAAACTCGATCGCATCCCGCCAGGAAACCCGCTCAACGGGTAAATCATCCCCCTTAAAGCGAGCTGGGTCGGGGGCAAGTTCGCGATCGATTTGCTCCAACTCAGCCACAAACCGCCATTGAGCTTGAGTCACCGGATATCGCCCCATAAAGAAAGCGGGCACCACCACCTCATGCAGTGGCCCTTCACGGTCATATCGTCCAGGCTCATCCTCCGGCGACCCCATGGTGAAAGTACCCCCTGGAATGGCCACCATTTCTAGCGCCAGGTACGCCGCGTAATCCGGCACCTCAGCAGCAGCATCCGCTTCCGACAGCACTTCTAAATACCGCTGGGCAGCGTGGCGATAGCGCCGCACAATCCAATCACTATTCGGCAGCGGGGTGGCTTCAATCAGCTCTGGCAATGGATGCGGATCGGGCCTATCCTGCTGGGTCAGCGTTGCCACAACAAACTCAAACGGCTCTAATGCCTCGCCATTAATCAACGTCGCTTCGATCGCAGGCTCAGCCGCATCAGCCGGGATGGGTTCCTGCCAACTCTCTGGATGACGGGACATTAGCGCCAATAGTGCCGCTTCACGGGATAGCTCATCCCGAATGGACTGCGCCACCTCTAGCCCCATGTCCCATAGCTCTGTTAGCTCAGTCGGTAACTGGGGGACAATGTCAATCAAAGCCTCAGCTCGGCTCGGCTCGTTCTCAATACGTCTAATTGCCTCTAAGGTTTGCTCCAAAACTTCCGAGCGCTGTTCTTCCTGCAACTGGGGCGCGATCGCGGTCAACGCTATGGCCCGGTCGCGATCGCTGGCAATGGCCTGGGCAATTTCTAAAGCCTGCCCTCGTAAGCCAAACGTTAGTTTTGGGAACTGGGGCGCAATCAGCGTTAAGGCGGCTGCCCGATCCGGCTCATCAGCGATCGTTTGGGTGATTGCCAAAGCCTGTCCCAATATTTCAAGTTCCTGATTTTTGGGCGATCGGGGCAGAATCGCCATCAGAACTTCAACCTGGTGGCGTTGATTGGGCAGTGCTGCAACCGTGCCCACCATTTCACGCAGTTGCTCTTCAGACAATCGCGTGACCCATTCTGCCAGAGCCTGGACACGCGCTGACTCATCTTCATGGCGCAGCACCGCTGCCAATGCTTCCGCCAGTTCAGGCTCAGCATTCATTGACTCAGCCGCATCAATGATTTTGGCCTTGGTAAACTCCAGGGTTCTTAATTCAGGGAAGCCAGGGTCAAGCGGCTCTGCAGCTTCCGCAGCTTCCGCAGGTTGACTTTCCATCTCGGGATAGTAGGCCAGAATCATATCGCCCATCCCCTCCACTCGAACCGTTGGGCGTTGTACCTGGCCTGTTCTCTGGCCCACAAGCCTCACCTTATCGACAACGTAGGTCTGGAGGTCATGAAAAGAGACAAATCCTTTCTTAAATGCTGGGTTTGGATAACCATCTGCCTTACCAGAGAAAGCTTCTAATAAATAACGAGTAAAAACACCATGCCCCTCTATTTCATAAGCTTGCTGCTGAGGTGCAGTTGCTGCAATAACCGCAAAACCCTCAGCCTGCTCATACGTCTGACGGTCAAATGGCCCATCCACCTGACGCCTACGCCCAGACTCTATAACTGCATTCTGCTCGCCAACGACATTCTGTTCATCAACTACACCAACATCAGAAGCATCCAGCAGCAATACTTGGCACCGAGCACGACTTGACCGCATCATTGCTTCCACTTCATGGACCGACAGCATGCTACCGAGCTGTAAAGCGCGCGAATCGGAAGCAACTAAATACGATTGATTGTTTATCTGAGTACCGTGACCGGCAAAGTAGACCAGCAGTAAATCATCTGGTCCCAGCGCCTCACACAACGCTTGGAGTTCTGCCCTAATACTATTTTTCCTTGGCTGATAACGCCGTTCTGTCAAATCATCATGAATACAGGTGACGTCAAACCCCAAATCATCCTGTAAAAGCTGCCCTAGCGCTCTAACATCCTCCACACAAAACTGGAGGTTAGCAAAGCTGGGGTCATCATACTGGTTGATGCCAACGAGAAAGGCCCACCGCTTCTGAATCGGATCTGCCGCCGTGTTGGTCGCAGTCCTAGCGGGCGGCGGCGCGGGCGTTAGGGCATGCCTCAGTGTCGTAACTAAAGTATCAAGAGCACGGCTATCCTCACGTAGGCGATCGCGCAAGCCCGCACTCAGTTCCAGTTGGATACCCTGGCGCGATCGCCCACGATTGCAAATATTGTTCGGATCAATGCCTCGAAGACCTTCCGTTTCAGCCACGGTAAAGCCAGCCGCTGTTAAGCGCGATCGTAAACTCCAGATCCGCTCGTCATCCAACCCACCCAGATGGATAAACGACTCATCCCCTTTGCAGCCATTAATCGCGACGACGGTTGTCACACCGCTAACTAACTGCAGCGCCCGAGGTTCATCAAACAAATGGCTGGGAATATACAGCGCATCACTTTTTTCCAGCTTTAGCCCTTCAAAGGTGTAAAAGCTATGCTGCTCCCCCGCCAAAGCCTCCGCCACCTCGGTCGTACCCGGCTGAATCGTGCCCCCGTGAATGGCAACTATGGCAAATGTTGTATGTCCATAGCCAGATGCTTTCTCTACTCGTTTGTATAGCTCTCGAACTAAAATATCGGTTATTCCTCGTGACTGTATATAGTCAACGACATTACGAATATTGGATTGAAGATCATTATTTGCAGTGAGGATTCGATTCGGATCACCTCTCAGAGACTTCTGAAGAAATTTCCTAATACTCTCAATCGTGGGAAACTCAGAAACTAAAACAGTTTCTAATTCCTCTCTGCTAAGTTCAGCCTGTGGCCGTAACACAGGTAACCAAATATCATTGTCCGCAATCTTCTCAACGGTGGCTTCCTCATCCAATATCTTCTGTTGAATTAATGGATGCAAAGCTCTCTTGAGGTTAAGCTTCCTGGTGTCTGTTTGAGTAGTATTAAAGTCTTGAGTCCTTATCCGAATCCGATAATCTTCCCCTTCCTGCTCATGCTGACTCAACTCAGCAAAGCTGCGATAGCCCCCAGTCCTTGACGTTGTAACATCTGTAAACTCATCGCGATACCGCGCCTCCACCGTCTCCACTAGCGCCGCTTGCTCCGCCGATAACCGCACCCGCCGCTTTAAGACCTCTGCCGCTACCATAGCAAACGGTTTTGCCTCATCAGCCTCTCCGTCTTCTTCCTGCGCCAGCCAGTGCTGCAATTCCGCCACAAACTCATCCAGCGTATTACAGTTCAGATTCTCATTCACATAGGCCGACACCGTCATCAAAATCGTGGCCGCATCATCAATCGGGGCTCCCTTCAGCAGCAGCGTCCTGATCTCAGGATCCTTAAACCGATACTCCACCACATCGGGATTGACCGCCATCGACGGCGGCTTCACCGGCGACATGAGGCCCCCCAAAAGCACCTCCGCCACATGCACCTGCTCCGACTCCCGCACCAGCGTTGCTTGAATCAGCCGCACAATTTGCAAATTGATGACCGGCGCAGCCGCCAATAACCCTGCCAGCCGTCGCCCCACCAGCGTCGAAGCCGCCTTAAAGCGCTGCACCCGCTCCTGCGGCGATAATTCCTTCGCAGGTTTAAACTGCCGCTGTTGCTCCATCTCTGCCAACAGCATCTGCACCGTCGGGTTAAAAATCAACCCCGGCGCTGGGATGCTACCCTTGCCCCCCACCATCTGACTCCAGACCGAGGCTTTATCCGCCTCCAACGTCAAAACCGGCACCCGAATGTTTTGCTGCTGCAGTTCCGGTTCCAACGCATCGGCAAACAAATCCCGCACCACCGTCAATCGCTGATTTACCGTGGCTGGTTCTAACCCATACAGGTCTACCTTTTCCGCATGGCGCAGGACCGTCCGCGCCCACATCCAATCTGGCAACATCTGCACCAACGCCATCGG
>JBCBTQ010000347.1:0-4362 GCA_039818605.1 Cyanobacteria bacterium J06639_14 | reverse complement strand
GTATTTTGCGCGATTTGGACATCGTGCAGCCTGCCAATGGCATTACACCCACCCGACGAGAAGCCGCTACCGCTTCTACATTCCATCACCTATTCACGAAAATGTATAGCGTGGTCTCGCCAAATTGGTAAAAAGAGTGCGATTCTTCGTGCCCCCTCAATGACACATGTTTCAGGGGCGAATACCCTGTGTATCGCCATTTCAACACAGCTCGGATGAGAAAGCCGATCGCGATGATGAGACAGCAAGAACGGCTGCTTTTATCCCGGAGACCGGCTTTCTACTCTCACAACCAACCTTGCAACCCATACAATCCTGGGATAAGGGGTTAGAGGCAGTATATTGGCAGCCTAAAGTTCCGAATTACAGCAATCATTACGATTTCTGGAGATAATCCTGCAGGGCTTTAACCGCTAGCGGTGCTTTCTGGAGCGAGCGGATGGCAGCAGCGGTGGCACGGGCAGCCGCAATCGTCGTGATGGTGGGGACTTTATAGGAGAGGGCCGTACGGCGAATTGAGCGATCGTCTTGCTGCGCGCGATCGCCCACAGGCGTATTGATAATCAGTTGAATTTGGCCATTTTTGATGAGGTCAACCACGTGGGGCCGACCTTCATGCACTTTGAGCACCGGCTCCACCGTCAGATCATGTTGCTCCAAGACTTCACAGGTCCCCCCCGTCGCGACGAGTTGGAAACCCAACTCAGCGAGTTCTTGGGCAACCGGCACGACTGCGGCTTTATCGCGATCGTTCATTGAGATAAAGACGGTGCCAGTTTGCGGAAGGCGTTGATTGGCTCCCAATTCGGCCTTGGCAAACGCTTTGCCAAAATCGCTGTCAATGCCCATAACTTCGCCGGTAGATCGCATCTCAGGCCCCAGAATGGTATCGGTACCAGGGAAACGCTCAAACGGCAGCACGGCTTCTTTGACTGAGATGTAGGGGGGGATAACTTCTTGCGTCATCCCAAGCTCAGCGAGTGTTTTCCCAGACATCACTTGTACAGCCAGTTTGGCTAAGGGTAAACCCGTCGCTTTGGAAACGAAAGGCACGGTCCGGGAGGCGCGAGGATTGGCTTCCAAGATATAGACTTGGTCCCCCTTGACCGCAAATTGGATATTCATCAATCCCACGACCTTTAAACGCTGAGCGAGTTTCACCGTCCAATCACGAATGGTTGCTAAAGGGGTCTCAGGCAATGTGATCGTCGGGATGGAGCAAGCCGAATCGCCAGAGTGAATACCAGCCTGTTCGATATGCTCCATGATGCCGCCGATAACCACCGCACCGGTCGCATCGGCGATCGCATCCACATCCACCTCAACCGCATCCTCCAGAAATTTATCCACCAGAATGGGATGATCAGGCTCGACCTGAACGGCATAGGTCATGTAGTGTTCGAGTTCGCGATCGGAGTACACAATTTCCATGGCCCGACCGCCCAGGACATAGCTGGGACGGACAACGACGGGATAGTTAATCTGACCAGCAATTGCCAGGGCTTCATGCGTGCTGCGGGCGATGCCATTGGCAGGCTGCACGATGTCCAAATCGCGCAAAATACGCTCAAAACGTTCGCGGTCTTCAGCCGTGTCAATTGAATCAGGTGAGGTACCCCAAATTTGGGTTTTGCCATCGTCCAATTGAGCCAGATAATCCTGCAGCGGTACGGCTAGCTTGAGGGGCGTTTGACCGCCAAATTGAATAATGATGCCTTCTGGTTGTTCGGCCTCAATAATGTTGAGAACGTCTTCCTTCGTGAGGGGTTCAAAGTACAGGCGATCGCTGGTGTCGTAGTCGGTTGAAACCGTTTCCGGATTGGAATTTACCATGATCGTCTCAAAGTCATCTGCTTGCAGCGCAAAGGATGCATGGCAGCAGCAATAGTCAAATTCAATCCCCTGACCAATGCGGTTGGGGCCACCCCCGAGAATCATGACCTTGCGGCGATCGCTGGGCAGCACTTCCGTTTCTGGCTCGTAGGTGGAGTAGTAGTAGGGAGTGTAGGCTTCGAACTCAGCAGCACAGGTATCCACCGTTTTGTAGACGGGGCGGACATCTAAGGAGTGGCGAAGCTGACGCACTTCATCTTCCGACACGCTATTGGCAAAGGCGATTTGGCGATCGCTAAAGCCCTGTTGCTTCACGGCGTACAGTTGCGCGGCGGTGAGGGAGCCTAGGGGGGTCCGCTTCAACCATTTTTCAGTCTCTAACAGTTCTTTGAACTTATGCAGAAACCAGGGATCAATTCCCGTCAGTTCATAGATCTCGGCAGGTTCAATCCCCAATTGCATCGCATGGTGAACCGCGAAAATCCTCTGAGGACTCGGGGTCCTGAGTTGGGCACGGACGTTGGATAACGTGGGGAGAGTTTCGCGGCGATCGCAGCCCCAGCCAGCCCGTCCCGTTTCCAGCGATCGCAGTGCCTTTTGAAAAGATTCCTGGAATGTCCGCCCAATGGCCATGGCCTCCCCTACGGACTTCATTTGAGTAGTCAAGACAGGCTCAGTGCCCTGAAACTTTTCAAAAGCGAAACGAGGAATTTTGGTGACCACGTAGTCAATCGTAGGCTCAAAACTGGCAGGAGTTTTTTGGGTAATGTCGTTGGAGATTTCGTCCAGGGTGTAGCCAATGGCTAGCTTAGCCGCGAACTTAGCAATGGGGAAGCCCGTGGCTTTCGATGCCAGGGCTGAACTCCGAGACACCCGAGGATTCATCTCAATCACGATAAATTCCCCATTGGTGGGATTCACCGCAAATTGAATGTTGGATCCCCCTGTCTCGACTCCAATTTCTCGAATAATCTGAATGGAAGCATCCCGCAGACGCTGATATTCCTTGTCGGTCAGAGTTTGGGAAGGTGCTACGGTGATCGAATCCCCCGTATGGATACCCATGGGATCAACATTCTCAATGGAACAAATGATCACGACGTTATCGGCCAAATCGCGCATCACTTCCAGCTCATACTCTTTCCAACCCAATAGCGATTGCTCGATCAAAATTTGCGACACTGGACTGGCATCTAAGCCCGACTGAGAAATCCGTTCTAGTTCTTCCTGGTTATAGGCAATCCCGCCCCCAGCACCGCCCAAGGTAAAGGCAGGACGGATAATCAGGGGGAATGTATTAATGTTGGCGGCGACTTCTTTGGCTTCTGCCAATGTCTCTGCCAGCCCCGAAGGACATACGGCTAAGCCAATTCGCCCCATTGCCTCCTTGAAAAGCTTGCGATCCTCAGCTTTTTCGATCGCGTCGAGTTTGGCTCCGATAAGCTCCACACCGTAAAGCTCCAGCACCCCATTTTTAGACAAATCGACGGCCAAGTTGAGTGCCGTTTGTCCTCCCATGGTGGGCAGTAGAGCGTCAGGTTGCTCTTGCTCAATGACGCGGGTCAGAAGTTCTGAGGTTAACGGCTCGATGTAGGTGCGATCGGCTGTCTCTGGATCCGTCATGATCGTGGCTGGGTTAGAGTTGACCAAAACCACTTCGTATCCCTCTTCCCGGAGTGCTTTGCAAGCTTGGGTGCCAGAATAATCAAACTCACAGGCTTGGCCAATCACAATCGGGCCAGACCCGATGAGGAGAATTTTTTTCAAGTCATCACGGCGGGGCATAGCTTTTTTCCAGGGATGCAGGAAGTAGATCCTGATTATTCTATCTGGCGATGTTGATCCCCAAACCAGGGGATTGAGATTTGCGATCGCTCCAGGACAATAGAACACCTGACAAAGATGACCGCCAAGGCCATAAGGAATGCTGTGAGTGTTGTTTTTTAGCCGCGAATAACGGTTACCTGTCGACCGTTGCGGGTTTTGGCCTGGGTGACCGTCGTGCGTTCGGCAATGGGAGGCAAGTCCTGACGTTGGTCAAAAATCACGAGCCAGCCTCGGTATAGCCCCAGCCCCGCAAGATAGCGATCCAATTGTTCTAAGCCCACTTTTTGGGGATCACGCCGCCCTTGTCGCCAGACTTTCAACTCAAATCCTAAGGTCACGTCACCGTAGCGCAAGCAGAGATCCATCCTATCTGTGCCGATCGCGTATTCGCGTTCCAATGTTCCGCCACCATTCACGACCCGATGTAAAAAAGCCATCATCACTAAATGAGGCGCAATCTCAGGATAGGCCGCACTTTTCAGCAACGGTTCGCCATGCTGTCGCCAAAAGCCCAGGAAAGCGGCCAACAACTTCTCTGGATCGAGCTGGCCATCAGGCTGCAACCAAGTGGGGCTAATTTGGGGCAGGCTATCTTGTGGGCCGCTGGCTAAGACGCGGGGTAAGACTTCCTGGTAAATCCGATTGGCAATCACCAAACCTCCTGCAGGCGATCGCCGCACCAATCCTAAATCGACTAAATAT
>JBCBTQ010000346.1:0-4364 GCA_039818605.1 Cyanobacteria bacterium J06639_14 | reverse complement strand
ACTTGACCATATTGCAGGTTTTTTCAAGCCTAAGGGGATACTTGTGTTTGCCCTTCCGTTGGATGTACCCTTTCAATCCGCTGTGCAACGCCGCTGTGCTATGCATCTCAACTACATGCTTGAGCTCTACGAATCGGGATACCGGGATTTTATCGGTATCCACCTGGAAGGGAGTGATTTGAGTGCTCGAATTTTAGTCTCAATTAACTTGACCCGCTCCAACCTGACCGGGGCTCAGCTCAGTCGTGCTTTTCTAACGAAAGCCATGCTGAATCAGACTCGCCTCAACTGGGCCGACTTGAGCTACACCAAGATGAACAGTAGCCAGCTCATTCAAGCAGATTTGACCAAAGCCCTCCTGATGGGGGCATTTTTGGTCAAGGCCAATCTAACAGAAGCCCGACTCAGTGGTGCCAATCTGGCCCATGCCAACTTACGCGATGCCAACCTCAGCCACGCCAATCTCAGTGGTGCCAACCTCCAGGGGGTCAACCTACGGGGGGCCAACTTAACCGGAGCCAATTTGTCGTGGGCTAACTTGCGTGGTGCGCGTCTCAGTGGCGCTGAATTTGATAAAACTCGGCTGAGCGAGGTGAATTTAGAAGGCGCTTATTTGAACGGCGTGGATCTGCAGGGTCTAAGTTTGCAGGGGGTCAATTTGCGCGATGCCAAACTTAACGGCGCTAATTTAGACGGGGCCAATTTGGCCTTTGCCAAACTTACCCATGCGACTCTACGCGGTGTGAGTTTGCGCCAAGCCAATTTGACCGGGGCTGATTTGAGTCAAACTTTCTTGTCGAATGCAGAACTGGGGCAGGCTAATCTCAGCCGTGCCGATTTGACTCGGGCGAACCTGAGTGAGGCACGGTTGGACAATACGCAAATTGATGGGGCTGAGTTCACAGATTCGATTTTGCCTGCTGCCGCTCGTCCCTACCTTTATGCTGCGGCAAACGGGCAAACCCCTCGGAGTCAGCAACACACTCGAGAAACCCTCGATCGCTCCCAGTTTGTCGATCATCATGTTTTAAAGTCTATGGCAGATTTCTGATCATTACCCCATGGGCAATTACGGCATTGTACTGGTAACCGCAGGGACGAAGGCAGAGGCCAACGCGATCGCCCAGGTTCTCGTTACCGAAAAATTAGCCGCCTGTGTTGCCCTAATGCCGATTCAGTCAATCTATACTTGGCAGGGCAAGATCAACCATGATGCAGAATGGCAACTGGTGATTAAAACTAATCTCGATCGCTTTTCAGCGCTTGAAGTGCGGATCAAAACTCTGCATTCCTACGATGTACCTGAAATCATCGCGCTTCCAATCGTTCAAGGATCGGCACCCTATTTAGCCTGGATTACAGAACAAACTACCAGTTCCAATAGGGAGCAACCTGACGATTGAAATGTTGCTTAGCGGCTCCGCAATCGTTTCAGAAAAAGTCTTGTCAACAAAGACGAGCAACGTGGCGCGATCGCGGGAGTGCAACTTGCACATAACAGTCATTGCATCCTGCCCATGCCGAGTTGCCCAAAATGGAGCGCCGAGCGCACCGTCAAAAACGGGCGTATCCACACCGGCAAGCAGCGTTTCCTCTGCCGAGGCCGGTTATGAATTCGTCGAAAATTCCACTGATAAACACATTGACCAGGCCACACGAGACTTGATGGCAACAAACAGTGGGTCTGGTTGGCCCTCGATGTCGAGACCCGAGAAATCATTGCCGCTCATGTCGGAGACCGTGGCCACGTCATTACTGATTTAGTTCTACCTTTTAATATAAGTTTATGAGTGAATTTCTAAAGCGATTGCCCTTGAGAATCAATCGTTGGCGATCGCGGTTGAATTCAGGAACACACCAGTTCTGTAAAACTGAACGACGTTTAGAGGCTGGGCAGATCCCCCCTTCCTCCCTTACTAAGGAGGACAAGTCCCACCCCAGTTGGAATAGCTCCCTTTGCAAGGGGGCGGCGACAGCGGGGGATCTCCAACATCTGGTGTCCCACGTCTGAGATTCGGAATCGGAAAGCCAAAATTTGAAATCGATCTCAACTTCTTTGAATTGATTTTGGGTTCCGCTTTGCAGCATATATGCAAGCTTCTGATTAAGACCCATAAAGTGTGAAACCCCTCTAAGGTGAGGGGTTTCACACTTCTCAATGTAGCCTGTGCGCTATGCAGTCTTGTCAAGACTAACAGGCAGCACGTTGATTGATCTCTTCTGCTACTTCAACACAAGCAGCGCTAACTCCACCCTTTAAGTTGTTTGATGGCTGTCCATATAGAGGACACATTGCCAGTCTTAAGTTTGATATTGTACTTTTCCTTGATGAATTTTCTAACGAACATCTTCCCACCCTTTTTGCTGCCATAGCCTTTTTGCTCAAGCGTATTGATTAGATCTTGAGCCATGCTCATGTCATTGTTTAGGAAAGACAAAATCTTTGCGTAGGCTGCTTTTTCTTCTTGCTCTTTCTGTTGCCTCTTTTGCTCTTCTTTCTGTTGCCTATTTTCTTTAAGACATGCAATATGTTCATTCACCATATCCATATGGATTTTCCATCGACTCAAGAGCGCTTTGACGGATGGGTTTGTTTGAGTAAATTCCTTTAAACCAGAAACGCTGCCTGATTTTAGCTTGTTGATCACAGCGTCTGAGAGGTCGAGATTCTGAGAAATCTGCTTAATAGCCGATAGGACATGCACGTGGAAGTTTTCCTGAGTTTTCTCTGAAAGTGAATCCAATTCACTAAAATTTTCACGCTTATACATATTGTTCTCTATCGCTTGCATTTGCTTGCTCATTTCTGTAGCTTTGTTAATATTAACGGTTCCATATTTCTTACCTAATTCTTCATACATTCCCGCCTGTTCCTTGCTGGGAATTTCCTGTAGGTACATCACCACAGCTGCTTGATTTTGCGTCTCCAAATCCTTCGCACTCACGGGTTGGGTAACGGTTGGACGGCTTGGGATATCTCCCACATTGCTAGAGGTAATCACCTCAGATCGTGGGGTAACTCCTTGCACCTTAAACTGAGTGCCTGGGGTGAAAATGAGTTCATCTTCGCCTTCAACACCCGATCCCGCAATCGCCCGCAAATCTTTGGCCCCACCTTTTGACTCAATTTGGAATGCGGTCTTGCCATTTCCAAATTTACTACCCTCAAGCCAATATCGTTTATCAATGGTGGTGCTCATAAAGGCTTTCTCGGTTTTAATTCCCCCGACATTCAAATAGCCGTACTGTTCACAGGAGGCAAAGCTAAACTTCACCCCTCGATAGACATTCCCAACAACTGGCGGCAGACGATTGAGGCCAGAAGCAGCCAGTTTGACCTTCTGCGCTTTTCCACTCCCACTACGCAAATTCTCGTTCATCGATTGATAGCTCATCCCTTGATATTCATTAATAGCGCTCAGTTCTTTGAGCGGGATGTGTTGCAAATAAGCTTTCAGCTCATCTAACTTCATTGCTTCAGCAACCTTTGTGGCTGTATTCGCAGCTTCTGAGCTGTAGTAGTTTTCGCGCTCTTTCCTAGAGGCAATAAAGGTTCGATGATCAAATTTTTGCTTTGGCTGTTTGTCTGAGTTTAAAGACTGATGATGAGTCTGGAAGCCTTGTGTTTTATCCTGGTCTTGGTTTTCATATTGCCGATGCCAATTGGTTTTATAGGTATGGGTCTTAGTGGCGGGTGTGGGTGGTATGACCGGGCTGGCATCCCCCGTTACATTGACTGGGCCTATGCTCTGATTAACGGAACGTACATTCTTATGAAAGTTGTAATCGTCATATAAATCTGGGGAATTATCCGGCTGCCCTAATTGTTGGTTGACAGATTCGTATAGCTGCTCCTGGTTTTCCAGGTTTTTTGTGCCCTCAGCCACACCTGCCTTCATGGCTGGATGCACATCGTCATCCCAATCATCATCATCGTCCCGCTGGATCACCTCATCCGTGCGCCGTTGGACAACGCTATTGCCTTGAATGGCAGCCCCCCCTTGCTGCACCACATGGGTCAATTCATGGGCAATCAGCTCTTGCCCCCCCTTGCTGTTGGGGTCATAGGCCCCCCGCTTGAAAAACACATCCTGTCCGGTTGTAAACGCCTTGGCCTGAATCGTCTGATTCAACTGGTTGGCTTGGGCATCGGTGTGGATCCGGACCCCACTAAAATCAGCGCCCATCGCTTGGCTCATGCTGCGCTGCAAACCCTCGTCTAAGCGCTGACCACTTCCCTTGGCCTGAGAAATCTGCGAGGCGGTTTCATCAGACACACCACCCCCTGCCTCACCGACCCGTTGTAGCGTCGGCTGCATCGGTGTGTGGCCTGTCTTCAGCCTTGGAGGCCAGATGTTGATTCG
>JBCBTQ010000345.1:0-4373 GCA_039818605.1 Cyanobacteria bacterium J06639_14 | reverse complement strand
CTTCTGTAGTGGAGTCCAGAGTTTTAGGGCATGAAAGTCCGCGCGTCCGTTCGAAGAATGTGTGATAAGTGTCGTGTCATTCGCCGTAAAGGCCGAGTGATGGTCATTTGCTCAAATCCCAAGCATAAGCAACGACAGGGGTAGATTCCTGAAGTTCCCTGTTTGGGCAGAAAAGTTTTACAGGCATCTGAGAGTAGACCATTCGCTTTTAGAAGCTATTTCTATTGATAGGCTGAGATTTAGGGGAGAAAACAGGTAGTGGCACGTATTGCTGGTGTTGACCTGCCAAGAGATAAGCGGGTTGAGATTGGTCTGACTTATATCTATGGAATTGGATTAAGCCGATCACAAGCTATTTTGCAAAAAACGGGTGTGAATCCAGATATTCGGGTTCGCGACTTGACTGATGCGGATGTTTCTAAGCTGCGCGATTCGGTCGAGAGCGATTATCAGGTTGAAGGGGATTTGCGTCGCTGGGAAGGTCTTAACATTAAGCGTCTGATGGACATCGGATGCTACCGGGGTCGGCGTCATCGCGCAGGGCTGCCGGTGCGAGGCCAGCGTACTCGAACGAATGCTCGGACGCGTCGAGGTGGACGACGTACCGTTGCGGGTAAGAAAAAAGCAACTAAGAAGTAGCATGCATTGACTGTAACCTGACCAACCGTGTTGTGACTAGATGCTGAAGTTGGGTTGCGTTTAATTAAGTGGTTATCAAGTGGGATGAAACGGCAGGCAGATGGCTAAACCAACGAGGAAGTCTGGTGGGCGTAAGACTAAGAAGAATGTGCCCAATGGTGTGGCTCATATTCAGTCCACGTTCAACAACACGATTGTCACAATTACTGACACAAATGGCGAGACTGTTTCTTGGTCTTCTGCAGGGGCCAGTGGCTTCAAGGGGGCTAAAAAAGGCACTCCTTTTGCTGCTCAAACAGCTGCTGACAGTGCGGCTCGACGGGCAATGGATCAAGGCATGCGCCAAATTGAGGTGATGGTGAGTGGTCCCGGAGCTGGTCGGGAGACCGCGATTCGAGCTTTGCAGGGAGCAGGGTTGGAAATAACGCTGATTCGCGATGTCACTCCAATTCCTCACAATGGCTGTCGCCCGCCCAAGCGGCGACGTGTTTAAGTTAAGCGCGCATCGGAAATACTGACTAGGCAAGGGAGGTCACCTCAGTGGCACAGTTTCAGGTAGAGTGCGTTGAATCTTCGATCGGTAACGATCAAAGTCACTTCAGTCGATTCATGATAGAGCCCCTAGAGCGCAGTCAGGGGATCACGGTAGGCAATGCTTTACGCCGTGTGTTGCTCTCTAACTTAGAGGGGACAGCGATTACTGCTGTGAGGATTGCGGGTGCGACTCATGAGTTTTCTACAGTGCCTGGGGTTCGTGAAGATGTTTTGGATATTCTCCTAAATATGAAGGAGATTATTCTTAAGAGCTATTCTTCGCAGCCACAGATAGGTCGCTTAATTGTCCAAGGTCCGACTAAAGTGACGGCTGGGCATTTTGATTTGCCATCGGAAGTGGAAATTATCAATCCGGAACAATATGTGGCTTCGGTCTCAGAAGGACATACTTTGGAGATGGAGTTCCGCATCGAACGTGGACAAGGCTATCGAGCGATTGACCGGAGTCATGACGAAGCGGCCGCATTAGACTTCATGCAGATCGATGCTATCTTCATGCCTGTTAGGAAGGTTAACTACACGGTTGAAGATGTAATGGTTGGCGGATCCTTGCAAAAGGATCGTCTTATCTTGGATGTCTTGACAAATGGGAGCCTCACGCCTCAGCAAGCCATGAGTGAGGCAGCGGCAATTTTAGTTTCGCTGTTCAATCCACTGAAGGATGTGACGCTAGAGCCGAAACCCGATGAAGAGGCTAAAGAAGAGGATCCAACCAATCATATTCCGATTGAAGAACTGCAGCTTTCGGTCAGAGCCTACAACTGCCTGAAGCGAGCTCAGGTGAATTCGGTGGCGGATCTGCTTGATTTCACGCAGGAAGATTTGCTCGAAATAAAGAATTTTGGTCAGAAGTCGGCGGAAGAGGTGATCGAAGCGCTGCAACAACGCTTGGGCATTACTCTACCCGTTGAAAAGTCGGCTAAATCTTCTTAGTGAAGCGCCTGTTTCCTGGCGATTGCTGGGAAAAACTTCCGAAGCGCCATGCTTCGGATTTTTATTGTCAAGTTGTTGTCTCGTTAGAGAGGAGTCACAATGCGTCACGCTCGTCGTGTCCCTAAGCTGGGAAAACCAGCCGATCAACGTCGCGCCCTGCTGCGATCGCTCACGACTGAGCTGATTCGCAATGGTCGAATTACGACTACCAAAATACGGGCAAAAGCGGTTCGCTCTGAAGCCGAACGCATGATCACCTTAGCTAAGGACGGCTCTCTGGAAGCTCGTCGTCGGGCTTTGGGATATATGTATGACAAGCAGCTAGTGCATGCTTTGTTTGAAGGCGCTGCTGAACGTTACGGCGATCGCCAGGGAGGGTATACCCGTATCCTGCGTACCGTCAGCCGTCGCGGCGATAACGCTGAGATGGCCATTATTGAGCTGACCTAAGGAAGAAGATGTCTCGGCCGAACGCTTTACAACGACAGATGAAGGCTGATGATGACACGGGACGTTGGGCAAAATGCCAGCGGATCGCTTTGGTCATTCAGTACAAAGGCACCCGGTTTCACGGGTGGCAGCGTCAGCTGAAAGAGCGTACGGTCCAAGGAGATATCGAAGCTGTCATTAGCGATGTCGTAGGTTTTCCCATCACCCTCTATGGAGCTGGTAGAACTGATACTGGCGTTCATGCAGCTGCCCAGGTGGCTCACTTTAACGCGCCTGCGATTATTCCGGCCTTTCGTTGGGCGAATATTCTCAATCATCGGCTACCAGATGACATCCTCATTCGGGCGTCGGCTCAAGTCCCTGATGATTGGCATGCTCAATTTTCAGCGCGCTGGCGACGGTATCGTTACACCCTCTATACAGAAGCGATCCCGAACTTGTTTGTACGCCCCTTTGCCTGGCATTACTACTACGAATCTCTGGATGCCAATCGCATTCAGGCTGCACTGGATCCGCTCGTGGGGCATCATGACCTGACAGCTTTTCATCGTGCTGGTTCGGGGCGGGCTCATTCTTGGGTGGAGCTACAGCATGCCGAGTGTCGCCGCCAGGATGCTTTTGTAACGGTTGAGTTACAGGCTAGTGGCTTTTTGTATGGCATGGTACGTCTCATTATGGGGATTTTGGTTCAGGTTGGACGCGGACTTTTGAGCGTCGAAGAGTTTACTCACCTGTGGCAGAGGCAGCAACGTGACCGTGTCAGGTATGCCGCTCCTGCCTGCGGGCTCTGTCTCCTGCGGGTTGGCTATGACCATTTCCCATTTCCCCCAAGCGTTTGGTATGATACGCAACCGCAGTTTTGCTTGCCTCAGCTCCCCTCAGCCATCGCTGTTTGATGTTCTCAACCTTCCTATACAAGCTTATTGACGCAAAACTAAAGCAAGGAAAACCATGACTAAGACCTATATACCTCCTACCGAAACACTCGACCGCAAATGGTACGTTGTTGACGCTGCCGATCAGCGTTTAGGACGTTTAGCCACTGAGGTTGCGAGTATTCTGCGCGGGAAGAATAAGCCGACTTACACCCCCAATATGGACACCGGGGATTTTGTTGTCATTGTCAATGCCGAGAAAGTGGTCGTGACTGGCAACAAAGCCAATACGAAGCTATACCGCCGTCACTCTGGACGTCCAGGTGGTATGAAGTCCGAAACCTTCAACCAACTGCAGGCTCGGATTCCTGAGCGGATTATTGAGAAAGCGGTGAAAGGAATGCTGCCCAAGAATGCCCTGGGGCGTAAGCTCTTCACGAAGCTCAAAGTGTATGCGGGACCTGAGCATCCCCATCAAGCTCAACACCCTGAAACTCTTATGATTACAACAATCCCTGGAGGTAAGTCATAATGCAAGCTACTGAAACTAAAGACCGCGTTGTTTATTGGGGAACGGGTCGCCGTAAGTCCGCGATCGCGCGCGTTCGCCTCGTACCTGGCAATGGTCAGATTACCATTAATGGTCGGACTGGCGATCTTCACCTCCAGTACAACGCTGCCTACCTTTCTGCCGTCAAAGCTCCCTTAGAAACGTTAGGGTTGGAAAGTGAGTACGATATCCTCGCAAATGTTCGAGGTGGCGGTCTGACAGGTCATGCTGACGCCATTAAAATGGGAGTAGCTAGGGCGCTTTGTGAACTTGACCCTGATAATCGCAAACCGCTCAAGACTGAAGGGTACCTGACGCGTGATCCTCGTAAGAAAGAACGTCGGAAGTATGGTTTGAAAAAGGCCCGGAAG
>JBCBTQ010000344.1:0-4421 GCA_039818605.1 Cyanobacteria bacterium J06639_14 | reverse complement strand
GTATGACACCGCTACCCTGGAAATTAATTTTGACGCCGATGCAACAGTCGAATCGTTATTTTTCCAATACGTCTTTGGCTCTGAAGAGTTTCCAGAGTTTGCGGGTTCTGCCTTTAATGACTTCTTTACGCTAGAGCTGAATGGCACCAATCTGGCATTGCTGGATGATTCGGTTGGCGATGATGACTTTGTCCGAGTCAATAACCTGGCAGAGGGCCCTGATGGGGACTTTAGCAGTGAATATGTGGATAATCCTGAAGGGGAAGATACTGAAACTAAGCTAGATGGCTACACCACAGCTTTGACCTTTTCAGGCGAAGTCGTCACCGGCAGCAACACGCTGAAAATTCAGATTTCAGACGTTGCGGATCCGATTCTCGATTCGGCTGTCTTTATCCAAGCTGGAACATTGGGGGTTACGGAACCAGAACCCACGCCGGAGCCTACACCAGAACCCACGCCGGAACCCACACCAGAGCCTACACCAGAGCCCACACCAGAACCCACGCCGGAACCGACACCAGAGCCGACACCAGAGCCCACGCCAGAACCGACACCAGAGCCGACACCAGAGCCCACGCCAGAACCGACACCAGAGCCCACGCCGGAACCCACGCCGGAGCCCACGCCGGAACCCACGCCGGAGCCCACGCCGGAACCCACGCCACCAAACCCTACAGAGATTCCAGAGGCTTCTTTAGCTTCTAGCCTACTCCTGCTGGGTTTACTCGGAGCAGGTGTCAGCTTAAAGCGCAAGGAATCGGATTGAAAATGAAGTATCAGTCGGGGGCATAGAGCAGTAGCCGGTGCCCTCCCGAAGTCGGAAGTCTGACGCCTGCATGCTTTGCCCCTCGATCGCGACTTCCCGGCCCAAATTACCCGCCGTTAATTCGGCTTCATCAATAACTCAAAGAGAGCATCGTCAATCTCATAGCCCAGCATTTGGGTCATGAATTTTAAGCGTGTGAACTGGGTGATGTTTTGTTGTCGGAGCCATTGGGTAATGACGAAAATCTTGTTCATCACAAAGATTTCGAGGGCCTCTGGGTTGTAACGGATACCATCCTTAGAGCTGAACTGATGGGGCACTAACATAGCCGCGTAGCGCCCTAGTTCACCGGCTTCCCAGTCGAGCACTAACGGTAGCCAAGGATAGTGAGCATCCAGGCGGATAAACCAAAGGCGGACCTCAGGAATTTCTGAAAGTTCGCGAGGATCAGCCGGATCACGGGGAAAGTCGATCGCAAACTTGAGCTGCAACTCAGCATCCAAAATATTGCCCTTCGCTAAAAGAGGCTCAATGATTTGCTGCGCAGGGGCTAAATCTAGTCGGGTTAAGACATCGGCCGTAAGCGCTAGGGTCTGTGGCATGGGCGATCGCATCTCGAATCCATCCCCTTTATTCTGCCAGGAACACTGAATGGTTAGACCTGCCATGCCATGATAAGAAGGTTTCATCGCTGCCTCTGAGCTGCGATCGCTATCTCTCGAATTCGCTGTCTATGTCTACCTTGCCTATCCGCGTCTGTATTACTCTGGGCACACGGCCAGAAGCGATCAAATTGGCTCCGGTCATCCAAGCCTTCCGCAAAGACCCCAATTTAGACACCCGCGTTGTCTTAACTGGACAGCATCGCGAAATGGTGGCCCAAGTAATGCATCTGTTTCAGCTGCAAGCCGATGAAGATCTAGATATTATGCAGCCTAAGCAGACCCTCACCGATATTACTTGCCGTAGTCTGCAGGGGCTAGAACAGTGTTTTCAGCAGCTGCAGCCTCAGTTGGTGATTGTTCAGGGCGACACGAGCACAGCTTTCGCGGCTGCACTAGCCGCTTTTTATCAAAAAATTCCTGTCGGCCATGTCGAAGCCGGGCTACGGACTGATGATTTACTGAATCCGTTTCCCGAAGAAGCGAACCGTCGTTTAATTTCCCAAATTACACGACTCCACTTTGCCCCCACCGAAACAGCCGTGAGTCACCTCGCCAAATCAGGTGTGGTGGGTCAGGTTCACCAAACAGGCAATACCGTGATTGATGCCCTATTGGCCGTTGCAGCGACCCAACCGGCCTGCCCCATTCCAGGACTCGATTGGCATAAATATCGCGTCCTGCTGTCGACGGTCCACCGCCGGGAAAACTGGGGGGCTCCTCTACAAGATATTGCGACCGGATTTCTCAATGTGTTGGAGCAATGCCCCGATACAGCCCTTCTGTTGCCATTACACCGCAACCCAACCGTTCGTGAACCCCTGACGGATCGTTTGGGCAAACATCCTCGTGTCTTTTTGACCGAGCCGTTAGATTATGCTCAGCTCGTAGGGGCAATGCAACGATGTACGTTGTTACTCACGGATTCTGGGGGACTCCAAGAAGAGGCTCCTGGTTTAGGAAAGCCAGTTCTAGTTTTGCGCGAAACAACCGAACGTCCAGAAGCGATCGCGGCAGGGACAGCCAAGCTCATTGGCACCAACCCCAACACGATTACGAGTGCGGCGCTAGAACTCCTCAATAACCCAGGTGCCTATGATGCGATGGCTAAAGCCGTGAATCCTTTCGGCGATGGGCAAGCCTCGCAGCGTATCCGGCAAATTGTCTATCAGTATTTCGATATGGCAGGATTTTGAAGTGGTACGAACGCCCAAAATTCGATGATAGTGAAAGGCATTGTCCTCGCTGGGGGATCAGGAACGCGACTGTACCCTCTAACCGTCGGCTTGAGTAAGCAACTGTTGCCCGTTTACGACAAGCCGATGGTCTATTACCCGCTCACCACCCTGATGCTTGCGGGTATTCGCAATATCTTGATGATCACAACGCCGCAAAACCTCCCACAGTTTCAAGCCATGCTAGGAACCGGGGAACAGTGGGGCATCAACATTCGCTATGCTTTGCAATCTACTCCCCGGGGTGTGGCCGATGCTTTTGCTGTCGGTGCTGATTTTATTGCTAATGACGGCGTGGCGCTTGTCTTGGGCGATAACCTGTTTTACGGCGAAGGATTAGGGCATATTTTGCAGCGCTCAGCTCAGCTCACGGAGGGGGCCAAAGTATTTGCCTACTACGTTAATAACCCAGAACAGTACTGCGTTATCGAACTCTCCAAAACGGGACTTCCCCTAAGCTTAGAAGAAAAACCCACACATCCCCGTTCTGCCTACAGTGTTCCAGGACTGTACTTCTATGACGCCCAAGTGACAGAACTGGCAGCGCGGCTCAAGCCATCCGCGCGAGGCGAGGTAGAAATCACATCCCTCAATCAGATTTATTTGGAACAAGAACAGCTTCAGGTGGAAATTCTTGGACGTGGCATTGCTTGGTTAGATGCCGGCATGCCAGACTCATTGCTAGAAGCCAGCAATTTTGTTGCCACCATTGAACATCGTCAAGGACTCAAAATTGCCTGCCCTGAAGAAGTGGCTTACCGCCTCGGCTGGATTGATGCTAACCAGGTTGAAACCCTCGCTCAGCAATTTGCGAACACTTCCTATGGACAATATTTGTTCAAGGTACTCGCAGTTGGGAAGCAATATCTGAGTTTTCGAGACAGTTGAGGCAAGTGGGAGTGGAAGGGTAGGGGAGTGGAAGGGTAGGAGGGTAAGAGAGTGGAAGGGTGGAAGGGTAAGAGGGTGGAAGGGTAGGGGAGTGGAAGGGTGAATTTTGACTTTCATCTTTCCCTACACCATCACTCGGCCTACTTCCCTTACTGGCAGAATGGCACAATAATCAGTTATGGATTTGATTACGGGGATTTATGACCATGCAAACCAAGCTTCAGACAGCGTTTGCCCAAGGCCAAGCACTAAAAATCATCAGTGGGTTAACTAATTTTGATCGCGATCGCGTCGCTGCGGTTATTCAGGCTGCGGATCAAGGGGGAGCGACATTGGTAGACATTGCAGCTGATGCAGCACTCGTGCAGCTGGCAAAGAGCCTGACCGACTTACCAATTTGTGTATCTGCTGTTGAACCTGAAGCCTTCTTAGCGCCCATAGCAGCAGGAGCTGACCTGATTGAAATTGGCAACTTTGACGCCTTCTATGCTCAAGGTATTCGCTTTGAGGGCGCAGAGGTTTTGGCGCTGACCCAACAAACTCGTGAACTATGTCCCCACATTACCTTGTCAGTTACCGTGCCTCATATTTTGGCTTTGGATGAACAGGTACAGCTAGCCGAAGATCTGGTTGCGGCCGGAGCAGATATTATCCAAACAGAGGGGGGAACGAGTAGCCAGCCAGCCCACAGTGGCACACTCGGGTTAATCGAAAAAGCGGCCCCGACATTAGCGGCAGCCCGCGAGATTTCAAGAGTCGTCTCAGTGCCGGTCCTTTGTGCTTCAGGCTTATCAGATGTGACGGCACCGATGGCGATCGCGGCTGGAGCGGCCGGGATCGGCGTGGGTTCTGCGGTCAACAAGCTTG
>JBCBTQ010000343.1:0-4505 GCA_039818605.1 Cyanobacteria bacterium J06639_14 | reverse complement strand
AGTTGTCACAGGTGTCCCCTAGTTGTTGTTGTCTTCTGGTTCTAACTATTGGATTCGCTGCAGGAGCTGAAAATCAAAAGGAAGCAAAGTTCTGTTCCAGCTTCTTAGGCGAACTGAGGAAGAGCGGTCCTGTTTGTTGCGACATAGCGTCCGGAAAAATTTCCTCAACGCCGTTCTCGATGTCTTCCAGAATCTTTTCAGCAACCACCAGGGCTGGTGTCAGCTCCATATCGTAGCCTTCCGTCATGCGCGTTGCCACTGGACCGGGGTAAACGCCATGTACCGGGATGCCGTCGGCCTTCAACTCGCTGCGTATCGACTGCGTCATTGAATGGACGGCAGCCTTCGACGCGGAATACCCACCTAAACTCGGCATGGCCGCGAGGCTAGCGATGCTCGCAACATTAACGATTGCGGCTGAACTTTCTGTTTTGAGTGCGGGTAGCAGCACCTTGGTGACTGCGAGTGTTCCAAAGAAGTTGGTCTCGATGTCGTTATGCAATTGCTCTTCAGTGTCCTCCAGTAAACTAAGGGCGCTCATGATGCCCGCATTGTTGATGAGAATATTCAGTGAGGGCACTGATTGAGCAAGCTGCGCAATCGTTGCCGGAGCGCCGAGGTCGAGATGAACAGGAATCACCCGTTCACCAAACTCATTAAGCATCGAGCGGTTGTTCTCTGAGCGATAAGTCGCGTAGACTTTAGCGGCTCCTTTTTCCAGCGACTTCTCGACTAAAGCGAGACCGATACCGCGATTGGCACCCGTAACAAGAATGATGCTATCTAAGATTTTCATTGGTTCTTTCCTTTTTGGTAACTGTTGTTGAATCATCGAGACATTGGGACGACTTCGTTGTTGCGAACAACGTGTTATTCTCTGGTTCTAGAAAACTAGAATTGGTTTCGCTTCAAGAAATCACGCATCTTCTCAATGATCTGCGGAGCATTTTCTTCCAGCACAAAGTGCCCGGTGTCGAACAGGTGGAAGTCAATGCCGTCGAGGTGCTTTCGATAAGCTTCAGCACCCGCAGCCACGAAAATTGGGTCGTTTGCACCCCAGGCAATTAATGTTGGTGGCTGGTGCTCGCGAAGAAATGCCTGCCACTGCGGGTACAGCTTGACGTTGTTTTGGTAGTCGTAAAATAAATCCAACTGCACTTGCTGCTGGCCAGGTCGATCAATTCGGGCGAAGTCGAGAACCCAGTTGTCCGGGTTAATGCCTGCGGGGTTCCGCGTGCCTTCGGTGTACATCCATTTGATGCCTTCGAGACTCATGAGCTGGCCGACGATCATGGTTTCGGTTTCAGCAGTGCGGTTTTCCCAGTAATCGCTAACCGGCGCTGAGTTCTCTGGATGGAAACCCTCTTTGTAGGCATTACCGTTCATCACGATCAGGCCTTTGACCCGGTTGGGATATTTCGTTGCTAGCCGATAACCAACCGGTGCTCCGTAGTCCTGCATCCCCAGCACAAACTCTGTGATACCTTTCTGCTCAAGGAATTTGTCAATCGTTGTGGCCAGATTGGCGAACGTGTATTCGTAATCCTGGGAGTCTGGAAAGTCACTGTTGCCAAAGCCCGGATAGTCAGGGGCGATCAGGTAAAAGTCGTCACCAAGTGCGGCTAGAACGTCACGGTACATGTGCGATGAGGCCGGATAGCCATGCAGCAATACGACTGCTCGTTGCTGGGCATTTCCAGACTCCCGGCAAAAGATGTTGATGCCATCAACCGGTTCGGTGCCGTATCGGACTTGTGTCAAGTTGTTCGCTAATTGAGTGGTCATAAGCCCTCTTTTGTTATGCTGAACTCACGTCAATTACTTCCAAAAATCTTCATTGCTCTTGCGGTATGTTGCTTAGCCCGAGGCATCGCAGCCTCAGCCGTGATGTAGTGTGTTTGGGTACTACACCAAGCAAATGAGAAACGATAGTGCGTTGCTCTGCTATTGCACTGCTGAAAGACCAAGTTGATCGAGAACCGGGAATAGATCGCTAGGTTCAGGACGGCGAGTATAATCCGGATTGACCTCTGCGTAGGCAATGATGCCATCAGTGTCGATGACGTACCTTGCGGGCATAGGCAAGGTCCATTTGTCATCGTTATGGATCTTGGGAAGATCCACCTGGAACATCTTAAAGAATTCAATTACATAGGGCTGCAATGTCCAGCGCAGGCCAAAACGCTCTGCCAAGTCTCCACCTTGGTCTGTGAGGATCGGATAACTCAGATTGTTATCCCTTTGGGACTTGCGACTGCTTGAAGCTCCTTGCTGGGAGATTGCCAGAAGTGAAGCACCTCGGGAACGGATGTCGTCAGCAATTTCTTCCAGTGCTTGTAGATCAAAATTGCAGTAGGGGCACCAGACACCACGATAGAAAGTTAGTACAAGGGGATCTTTGGTGAGCAAGGCTCTCGAAGAGACGAGGTTGCCGTCTGAATCCGGCAACGTAAATTCGGGCGCTCGTTCACCGGCTTTGAGGGCGCACTCGGCATTTCCATTTTCGATCAATTCACGGGTGGAACGATGAAAGGCTTCCACCGCTGCAGCAGGGGCCTTATTGGCTTCAAAGTCTGCCTTAAAAGCGTCGAGTTTTTCTTGGAGAGACATAATCTTATTCCTGTTTTGTGGATTTGTAGTGGCAGGGGGGTACACCAGCTCTAATCAAAGACTGGCAATGCTTTCAGGCTTTCGTAAACCACTCCACAGACTTAGGTAACCTTTCCCCTTCTATCCTCTGCTTATGCTTGCGTCCTATTGATTCAAAGAGGCAATGTAGGCCTGAACCTTCTGGTATTCTTCAGGATGGTTTTGCTCAAGGTAATTCATGTCAGTTGTGTTAAATGAATCACCATTTTCTTGGCCCTTAAGGATTTGCTCAAGTGAAGCAACAATATCTGCAACTAATGGTCTGTCACTAGCCCCACCCAGATTCATCTCACTAGGAATGATTGCCCACTTGTAAAGTATCTTTCCTTCAGAGTCTTCAATAACAACTCCGGGTTGAACCATTCCGTTTGGGTAAGCTCCGTCTACATCTTTGAGCGGAGTTTCGGCTTTAGGCGTAATGAAAATCCCGTATTTTTTAGCTTCAATGTTTTCCTCATCAATTTGAATATAAAAGTTGAGGCCAAGGTTTTTGTGGGACTGGTTTCCCGCTTGAGAAGTAATTCCGACAACTGTTCCACCAAGCTCTTGAATTTTATGAAGAGCTTTATCGTTAAAGTCTTTCAAGTAGCCCGAACACCACGGACACCAATCACCTCTAAAAAACACCTTGACAGTAAAATTGCTGCTCATCTTAATTCCTCCAATTCTGTTTGTACGCTGTTTAATTTGCTAGTTTTTCGAGTGAGCGTCGCAGACTTTAACACTGTTCTTCGATGAAAGTGAACCGCGCCATCTGCTTATGGATTAAGTATTGCTCATTCGTTTATTGATTGGTAGAGGTAATATATGTCTAATAGTTATTTGTAAAACGAATGAGTGATCGGATCTCGACCTTACGCTTGTTTTGCCGTGTCGCCATAACCGGTAGCTTTACGGCTGCGGGCCAAGAGATTGACTTGTCACAGCCCTCTGTCTCCAGAATCATCTCCAAGCTGGAAAAGGATTTGGGGGCGGCGCTCTTTGTCAGAAGTACCCATGCAGTGCAATTAACTGAGGCCGGGGCGGACTATCTGGCGAGAATAGACCCGATTCTGGCTGCGTTGGAAGAGGCCAACCATCTAGTTCGTAGTGATGGAAAGTTGCAGGGGCGCTTGAGAGTGGGGGTTGCCATCAGCTTCGCGGTACGCGAAATCATTCCTCGCCTTCCCGATTTCCTAGCTCAACATCCGGATTTGAATGTTGATCTTGTGGTAACTGATTTGTATCAAGACTTGATCGATGAGGGTATTGATGTTGCCGTTCGTTTTGGTCCGCTCCGCGATTCAACCATGGTTGCGCGGCGGCTAGGGGTAACAACACGGCTACTAGCAGCTTCTCCCGCCTATTTGGCGAAGGCTGGAATCCCAAAAACTCCAGCAGACCTTGCAGGGCATCAGGTGATTATTGGACCGTCAAGTATGGGGTCAACTGGCTGGAATTTTAAAAAAGACGGCAAAACGTTGTCCGTCAGAGTTGATGGTCAGCTTATGTTAACCGTCAATGAGGCGTCAACAGTTGCTGCTGTGGCCGGAATGGGAATTATTTCCACTTCATTCTGGGGATGTAGAGCACAACTCGAAAGTGGTGAACTTGTTCAACTTCTTCCTGATTGGGAAATTGGGACTGTCGAAGTTAACGCATTGCTCGCTGGAGGAAAAAGTGCAAAGCCTTCAGCTCGTGCCTTTGTGGATTATCTCGTAGCATCGTTTCGCGATAGCGCTTCAATCTAGATGGGATTGAAGCACTATTGAGACCTAAAGCTCCCAGGGCTAAAGTCTTATGTTCAAATAATGGCTCAAGTCCCAGGATACATAGGGCTTTCGCCTCATGTCTTCTCGGATTGCTCTCGCTTACTC
>JBCBTQ010000342.1:0-4506 GCA_039818605.1 Cyanobacteria bacterium J06639_14 | reverse complement strand
CGGCAGTTCTTGCATGGCAAAAGTCTACCATCCTCGCCTGCACCAACACCCAGGTCAACCCAGTTGAGCAATTACCTTTAAGAATCTTGGTGCAATCTACCTCAGCGATTATCTCCTCGATCAAGAGTTTCGCGACCACAGTCAGATGATGGCGTCAATGAATATTTGGTTCGCAGCCAGTACGCAAGTTGCCAAGGAGGCTGGCCTTGACGAAGTGGCGGCGATTCTGCAGCAATATCATTTACGAGAAATACCTCAGCATCGATTGGCACGGATTTTCCAAGTCCTCAACACATGGGTTGCCTGTCAACAGCCAAAGGGATGGGGAAAGCCCATGACAGCCCGCGAGACTCGACTTATTTTGGAGCAACGAGCACAGCTCCATTGGTCTGATCCGAGCATTGTCGGACACTTTCTGGAGTATTGCAGCCAGCAGAAGCTACCCTCCCATATCTCAGACGTGGCCTGTGCCTAAGACAAATCCGCATGCCGAACTCCGTTATGGAAAACTGGTGATTCCTCCAGAGATCTTCCTCCAGAGACCCGATATGTCGGGTCTCTGAATTAGAGCGTGAGTAAACCAGATTTAGTACTTGGTCAGCGTAGGCCAAGAAAGAACGCATCTAGGACCCGGTCTCTTGTGTGAAAGTATGGGTATTTGCTGTTTCTCCAGAGAGCTTGGATTTCTGGAGCGATCGCGATCGGGGCCTCAGGGCGTCGATCGCGCCAGCACTAACCGAAACCCAAACAGAATATGTCGCGACGCGGTCGGACGAGTATGTTCGTAGGCGGCGCGGCAAAAACCGGGTAGGTCATCCCAAGAGCACCCTTTCATCACAGACACGGGAATCCCTCGGCGTTCACGCAGAGTCGACGTATATTCAAACACATTGCCAGCCATATCTTCAGCACCATAGGAGCTTTGGCTCAGTGGATAGCGGCCGATCGCGCTCGTCCCGAAAGGATCTGACTGTCCCCAATGAGTCGCCTCATCTTGCCACTCATTGCCCCAGGGAAAGTAGCGCCCGTCAGTACCCCGAGCGGCTTTTTCCCATTCGGCGGCAGTGGGGAGGCGATAGGTTACCCCGTCTTGCTGCCCGCGCCATGCGGCAAAGGCTAGCGCATCGTCATAGGACACCAACACGACTGGATGGTCTGCTTTGCCTTCAGGAAAGGTCGCGTTGGCCCACAAGTAGGGCACCACATCTTCGTAGGGATGCACCAAAAATCCCTGTTCCTGATATTCCGCTTCAGAAATGCCAGGAACCCGGTGTCCTGTTGCAGCCACAAATTGTGCATAGTCCTGCTGTGTTACAAGGTTAGCCTGCAAGCAAAATGCCTCCAGCATGGACGTTTGACGAGAAGCCTCAAACTCAAACCAGCGGCGATCGCGCAAGCCCTGTTCGGCCTGGGCCATTGCTGCTGGAGTCTGGGCGATCGCTGCGGCTGAAATCTCATAGCCATAGTCCCGCTCAGCGCGATTGCTGCCCGCAATAAAGTCACCTTCAGGAACAAAAACAAAACCGGGTTGGGTTGCACAGAGATCGCGGGTCATTGGTTCCCCTACCTCTTGAGCCGGTTCGACACTGCAGGCCGAGAGTATGAGCAGGCATAGACTAAGGACTGTCCAACGGCCTAATCTGGGTGAGGTCATTACAGATTTCGTGGAGGGCGCAAAGCTTTGCCGCCCTATGAGACGTGTTTTTGGGTGAATGGGCCTTGCGGTCTTGTGCATTTATCACGCCCTCAGACTGGATTCATCTTTCCCCTGGTTTCCAGTACTAACATAGACATTGATTCCCCAAATGAGAGCAATGGAAAACGGCAACTGGTTAGTCACTGATGATGGCGCACTGCAGTCCTTTGGGACGGTCGATACAGAGGCTCCTGCCAAGACCTATCGTCTCTATCGATTTTTGACGGAATTGGAGGATGTCTTGGCCGATATTAAGGATGATCAGAAGCGGCTACACGCGATCGCACCCCTAGTTCGTAAGCTGCTGATCAGTTCCTACTGGCTACAAATGGAATTCAAAGAACCCGACCCTAAAACAGGCTGGGGGGTCCATTTCCTCTATCGCGAATACGAATTTCCCCTCACGGTGCAAATGGTCAGTTGGCGACCGGGGACTTCCTCAACTATTCATAACCATGCCACTTGGGGGTTGGTCGCAATGGTCGGTGGGCAAGAGAAAAACCGCATCTGGCGACGGGCTCCCAGCAAAAAGGCCCCTCACAAGCTCGAACCTGCAGGTGAAATCATTTTGTCTCCGGGCGAAATCATTACGTTTACCCCTGGAGCTATTCACCAGGTAGAACCCGTGGGCGATGAACCTACGATTTCCTTCAATCTCTATGGCGTGACTGATTTTAAGAACCGCTACGTCTTTAATCCAGAGAAACAAACAGCCGAATTGTTTTAGTTTGTGGAGTGTTTGGCGTTCTGTTTAATCCAGGAAATGCTGATTGAGCAGGGGGCAGGAACCATGAGCCAGAATCCAATGTTCTCCTGGCTCATGGCTTTTAGATTCTTTAGTTGCCGAAATTTCTCACCTTTAATTGATAGTTTCTCTATCGTTACTGTTTACACGTAAGGCTTACATTTTTTGAAATTCGGAGTCATGGCGATAGAATTTCTGAAAGCTATTATCGTGAGTAGAATCAGGCAAGGCTAAAAATGGCAGCCAAAGATCGATTTCACTCGGCAGTTAAGATTGCCTTAGAAAAGGAGCAATGGAAAGTAACCGATGATCCATTACGCCTCGAAGTGGGCGGAACAAAGTTTGAAATTGATTTAGGTGCAGAGCAACTGTTAGCAGCAGAAAAAGATGCCGAAAAAATTGCGGTTGAAATTAAGACCTTCTTAGGTGACTCGCCGCTGACAGATTATCACGCGGCGTTAGGGCAGTTTCTGAACTATCGGCTAGCCTTAGAAATTAGTGATCCAAGCCGAATGCTATATCTAGCAATTCCAGTGATTGTGTATGAAGCATTCTTTAAGCGAGAATTCGCACAGATTTCATTAGAGCGATACCAGATTAAGCAAATTGTTTACGAACCAATTCAGGAGGTAATTGTGCAATGGATACCTTAGAAGTTTATCGTCAAATCATTAAGTCTTTGCTAACTGAGTATGCGGCAATTCCAATTACTAATGGCGAGATTGAATGCAATACTGTTTTCGATACGCAACAGGACCATTATCAGATCATGAATGTAGGCTGGGATGGCCATCGGCGCGTCTATGGTTGTGTCTTACATCTGGATATTAAGAATGGAAAAGTCTGGGTTCAGCAAAATATGACAGAAATTCACATCGCCTATGAATTGGTGGGTCGAGGTGTTGCCAAAGAGGATATTGTGTTGGGATTTCAAGCCCCTGAAATGCGTAAATATACTGATTTCGCAGCTGTATAGGATTTAAAGAACTGCTTCCTCAATTCAGAGGCCAAGTCATTATAAATCCTGGTAGCACTGCCTCTCCAGATAAACGTGCCGGAACGTCGATGATTTCTGTCGATGCACTTTCGCTGTAGATTTCCACCGTCCGAACTTGCGGGTTAGTTAGCGGGCGATCGCGCTACGCTAAGTCCGCCTCAAAAGCATCCTGATGCTCCCAGTAATAAACTGGTACCCTGCGGCAGAAATACCACCACTATTCCTTCCACCCAACCACCCTTCCACCCAACTACCCTTCCACCTGACTGCCTTGCCAGCGATTCAAGGGCACGCAATCCAAATCGAGTTGATCCAGTGCGCGGGCGAAGAAAAAATCGACCAAATCCAGAATGGTTTGCGGCTGATGATACCAGGCGGGAATAGCTGGAACAATGTGGGCCCCAGCTTCCGAGAGGGTGACCAGATTCCGGAGATGGATGAGGCTGAAGGGGGTTTCGCGGGGAACGAGTACCAGGGGTTTACGTTCTTTGAGTTGCACATCTGCCGCCCGTTCTAGCAGATCGGAACTGAGTCCGGCGGCGAGTTTGCCAATGGTGCTCATGCTGCAGGGCATGATGACCATTCCCAATGTCCGGTAAGAACCACTGGCAATATTGGCTCCAACATCACTCCAGGGATGGCAGCGCAACTGCCCTCCTTGAGGAACATCGGCTTGTTTCCGCCAGAACGCTGCTTGGGCCTGCACCTCAGCGGGCATTTGGAGACCTTGCTCAGCCTTCCAAACCTGATAAGTGGCTTTCGAGGCAACCAACTCAATGGGAATATCCGCCTCCAGCAGATACTTAACCGCTCGGACAGCGTACATCAATCCTGAAGCACCCGTGACGCCTAAGGTTAGCGGAAGAGATTTGGCAGTAGAATTCATTTTGAGAGTCGTGATGAGCCGGTCAACTATTCTGATTCATCACTGATATCGTCCTGCCCCCCATTCATCTCATCGAGGGTGTAATCTTCATCATCATGCTCCTCGTGTATGACATCGCCATTGGGTTCGATGTCATCTTCACTGGCCTCACTGCCACCCCCGACGGCCACCAAGTCAATTTG
>JBCBTQ010000341.1:0-4520 GCA_039818605.1 Cyanobacteria bacterium J06639_14 | reverse complement strand
CAGAACAAATGTTTTTCAAATATAGAAAATGCATCAGGGCAGTGGCGGCACCCTAATGGGGTGATTTATCTAAAGCATTAACCGGGGGGGCGCGAGCCAAAACAGTTGGCTCTGCCCGATCGCCCGCTCTGCCTCGGGCACCAATACCCCAATAACACCAGCCTTTTTCAAGACCCAGCGATCGCTCACTTGCCCGGTGACCAATTGCTGTGCCCAGTGACTCAGATTGGGTTCATGTCCGACCAGGGCCAGGCAGCTTTTGGGGTGTTGTGTTTGCCAGTGAGCTAGCCAGGTCAGCCAGGTTTGGAGACTGCCGGAGGGAGCCAGATCCTCTAAAATTTCCGAGGTGGAAGACAACCCGATGTCTAAAAGAATGCCTGCCGTCTGTTGGGCGCGCACCAGTGGACTCGATAAAATACAATCCACCTTGCATCCCAGTGTTTGCAAGCGCCAGGCAACGTTTTCGGTGCGCGATCGCCCTTTTTCGGTGAGGGGACGATCCTCATCCTTGGCATAGACACCCCGTTCGACCGCAATGCCATGGCGAATGAAATAGAGTTCAGTCTGTGGAGATAAGTCCATTCTCAGGATCTATGAGACGCAGTAGTTTCTGCTTGATCTGAATATCGAAGACTTCCCATTTTATCCGGTTGTAGTCACTGTTCTCATAGAAACCAGACAGGAAGCCAATTGGAATTTCAAATCCGCCAGCGGTGGTGCGGCCACCGCCAAAGAAGCGCCCTTGGTTGTCTTGGCCAAAGGCTTCTTTGATAAATTCGTTTGGGTCGAGGGTGATTTTGCTGGTGCGCAGCGAACCAATGACCACTTCCAGTTCTTCGTCTTCATCGTGAACAATGCCGTACACCACAGCGGTGTGGACGTTTTCTTCGGTGACTAAAAAGTCGGCAGCTTGAGGAATGGCATCCCGATCTTCATAGCGGAGATAGCCCACCCCTGCAATGGAAACGTTATTCTGAACTTCACGATTCCGCAGCGATCGCTCAATCACATCCATTACACGCCGCGATCGTGAGGCTCTTAAAATAGCCCCAAGTAATTGCGGATCGTAATAGTTGCTGAGGTACGCCGCTGCCATAAAGTCAGCTTCGGCGGCATGTTTGAGATGGTTTGTGTCTGATCGCAGGCCATGCATCAGAGCCGTGGCGCATTTAACGTGGTTACTGTTTCCGCGATCGAGGGGCAGTAATTGATCGCTCTGCAAATACTGCGTCAAAATAGTTGCCGTTGCCCGGATGTGAGGGCGTAAATCAATCAGCTCTGCCGCTAACTCTTCTTGGGGGGCGTGATGGTCAATCACCAGAAACAAAGGCACATTGGCCGCCTTAATCAGAGGGGTTAGCTGACAGGTCGTTCCCTGCGTGTCGATCAGAACATACCCTTGATATTGGTCGAAGTTTGGCTGCTTGTTGCTTTGGGGGGTCCAGCGACGGGCTGGAAGCCCCGTCAGGCGTACGAGGGCGATATTTTCCTGATGGCTAAGGGTGCCGCCATAGTAAATGTCGCAGTCGATGTCGTAATTTTGGCAAATTAACTGATAAGCCCAGGCTGAGGAGAGTGCATCTGGATCAGGAAAATCTTGAATCAAAACTAGCTGACGTTCACCGGCTCGTTCTGTCAGCGACTGATTCAATTTGGCAACGATGTGCGAATGCTCTTGGCGTGAGGCTGTGTTCGCCTTCTGTTTGCCCGCATTACTCTGTGAAGGATGGGCAGAGCCGTTGGCTTGAGGCGATGTCGTTGACGGCGGCAAAGCGTCTTGAGAATTAGGCACAGCTCGGTAGGATGTCAACTACAACTCAGGATAACCTGGCTGCTTCGACAAAGCATCCAGAATTAAATCCCAATGACGTATTTCTTCCACTCTTCGTGGGTGCCGCTACGGACTTGGCGAGTTACTTCAAAGTAAAGGCTACTATGGGGGCGACGGGGTGGGTTGCGCAGCGGCATACTCGCTTCACGAGGCGTCCGATTGCCTTTTTTGACGTTGCAGCGCACACAAGCTGTCACCATGTTTTCCCAGGTATCACCGCCCCCTCGCGATCGCGGCAAGACATGATCCAGCGTCAGCCCTTCCCCCGTGTAGCCACAATATTGACAGGTGTGGCTATCGCGTTGAAGAATATTACGGCGGGTGAGCGGTATCTCTTTATAAGGGACTCGAACATAGTGTCTTAATCGAATGACACTGGGCAGTGGCAAGTTCGAGTAGACAAACCGTCCCTTATGTTCAACCTGCTCAGCCTTGCCCTTAATAACGAGTACAATCGCTCGACGCCAACTGGTGATGTTGAGCGGTTCGTAGGAGGCATTAAGCACCAGAACCTTACTCATTTGGAATTGATGAACGAATATTGAACTGATAGTAACACAGGTGTAATCTGTGTCGTCTCAAACTCAGACATGCCTGCAAAAGTTGAGATCCTTAATTCTTATTTAAGCCACAGGGCCACCAAAATAGTGAGTTTAATGGCTGAATTGCTCCCTGAATACGAGTAAAAAGCCTGATATTTGTAGGCATAACCTGCGTAATCGTGACTTTTTAGCAATTTATTATTTAATTAAGGGTGCCATAACCTCATGATGGATACATAACTTTGTTAAGTAATCGCCTACTTTCCTGCAACCAAAGCAGTTCTTTATTCGTAAAAGTGAAGATTACCCTTGTAGTTTAAGTTCATCGACGAGATTCATAGTATTTCCTAGGGTTGGGTGACTGTCTTGCGACAGTTTTAACTGTCTCACGTTTGGGAGCTGGGCAGTATTAAACCCGATTCCATAAGAAGCACTGACTCTGAGAAACACCGAACCTGAAATTAGTGACCATGCTCAACTTGCAAAAGTTAAAACTAGGCCAAAAATTTACTCTGCTCTTGCTCTTGGTCTTTCTGGGCGGCATCTTGGTTAGTGGCTTTGCCCTATCTTCCGTATTGAATCGCAGTGCCGAAGCTCAACTGACAGCCCAGGCACTCATGCTCATGGAAACCATGAACTCTATACGGAGCTACACCGTTAATGAAGTCCGCCCTGAGTTGCAAGATCGCTTGGAGACAGAGTTTCTACCTGAAACGATCCCTGCCTATTCGGCTAACGAAGTGTTTGCGGTTCTCCGCGAAAACTCTGCCTATGAACAGTTTGCTTATCGCGAAGCAACCCTGAATCCTACTAATCTAAATGATAAAGCGGACGAGTTTGAAGCTACGCTGGTCAAGTACTTTCGCGAAAAGCCAAATGCCGAAGAACAACATGGTTTTCGCCGACGTTTTCCCTTAGATGACCAGTTTTATATTGCGCGTCCTATTCGCATTAACAACGAAAGCTGCCTAGTTTGTCATAGTACTCCTGAGGCAGCCCCAGCTAGTATGATTGAACTCTACGGCCCCAACAACGGGTTTGGTTGGAAGTTAAACGAAATTGTCGGGGCTCAGATCATTGCCGTTCCTGCTAACCAAGTGTTTCGGACCGCAGTGAAGTCGCTGGCCTTAATTTTGGGCATTTTCGTTCTGGTGTTTGCTCTGGCGACTTATTTTGTTAACTTTTGGCTTAACCGCTATGTGGTCCGGCCGATCAATCGCATGGCACAAGTTGCGGAAACCGTCAGCATGGGGGATACAGCCGCAGAGTTTACGCAAAAGTCGCAAGACGAAGTTGGTAAGCTGGCTGAATCCTTTAACCGGATGCGGATGAGCCTGCAAATGGCGATGAACCGGCTCGAGCGCTATCGCTCCGGGGGGCGACGGACTGGTTCACAAGACTATACCTCGCAAAGCTAGGAGTTTAGTTCTTGGTGGTTTGTCATTTGTTGCTCATGATTGGTTAATGGTTGATAGTTGATTGAACGGCTATCGATTGGGCCTTGAGTAACGGGCAATGTTTATATTTTGCCAGTTACTCAAGGCTCAATTTATTCTGTGAGATAGCGCTATACATTGCCGTATGGGAGTGTTGGCGATGCTTTGCACTCAGCCTGCCTGAAGGGCTTGGGCGTGATGGGGTAATGGAGTCGCATCTTCACCAACGACCAACGACTAACGATCAGCCAACAACCAATCAACCATCACTAAAGCAACCTTTGCTGAAACTCCCGTGCTTTTTTCGCATCAGGAATTTCGGTTGCTAATTGAAAGACCAAATCCTGGGGTCCTAAATTGGGATAGCCCTCGAGTGTTTCTTCGATTAAGAAGTCCGCCATGGGACCAATGGACTGGGTAAGTGCCTGACGACACCGATCAAGGAACTCTGGGCTGACTCTGCCACCAGACTGAGGTGCCGTGGCTGATTGCTGGATAGTGGTGTTGGGTCGCAGCGTGTGTGGTTCGTCGAGAATCACAGACTTATCATAAATGCGGCTGGTAAAGTCGTCAGCTTGCTTCCCATCAGAAAGTTGGGCCGCTAACAGCGCTACCAGTTCCTGCGGGGTGACATGAGGATATTGCTCCAGCATATCGTCCACTAAGACACTCGCCATAGGACCAATAGAGCGGGTCAATTCTTCCCGACAC
>JBCBTQ010000340.1:0-4543 GCA_039818605.1 Cyanobacteria bacterium J06639_14 | reverse complement strand
ATGCTGGGGTCTGATAGCCAGGGCATGGGTCGCATTGGGGAGGTTATCTGTCGCACCTGGCAACTCGCCTCCAAGATGAAGGATCAGCGGGGGGCATTGTCTGAGGATAGCGATCGCAACGACAATCAGCGTGTGCTGCGCTACCTGGCCAAATACACGATCAACGTCGCCAAGACCGGTGGCATTGATGAGTACGTCGGCTCCATTGAACCGGGCAAACTCGCCGATATCGTTCTATGGCAACCGGGTTTCTTTGGCATCAAGCCCGAAATTGTTATCAAAGGAGGCTTCATTGCCTGGGCTGCGATGGGCGAATCCAACGCCTCGCTCATGACCTGTGAGCCCATCTTGTATCGCCCCCAATGGAGTAGTTTTGGGCTTGCCAGTCAGACGACCTCGGTTGGCTTTGTCACCCAAGCGGCCCTGGAAAAAGGCATCCCCGATCGCCTCGGTCTCCGCAAGCAACTCCTCCCAGTCAAGGGGACGCGCGAGGTTTCCAAGCAAGACATGTTGCACAACGATGCCTGTCCTGAAATTGAAGTCGATCCCGATACGTTTCAGGTCAGGGTTAATGGTGAAATTGCCACCTGTGAACCTGTGTCGCAGGTGCCGTTGGGGCGCTTGTATATTTTTCGGTGAAGCAATCCATGGCAGACACAACTGCACGCGTCGGCATCGGTGGCCCCGTAGGCAGCGGCAAAACAGCACTCTTGGAAGCTCTCATTCCCCGCTTGGTGCAATGCGGGGTTGAGTTGGCAGTCGTCACCAACGATTTGCTCACCCAAGAAGATGCCGATCGCCTCAAGCAGAAAGGAATTCTGCCTGCTCAGCGGATTGTTGGTGTGGAGACAGGAAGCTGCCCCCATACCGCCATTCGCGAAGATCCCACGATGAATTTGCTGGCGATTCAAGATTTAGAACGGGTCTATCCTGATCTCGATTTGGTGTTTGTGGAAAGCGGTGGCGATAATTTGGCTTCTACCTTCAGCTACGACCTCGTCGATGCCTACATTTTTGTGATTGATGTTGGAGCCGGGGATGATATTCCCCGGAAGAACGGTCCCGGTTTTATGCAATCCGACTTAGCCGTGATCAACAAAATCGACATTGCCCCCTATGTTGGTGCAGATCTAGACCGGATTCGCCGCGAAGCAACTGAGCGGCGTGAGCATCGCCCGCTGGCTTACACCAATTGCAAAACCGGGGAAGGCATCGATGATGTCATCCAATTCATTGAAAAAACCGTTCTATTTCGTCAAGTTGCTGTTAGGTGATGACTGACTATGGGTGTAAGCTACGCTAAACAATTCAAATCGCCTTCTGGAACGGCACCTACAACCGCTCTAACCGCATCTGATACGTTGCAGCTTTACCTGAATTTCGGGTGCGATCGCCATCAACAAACCTTTGTTGCAAAGCAATACACGGCCTATCCGTTTCGGTTATCGCGTGTCTTTCGTCTCGATGCCACGGCTGCCCAACGGGCCTATCTTTACCTGATGAATTCATCCCCCGGATTGCTGGCAGGTGACGACCTCCACATTGGCTTAGACGTCGGTAGCAAGGCCCAGGTCTATCTAACCGATCAAGCCGCCACTAAAATCCACACCTCACCACTCCCAGACTTAATTTCCCGAGCCACCTATCACATCACAGTTGATGCCGAGGCTTATTTAGAATTTGTCCCCGAGCCTATTATTCTGTATGCCAACGCTAGTTTTGAACAATTAACGGATGTGAGGCTCCATCCGACAAGCCGTTTATGTCTCAGCGAAATTATTCTGCCTGGACGGCTGGCACGATCAGAATTTTATGATTTCCACTATTATCTGAGTCGCTTGCGCGTGCGATCGCCTGATGGCAATCTCATCTTCGGGGATGCTATGCGTCTAGAGGGCCACACTAACCCACTGCAAGACAGCCTTTTCTTTGCCGAATTTCCAGTCATTGCCAATATTATTTTGGTGCTTCCTGGCGTGGACTTAGAATCTCTGATTCATGCCGTAGAAGTTGCGGCACCTCTGAATCCCGCTAAGCTAGATCACCGCCGCGTTAGCACCGACGATGCTGACTCAGCCCCAAATCAGGGGGCTAGATCTGGTCAGGGAATCATCTCTGGCTGTTCCATTTTGCCTAACTGTAATGGCCTATTAGTTCGTGTCATGGGGACTGAAGTTGATAGCATCAAAACGTACAGCCAATACATCTTCAACTGTGTTCGCCAAGCCACAGGCCAACCTGATCTACCGAATATTCCAAAATGACGGCTATCAATCTCGCTGACACCTATCTGGGTAATCTGACAACAGATTTAAACCTACAAAACCAGGTCGAACTGAGCCGCACTGTTGGTCATTGCCTGGACGTGGCGCTAACCCATGCAGACCGGAAAAAAGCCCGCATCCATGCAGTCTCTCAATGTGGTGCTGCCGTTGGCATTATCAAAAAAAGAGATTGGCTACTCACGGAAGGAGATGTCTTTGAAACCGAGCAAAAACAACTCGTGATTGTGCATCTTGAAGTGCAAAAGCTGATGGTTCTGAGCGTTTCAAAGGAACAATCGGGACAGGCTTTAGCGTTGATTCACTTGGGGCATACTTTGGGCAATCAACACTATCCCATTCTGGTTAGTCAGGACAAGATTTATATCCAGTTGACGAGCGATCACGCCAGAATCGAGGCAATGATTCACGGTTTTGCGATTCCTGGGTTAACGGTTAGTTATGAAACGCGATCGCCGGAACAACAGCTAGATTTTGCCACTGCAGCCAGTCACTCATCCATGCAATCATCGTCCCATTCACATCACTAGAGATTGCTACAGAAGATATCAGCCTAAGCTGAAAAAAACGATTATCACTTTATACTGAATCCGGTTTACCCACTCCCTAATTGGGAGATACGACAGAGTGCATCCCAGTTTTGTAAATTGCCCTCATTTCCCAGCCCCTTCGCCCAAATTGGGGCGAAGGGGTCGGAGAAAGTCCCTCTCCCAGGATTGGGAGAGGGATTTAGGGTGAGGGCAAGATAGCTTGAATACAACATTGAGATGCACGACCCGACAGGTCGCGTCTCTACAGATATCATCTATTTCTCATGATGAGGTTTAGCTATTCGGATTTGGTATTACACCATTGATGAATGGGCACCTGAATCACAAATTCTGTACCTTGATTAGGCGTCGAAAAACATTCAATTTCGTCGTCATGCTCTTCGACAATAATTCGATGGCCGATCGATAGCCCAATAGGGAACGTCTTGTTCGGGAATTGTGGTCAGTTGCAGTGAAGAGCACCTTGACGAGAGAAAAACGGTATGATGCTCAGTATTTTGCTCTGGCCGATCGCGCTTATCTTGCTTTTATTGAGTTTCACACCCGGCAGATGGTACAAACTGTGGCCGTTCGAGATTCTGGGTGCCGGATACCTCTGGTATGCAGCGATTACTGCCATCCTTTTGGTTGGGCTACTCGTAACTGTGCGCCCCCCGCGACGGAAGCTCATCGTTACCCTGGCTCTGGCTTTGGGGCTTTACACTACTACCATTGGCACATGGTACGTACCTAGACTCCGCGATGCGAGAACAGGTGGTATACCGCTGACGGTAATGACCTACAACGTTAACTATCAGCTATGGGATACTCCTGCCGTGACTGATTTGGTGAGAGCCAATCCGGTAGACGTTTTTGGTCTGGTTGAACCCTTCAAGGAACAAGCCGCGGAACTGCGCGATAACGTTCAAGATTTATATCCCAACTACTACCGCGCAACAGGAGGTGGCCTCAGCTTGTTTAGCCGCTATCCCATCACGGAAGCAACCACCGACAATTTGGGGACACGCTATCACAGCCTGTTTGCCATTGTGGATGTGGCAGGCAAACCGGTTCGCATTGGGGTGGCCCATCCCCTCGCTCCGGTATCGATATATAACTTTGTGCATCGCAACGATGCCATGGCGGCATTGGCAACCTATAGCGCCCAGCAGCCAATTACGACTGTCATTATGGGGGACTTTAACCTCACGTCCTGGTCCATTTACTTTCGCAACTTCATTCACAATTCAGGCTTACGGAGCGTTAACCTTGGGCACGGCCTCAACCCCACTTGGTTTTATAACAGCATGGGGCGATCGCTGGGCCGATTTGAACAGGCAAAACAGCCTTTCAAAATCCCCATCGACCACATTTTTGTGGGCCAAGATGTCAGTGTGGATCAAGTCATTACGCCCAGTGCGGGTGTGTCTGATCACCGCCCTGTGATTGCCAAGCTGCGTCTGATATAGCCCTGTGATGTGTTGTGCAAGAAGGCTTAGCTTGTCGGGGTTTGCTTGAAATGAATATACCGCCGTAGGTGAAGTATCACTATTGCAGCTTGATAGCAAAATGCTTGAGGACCTTCTGCTGAATTTCCCAGGTTCCCTGGAAGCCTTTTTCCACCACGAACGCATCACCAGGGCCAACCTGATAGGGCATACCGCCATCCGGCGTGATCGTAATTTGCCCTTCAATCAGGTGGACAAATTCCCAGGATTCGTAGCTGGCATG
>JBCBTQ010000339.1:0-4544 GCA_039818605.1 Cyanobacteria bacterium J06639_14 | reverse complement strand
CATCTAGCATATGCAAGCCTCCACTGACCAATTTACGGCAAATCCTCTGCTAGATCGTCAGTCTTTACACCAGAGAAATCCGTATAATAGATACATTCTATTACGCAATTGCACCGAGTATTACCAGCGTCCTATTAAGATTGGGTGAATCTCACATGAAGAACTGATTTCCCATGGTTATAGGCGATTGCGGGGAGTATGCCTGATCCTGATTAACGACTTAAAAATCAGTATGCTTGAGTCGGACAACACCTGACTATAGTGATGATTGATGCTCGGTCTAAACTCTTTGGGGCAAAACTTAATTAAGTTTTAGGAAGCTATTGCTACGGAGTTTGGCGTCCCTTGCTCTCAAATGAAGTTGTTGAGAGCGGTCCCAGCGTAGACCATTTGCCTGTACTGTGAAGCGAAGAAAATGTTCGCAGTTTGGCTGGGAGAGAAGAAGTTTGAAGTTCCACATTTCATTGCGACAGCTGGCTCAGATTATCGAGGCCAATCTGCAAGCGGCATCCACCAGTGATCTTAATCAAAGGGTCGCAGGGATTTCTACCGATACCCGTCACCTGTGTCCCCAACAAGTGTTTTTGGCGCTGCGAGGCGAACGCTTTGACGGTCATGACTTTGTCGAGCAGGCTGTGGAACAAGGTGTGTTGGGCGTGATTGTTGATTGTGCTAGCCCAGCCGATGTCGCTCAATTACTTGTGAAGGATACTTTGGTGGCCTATCAGGCGATCGCTCACTGGTGGCGGCAGAAGCTCCAAACACCATTGGTTGCCATCACTGGCTCGGTGGGCAAAACCACAACCAAAGAGCTCATTGCGGCAGCTCTCTCCACCGATGGCCCGGTTCTCAAAACCCAAGCCAACTATAACAATGAAATTGGCGTGCCTAAGACCTTATTGGAACTGAATGAATCCCATCGCTACGGCGTGATTGAAATGGGGATGCGGGCTCGGGGCGAAATTACCCAATTGACCCAAATAGCCCAACCCAACATCGCTGTTATTACCAATGTAGGAACAGCTCACATTGGACGATTAGGTTCGGAGCAGGCGATCGCTGAGGCCAAATGTGAACTCTTGGCAGAGTTGCCGGCCCATGGAATTGCAGTATTGAATCACGATAATGCTCGCTTGATGGCTACCGCCAAACAAGTTTGGACAGGCTCACAGATTACCTTTGGGCTGGAAGGCGGTGATGTCAAGGGCCGCTTACTGGACAATACTCATGTGGAAGTCAATGGTGTCGCTTTGCCTCTGCCCCTCCCTGGCAAACACAATGCAGTTAATTTCTTAGCGGCCATTGCCGTAATGGAGGCCTTGGGCTTGGATTGGCACCCCTTACAAAAGGGACTCTCGGTCGATATGCCAAGTGGGCGATCGCGTCGCCTCACCCTATCCAATGACATTATGATTTTGGACGAAACCTATAACGCTGGCCTGGAGTCAATGGTAGCTGCGCTGCAGCTCTTGAGCGACATTCCTGGGAAACGTCATGTGGCAGTCTTAGGCACCATGAAGGAGTTGGGAGAGCACTCTGTGAAACTCCATCAACAAGTCGGGGAAATGGTCAAAACCCTGAAACTTGATCATCTCCTCACCTTAGCGGACACAGATGAAGCGGCAGCGTTGGCGCGGGGAGCAACACCTGTTCCGGTAGAAGCCTTCGATAATCATGGGGCACTTCTGGAAAGATTGCAGACCCTGCTTCAGCCGGGTGATCGTGTTTTGTTCAAAGCATCGCGTGCAGTTGCGTTAGATCAGATCGTAAAACAGTTGAAGTAGAGGACTTCACAACTTCGATGTCTCATCTGAGTCATCTTGAAACAAGTGCAAGGCTGCTTACAGAGAAACCTAAATTTTTTGGGGGTGACAGGGAACCTTTGCATCTAAGCGAGCGTCTTCAGTGCTTATACTGACCTTTACGCGAATGGAGGGTTGAGAATTGTCGTGATTTCCCAGCCCTCCCTTTTTTCCACAAGGTTGTTCTGAATCCGGATGTTATTTTGCGGGTACAATTAATTTTCTCTGGCAAGCTGTTTTCCAGAAAGTGACATTTCGAGATTCCTTATCGCCCGCTTTTCTGGATTCCAATCAGAGCATTCCACGAATTTAGCAGGAAGTCTTGATGGTATGGTCTTAACTTTTCAGCCAGGCCAGATCCAGATGATGATGCATCAGGCAGAAAGAACCTATGCCGAAGAATGTTGTGGCCTTCTGTTAGGCATTCAAGATATCGCCACCGATCGCCGTTGGGTACAGGAACTCCTACCCATGGAAAATCGATGGACTACAGAGGTCCAGACTTTAACAGAACATGCCCCCCCGACATCGACTTTGGACAAACGGACACGCTACTGGATTGATCCTAAGGCCCTGATGGAGGCTCAACGCTATGGGCGCGATCGCGGCTGGATTATTCTGGGTGTTTACCATTCCCACCCGGATCATCCTGCCGTCCCCTCGGAGCGCGATCGGCGGCTTGCATGGACGGGGTATTCGTATCCCATCCTATCGGTGATGAACGGTAAAGTTGCCACTCTGCAAAGCTGGCGACTCGGGGATGACAAGCAATTTTATGCCGAAGCAATTACGACAGAGAACCAAAGGCCTGCCTAAGCGTCTTTCCATCCTATTTACTTGACCTATACTGCGGGATCTTAACGGAACGGATAAGACGCGAAAAAGCGCTGTAATATAGATATCTCTACGACAGTTTTGCGGTCAGAACCTGTGTCTGCCGCTATTTTTGTTGATGCCCTTGTTCTGTGAAGCGGCGATCGCTTCTGGTCTACTACCATGCTCAATCCCAATCTGGATGAAATTCAACTAAGCCAAGAAGAGTATGAGCGCTTCTCAAGACACCTAATCTTGCCGGAGATTGGACTTGAGGGCCAAAAGCGCTTGAAGGCTGCTAGTGTCCTCTGCATTGGTACCGGGGGACTTGGTTCGCCCTTATTGCTCTATTTAGCAGCGGCTGGAATTGGTCGTATTGGTATCGTCGATTTTGATATTGTCGATCGGTCTAACCTGCAGCGGCAAATCATTCATGGCACGTCTTGGGTTGGTAAACCCAAAATTGAATCGGCTAAGCATCGCATTCTGGAAATTAATCCTCACTGCCAGGTGGATCTATACGAGAAGCGTTTATCTTCTGAGAATGCGCTCGATATTATGGAGCCCTACGACGTCATTGTCGATGGCACCGACAACTTTCCGACTCGTTACTTAGTCAATGATGCTTGTGTTCTGCTAAACAAGCCGAATGTCTACGGCTCAATCTTTCGGTTTGAGGGACAAGCCACCGTCTTTAATTATGAAGATGGTCCCAACTATCGCGACCTTTATCCGGAACCCCCGCCACCTGGAATGGTGCCGTCCTGTGCTGAAGGGGGTGTTTTAGGGATCCTCTGCGGCATTATTGGGGTGATTCAGGCGACTGAAACGGTGAAAATCATCACTGGCCAAGGTCGGACACTGAGTGGTCGCTTAATGCTGTACAACGCACTGGAAATGTCTTTCCGGGAATTGAAGCTACGCCCCAATCCAGTCCGTCCTGTCATCGAAAAGCTGATTGATTACGAGCAGTTCTGTGGTATTCCTCAAGCACAGGAAGCGGAAGCGCAGGCCCAAGCTACGATTCCTGAAATCACAGTCACTGAGTTAAAGCAACTGATGGACGAGAAAGCCGATGGGGTCCTCCTATTGGATGTGCGGAATCCTCATGAATACGAAATTGCGCGCATTCCTGGAGCTGTCTTAGTGCCGCTCTCTGATATTGAAGCGGGGGTCGGCGTCGAGAAGGTGCGATCGCTACTGAATGGCAACGAATTAGTAGCCCATTGTAAGGGTGGGGTGCGATCGGCCAAGGCACTGGGTCTATTGAAGGAGCAAGGCATCGAAGGCACCAATGTCAAAGGTGGCATTATGGCCTGGAGTCGCGAAGTTGATTCCTCCGTGCCACAGTACTAACAACCCGAAATACTTTTCATTTCTCCAGGAGCCCTGTTTTTAGGGTTCCTGGTTTTTTTGCTCTTGTTGCCAATTGCCAGAGAGACCAGATGTTGAATCGTCAGTACTATAGGGGTGCATTCGTACTCCTATAGGTTGGCTTGATGGTTTCTGTTTTGCATTTGTCCGATATTCACATGGGCAGTGGCTTCTGCCACGGACGTATCAACCCAGACACTGGACTAAACACTCGCCTTGAAGATTTTGTGGCCACCTTAAGCCGTTGTGTTGATCGGGCCATCGCAGAACCTGCTGACCTCGTACTCTTTGGCGGCGATGCCTTCCCGGATGCAGTGCCACCGCCCCTGGTGCAGCAGGCATTTGCCGGACAGTTTCGTCGCCTTGCCGATGCCAATATTCCCACCGTTTTGTTGGTCGGTAATCACGACCAACATGCTCAGGGGCAAGGCGGTGCGAGTCTTTGCATTTATCGTACGTTGGGAGTACCGGGAGTAATCGTGGGCGATCGCTTCGAAACCCACCTGATTGAGACGCAAAACGGCCCCGTACAAGTTGTGACCCTGCCATGGCTAA
>JBCBTQ010000338.1:0-4554 GCA_039818605.1 Cyanobacteria bacterium J06639_14 | reverse complement strand
GATCAACACTTCTGGCTTCCAAGACCGCGACGTCCTGCCCCTCAGCAGCCAACGCTAAAACACCCAACCACACCCCTGCCAAAGCCAACCCATAACCAAACCGAACAGGGCTGGCAAGCAGCCTCTGCCTTTCCAAAAATCGAATGCTGATCATGCCTCACACCACAAAATAATTGCTAATCATTCTCAAGTGCAAGCATTGTATGGAGACAAACTATCGGCGTCAGTTCCGGGCGGGATCTTTTTCGTTCCCAGCGGGATCTTTTGGGATGCATAGCATTATGGAGGGTGACACAATAGGAAGAGTCCATGTTCTTTGGGAGGCGGTTATGCGGCTGTCTCAAACTGATTTAGAGACATTCCAGGCGCAACACCCAGACCATCGCCTGGAACTGGTGAGTGGCAAAGTGATTGTGATGAGTCCATCAGGCTATGAATCGGATGAGGTGGCCGCTGAAGCCATTCGAATCTTGGGCAATTGGGTACGCCCACGGCGATTGGGCCGGGTCGCGGCTTCTAGTGCTGGCTTTCGGTTACCGAATGTTAACCATGATGTGCGGGCACCTGATGCCTCGTTTGTCTCGGCTGAACGCTTGCGGCATAGTCCACAATCTTTTGCCGAGCTTGCCCCTGACCTAATGATTGAAGTGAAATCTCCCACAGACAGCCTTGAAGCATTAGAAGCTAAAATTTCAGAATTTTTATCGCTCGGCACCCAAGTTGGATTGCTGATTGATCCAGAAACTCAAACAGTAGCCGTGTATCGGGTTGGGCAACCTACTCTAACGCTTGGCAATGAGGACAGGCTGACCGTGCCAGATGTCTTGCCCGGATGGGAGGTGTCTGTCGCCGAGCTATGGCCGCTTGTTTTTGAATAACCTCAGTGTTAGTGGCTTCTAAACCGTTTTTTGCCCTCAGTGGCGCAGCGATCGCGGATTCACCCCAAACCGTTTGCGAAAGGCAGCGGCAAAGTGTCCTTGACTGGCATAGCCAACCGCCAGTGCCGCCTGAGTCACGGTGACATCACCTGCCAGTAAAAGCTGTCTGGCCCGCTCTAACCGCTGGGTTCTGACATAGCCAAACACGGTTGTCTCAAATACCTGTCGGAAGCCAACCTTCAGCTTGTGCTCATTCAGCCCCACCCGATGGGCCAAGGCAATAATCGATGGCGGTTGAGACAGCTCTTGTAGCAAGATATCCGCTGCGCCATGTACGCGCTCGATATCCCCCCCCTTGAGGCATGAAGACCGACGTTTGTTTTGATCCAGGACCAGCCATTGCTCAAGCTGGAGTGCCAACAGTTCCAAGGCTTTGCTCTCTAAAAATAATCGCTTCGTTTCGTGGCGGTAGGGACATTGCAAAATCTGCTGCAAGACCACCCGCATGGTAGGTGTCATTTTCCCCAGGGAACGATGGAAACGATAGCGATCACCGTGCTCTAGTGCCCGTTGCAGTGGCAGGGGAAGCGCGTCTAGATCAAACCCTAGAGCCTGGAAAAATTTGGGTTCAATCTCCAACCGAATCAGCTGTACGCGCTGGTTCGCTGGGCTGATCTCATCCTCTTCAATATCCGGCAGGGCAAAAAAATAGCTCTGCCCTGCGGTTTCAGAGTATTCAGCAGCAACATTGGGTATCCCAGGGCAGCGGACGTGATGCTCCCCAGACAGATAAAACTTAGCCACCAAGGGCATATCGGCCTCGTGTCCAGACTTTAGGTATAAACCCCGGTGGTAGTCGTCATCACTCCATTCTAGACACAGTCCTGACTGGAGCTGCACTTCCCAGAAGTGATCGTTGCTATACCTGTGACGGCAATAGCTAACGCGATCAAAGCCGTTAGTATTGTAAGCAACAGCACCGCCGGCTTCAAGACATTCATGCCAGTGTTGTTCATAGGCTTCCCGCGTCGTCGTTTCCATAGCAAAATCAGAAACAGTTTTAGCCAGTATAAATGGGATTGATTCCTAAGAACTGTTAGCGTCCGATCAGCAATTGTCAAGTAGGTGTTGACTGACTACCGTCTGCTTTGAAACTTATCATTCTTAATCGAGAGAAACCCACAGATCTGAATTTGGCTCAGGTGTATTCCCTACACGACCTCGATATACTATCTACTAATGAAAATCATTAGCATTTGTAGGGGTGAACGCCTGTTATGGCAAATATGGCACTTTCGTTTTCAACCAATAATTTGAGTGAAATGTTTGCCGAAGCCCAACAGCAGACAGGGGCCGCCTGTTGGGCCAACCCGGACGAATCGCTCTATACCCTGGATAAACCCTTTGGTCGTTTAGCCTATCGTCATATTCATCTACGAGAGGGGTTGGAACTCTCGATCAGCAGGCTCGACCTCTATGAGAATCTCAAGGTGATCCAAAAAACAGAGGATTATTCAACACTGGAGCTGAGTTTTTGCATGACGGGTGAGTTTCAAGGACGGTATCATGCACCCTCTGCGCCCCAGTCTGCGGGGCCTGGTAAGAACTTTGTCAGCCTTTTGCAAGGTGATATTGACTTCACCAATGACTACTCAGCCCGTCATCCGATTTCGGTTTTGACGATCAATGTTGCCCCGAGTGGGTTAGGCGAGTTGATGCCCAACCGGCTAGATTATGAAGCCCTCGGCGAAACAGTGTCGATTCAAACCGCCCAGGCAGAAATCTTTGGCACAATTGGTTGGACAACGCCGACGATGCTGGCTGCGATTCAACAAATTTTGTCTTGCCCCTACCAAGGCAAAATTAAGCAGATCTATTTGGAAAGCAAAGTTCTAGAGCTGATTGCCCTCAAATTAGAGCAAGTCAGACAGCGTGAGTTGCACCATGCCGCGAAAACTGAACTAAAGTCAGATGATCTGCATCGTCTCTATCGGGCAAGAGAAATCTTGCTGGCTGACATTGAACATCCCCCTTCCATTCTTGAATTGGCGAAACAAGTCAGCATTAATGACTTTAAGCTAAAGCGGGGGTTTCGCCAGGTGTTTGGAACGACCGTGTTCGGCTGTCTCTATGACTATCGAATGGAGCGAGCCAAGCAGCTACTGGATACCCAAAGTCTGCAAGTGGCTCAGATTGCTCAAACGGTTGGTTATGCGAATCCCAGCCAATTTGCAGCAGCGTTTAAGCGTAAGTTTGGGGTTTCTCCTAAGGTCTATAGAACCCAGCATCATCAGTGATCAGAGCCACTGTAAAAACGATAACAACAATGGCTAAACTCCCGTTCGGGGTCAAAGAAACTCCGTTTCAGAGTTGCAGTCGGCAGATTCTATTGCGTATGTTTCTCAATTATGCGTTGAGAGCGTGGGGAATTGAGACATATCAGTCGTGCAGGCAGTTGGGCATGGGCTATCAGCGGAGCCGTTTGGGTGGCAACGCTGTCATCGCCAGTACACGCAGCGCTGTTTGAAATCACTCAGGTTGAGTTGACGGTCACTGAAGGGGGTGTTGAATTACGCTTAGCGGTTGAGGACAGTCGTGAACTCCAGGTGTTTCAAATCCAGTCAGGCACCACTTGGGCTGTCGACATTCCGAATGCCCAGCTTGTAGACAATGCTGTTTTTGAACAGCTAGAGGTTTCAGAGGCGATCGCTTCTGTTTCGGTTCAGCCTTTAGAGAACGGCGGCATCCGGGTCACGGTAGTTAGTCAGGAGCAACCCCTGCTCGGCACTGTAGAAACCCGCGATCGCGCCTTGGCTTTAACCATTACGCGTGAGGCTGTTGCCCAAGCTGACCCTGCCGATGTTGACCCTGCTGATGCTGCTCCTACCGATGCTGCATCCCCATCAGATATCGCTCCTGATGGAGATGCGTTGCAGATTGTGGTGACTGGCGAGGCCCTTGGCAGTGATTATGTCGTGCCCCAAGCGACCACCGCCACCCGTACCGAAACGCCCCTATTAGAGATTCCCCAGTCTATTCAGGTGATCCCCCAACAGGTATTGGAAGATCAGCAGGTGATTCGCCTCGATGAAGCCCTGCGTAACGTCAGTGGTGTCGTCGCTGATACAACCGAAGGTGCTGGCTTTCAGTTCAGCGTGCGGGGCTTTCCGTCAGCCAGACTCTTGCGGGATGGCTTTAGTCTGTCTGGGTCAGACGCGCTCTCCAATACCGGTATCTTGCCTCTGCCCGAGATTGCCAATGTCGAACAATTGGAAGTGCTCAAAGGCCCTGCTTCCATTCTCTATGGTGAAATTCAGCCCGGCGGGGTGATCAATCTGGTTACTGAGCAACCGACACCAGAACCGTTATATGAAGCGGAACTGCAACTCGGTAGCCGCAGCTTGATTCGCCCCCAGCTTGATTTTTCAGATCGGCTGACTGCCGATGGTCGCTTGCGCTATCGACTAAATGCGCTGGTACAGCGGGAAGATGGTTTTAGGGATTTTAATCAGGGTATTGAGCGTGAATTCATCGCACCCGTGGTGGCCTGGAACATCAGCGATCGCACCACATTGACCCTAGATTTTGAATATCTTCGGGATGAGCGTCCCAACGATGCGGGGCTACTGGCCTTTGGACAAGGCGTTGTGGATGTACCGCGCGATCGCATTGTCGG
>JBCBTQ010000337.1:0-4580 GCA_039818605.1 Cyanobacteria bacterium J06639_14 | reverse complement strand
CTTCACATCTGCTTCTAGCTGCAAAGAAGCATATGTGAAGTTTTACAAAGCTCACAAAATATTTAGGATTGCGAGTGTTCTGAAAACCTCCGCCCTGATCTTCCAGGTTAGTGATCAACGACAATCGGCACCCAATGGCTACTTGCCCATGCCTAACTGCTGAGCCTTTTGATAAACTTTGCCCTCTGTCAGTAAAGAGGGAGCAATCACCACTTCCACTTGTTGCATTTCTTTGAGATTCTTAGCCCCAAGCGTTCCCATGCTGGTTTGCAGGGCTCCCAGGAAATTGTGAGTACCATCATCTAACTGAGCTGGCCCCCTGAGGATTTGCTCTAAAGTACCTGTGGTTCCCACACGAATACGGGTTCCCCGAGGTAACACGGGACTAGGAGTTGCCATTCCCCAATGAAAACCGCGTCCTGGAGCTTCCTGGGCCCGCGCAAAGGGCGACCCAATCATGACACCATCGGCACCAGAGGCCAAACACTTGCAAATATCGCCCCCGGTGACGAGTCCACCATCAGCGACGACTGCTATATACTTTCCGGTTTCTTGGTAATAATCATCCCGTGCGGCTGCACAGTCAGATACCGCCGTTGCCTGAGGCACCCCTACCCCTAAAACACCCCGCGAAGTACACGCTGCCCCTGGACCAATGCCAACCAAGACAGCTGCGGCACCAGCTTTCATTAAGTTGAGAGCGACCTCGTAAGTTACACAATTGCCTAGCGCAACAGGAATGGGCATTTCGCGGCAGAACTGCGTCAGATCGAGCGGTGTGATCGACCCAGGTGAAAGGTGCGCCGTCGAGACCACGGTTGCTTGGACAAACATAATGTCGGCACCAGCCTCAGCGATCGCCGGTCCATATTTAGCGGCTCCTGCAGGGGTCGAACTAACGGCGGCAATGCCTCCCTGCGCCTTAATGGCTTGGATGCGTTTGTGGATCAGTTCCGGCTGAATCGGCTCAGCGTAGAGCTTCTGCATCAGGTTGACAAACTCGTCTTTGCCGACGGCAGCAATCTGATCAAGAATTGGATCGGGATCTTCGTAGCGAGTTTGAATACCTTCGAGGTTCAGCACACCCAGTGCGCCTAATTGGGCAAGCTTGACTGCCATGGTTACATCAACCACGCCATCCATTGCACTTGCAATAATGGGAATTTCTCGTTCGATGCCCCCGATTTGCCAACGCGTATCCACGAGCTGTGGATCGAGTGTCCGGGTTCCTGGCACAAGCGCAATTTCATCAATTCCGTATGCCCGACGGGCACTTTTTCCACGACCCAATTCAATATTCACGATGCTCTCCCAGCCAAAGATCATTAAGCTAGGCTAGCATTTGTCGCATGGCCTTGGGTATCGCAAAGGAGCACCTGCTGTGAATCTGTCTTCGCTAGGATTTTTCCGTAATTTACGCACGAAAAATCGGCAATTTGCAGTCATTGGCTTAGGTCGATTTGGTCGGGCTGTTTGTATGACACTCAATAGTTTGGGTTATGAAGTCCTAGGGATTGACAATAATGAGCAGCGGGTTAATCAAGCGCTAACTGATGGCATTGCAGCCCATGCAATTCAACTGGATTCGACACGTCGAGCGGCTTTGCAAGAAGCTGGCGTCACTGATTTCGATACGGTAATTGTGGCGATTGGCAACTACATCGAAGAAAGTGTGATTTCGACTCTGAATATTAAAGAATTGGGCGTTGCCTATGTTGTCGCTAAGGCTTCCTCCGAAATCCATGAAAAACTACTGAAGCGGGTTGGCGCTGATCATGTCGTCTTTCCAGAGCATGCAATGGGTTGTGTGCTGGCGCGATCGCTCACACGTCCGGGCATTCTTGACCGCTTTGACCTAGACCCAGATAACAGCATTGTGGAACTTCGGGTTCCCAGTAATTTTGACCAAAAAACCATCGCTGAGTTAGACCTCCGCAACAAATATGGTGTAACCCTATTAGCCTTGAGTAAACCGGGAACAGAAGAAAAGTTTGAGGTCAATCCTAGTCCCGTGACCCGTCTCCAAAAAGGGGCTGTCATGGTGGTGATTGGCAATAATAAAGGGCTCGATTGTTTACCTATTTATGAGGAGTAAGAACTTGCGAGTTATCGGATTAATCAGTGGGACATCGGTAGATGGCATCGACGCCGCACTCGTAGATATTGAGGGCCAAGGCTACGCTTTAGACGTCACGGTTGTCGCTGGACATACAACGCCCTATCCTCCGACCTTACGCCAACAGCTTTTGGACCTCTGTGCCGGGGCACCTATTCCTTTGGCGGACCTGGCGGAATTGGATGATGCGATCGCACGTCACTTCGCGCAAGCCGCAGCGGTATTAATGGACCGTCATGGTCAGGTTGATCTGATTGCCTCCCATGGGCAAACAGTCTTTCATCGGCCCTTGGCGGCCCCAACGATGCCCGAGTTGTCTGCCAGCCTGGGCTTTAGCCTGCAACTAGGGCGAGGCGACCTGATTGCAGCTCTGACTCACTGCCCCACTATCAGTAACTTTCGTCAAGCCGATATTGCCGCTGGAGGTGAAGGTGCGCCCCTTGTGCCCCCCGTAGATCTAGCCCTCTTGAGTCATCCCCAACACTGGCGCTGTGTCCAAAATATTGGCGGTATTGGTAATGTAGCCCTCTTGCCGCCCTGGGATGCAGAGACTCAAGCCGCCCCCTTATCCGTCCTTGGGTGGGATACAGGACCGGGTAATAGCTTGATAGATCTTGCTGTTGCAACTTTTTCTGAGGGCCAGCAGACCTATGATCGAAACGGCGCTTGGGCCGCTCAAGGCGAACCTTGTTTGGAATTAGTCGATCAATGGCTGCAGCATCCTTATTTTGATCAATCCCCCCCTAAATCGACGGGGCGCGAACTCTTTGGGGAGCAATTTTTAAGGCGCTGTCTAGCGGAAGCAGCCGCCTTTGAATTATCGTCAGCAGATGTTCTGGCAACGCTCACCGAGTTTACCGTAGCCTCGATTGTCAAAAGTTATCACCAGTTTTTGCCTCGCCTGCCTGATGAAGTACTGCTGTGTGGCGGTGGCAGCTATAACCAGTATTTAGTTGAACGCTTGGGCCAACGTCTACCCGATACGCACATCCAGACAACGACTGAAGCTGGGGTTCCAGTTGATCTAAAGGAAGCTTTGGCCTTCGCTATTCTGGGTTATTGGCGACATCAAGAATTTCCAGGTAATTTACCCAGCGTAACGGGTGCCAGTGGAGCGGTTCCCTTGGGCGAGCTTCATATGCCTCTGCACTCCCTTCGTCATTAATGTGAAAACACGTTTGTAAAGGCCTCTGGGAGTTTATTGAGGAACAACATCAAGTTGTATGAAGTTAATATTCTAGGTTCCGAGGTATCTTGCAGCTTGAGTCCAGGACACTGTCAGGTGCAAGAAGGAGCTATTATTTCTGTGCTAAGCACAGAAATCAATCTGAGGCCAATTCCAGCTTTTTTGCCATGAAAAGTTAAGGATGTGATAGGAACTGCATGTGTTGTAATAGGGGCGGCAACCCATACACTTTTGGGCAGCCATGGCACACAATGGGTACCTGTGGGCAAATTGTCCCTCACAAGAGGTGCCGTCTCTTCAAGCAAACCTGCAGTGACTTGTTTGTTTCTGGCTTTCAGAGAACGCAAGCATAAGTTGCATGCAGTTTCAAGGAACAACGTGTGGAGCACACTTTTTTAATTGAGCCTGGTCGTTGGAAACTTCAGGGAAACTGGTTAGAGCGTGATATCCCGCCGTTGCTGGTCCGGGGGGGTATCTTGATTGCCTGGAGTCGTGACGACTGGTTTACGATGGTCATGAAAATGACCTTTCCCAGTTCAGACAAGGAAGAAATCTCGCTGCAATACAAAGGGCGATTAACGAGTTCTGATCGGCAATATACGTTTGTCCTTCAGCATAGTTTGCTGGGCCGGGTGGAAGGGGAAGGATGGGTCGCCCCAGAATCCGTCGTACAGAGGTATTGGTGCCTGGGCGATCGCCAAAGGCGTACAGGATTCGAAACACTTTATCGTCTGAGCCAGGGCCGCTATCACCTCTCTAGCGGCATTATGGCAGGCCATTATCTAACCACTGCGATTGAAGCAACCTTAGAGCGTCAGATATAGATTTTGGTGCCAAAACTGGGTACTTTTACACAGGGTGACTCGTCCTTTTAGTCTCAATACCCTACATATCGAGCAATATTGTGGAAATATCAAGCGATCTCGTAAAAACTGATCAGCCATTTGCTGACGTGAACTAAGGAGATAGCTAGAATACATATACTCCAGCTAGTTCGGTAATTTTATTTCTGATTATTTACGGGTGACCAGATTGCAGGGCTACATCTTCATTAAGCATTGTTGGCGGTTACGCATTCTATTGGACAGATTCACTTTGCGATTACTCAGTCGACAATCGTCCAGTTTTTTAGGAGAGATATGTAGACAGATTCTGAGAAGGGTTCTTCCCTGTACTCCTTGTCTGCTTCGCGAACATTACAATGCCAGATTCAAACCTCGGACGAAAACTTGCTAATCGCTATGAGCTGATTGACCTCCTCGGCCAAGGGGCAATGGG
>JBCBTQ010000336.1:0-4606 GCA_039818605.1 Cyanobacteria bacterium J06639_14 | reverse complement strand
CTATCGGTCCCCAACTTGCGCCACATCGGTTCGATCAAGCGAAAGTGATTGTCCGCGACCACTACACGGTTAACGCCAACTGGAAAACAATTCTGGAAAACAATCGCGAGTGCTATCACTGTCAGGTGGCTCATCCTGAGTTCATGGTAGCGAACTACGATGCGGGCTTACCGGGCGACGATCGCCCCATTAACCGTCACTTTCAAGCGCTGAAAGCAGCCGCCAATCAACGCTGGGAGGCCATGGGACTGCAGGCATGCAACGCCGACTATCTTGACGGTTCCTGGTGTCGCGCCGCTCGTTTTCCGCTGCGCGACGGTTGCGTGACGGAAAGCCTACATGGCCGCATGACAGCACCGCTAATGGGTGATTTGCCCAGCGAAGATGTGGGTAGCTTGCGGATCATTGGGTTGCCTAATTTCTGGGGACATGCCAATGCCGACTATGGCATGACCACCCAGGTCATTCCGATTAGTCCCTCGGAAACTGAAGTGATTGTCGCCTTCCTGGTACGTGAAGACGCTGTGGCAGGGGTGGATTATTCACCGGAAGACGTGGCAGCGGTTTGGCGCATCACCAGTGAGCAAGATTGGCAAATCTGCGAGAGCAATTACGCGGGTATCCGCTCGTCAATTTATCAGCCGGGGCACTTGTCACTAGCGATGGAGGGATTGTTAGCTGAATTTATCGACTGGTATTTGCAGTGCATGAAGGAGAACGTCAATGTTAATGAGAATGTCAATTTTGAAGGGTTCCTGGCGTCAGGCTAACCGGGTCGCATTTTGCCCGCCCCGATGTGGTCTAGGGGAGCCAGCCCTGGATCCGTAAGTTCAATGAGGTATCGGCTAGTCATGTAGGCGATAGCTTTTAATCGCGATATTGAGATTCAGGCAGTGTGTCGAATTCCGGAGACTCAATTGACAGAGAGATTCAATGCGTTCGAGGCGATTGAGCAGGGTGTTACGGTGAATATAGAGTGCCTCAGCGGCTTCGGCCACCGCATTGCCTCGATCCAGATACATTTCGAGCGTTGCCAGTAACTGCGTTCCGCGCTGCGTATCGTAGTCAGACAAGTGATAAACGTGTTGAAGATAAGTATTGCCAGCCCGATGATCAGGGGATAAGTGGTAGAGCCAATGCAAAATTCCAAGTTCGCTGAAGGCGATCGCGCCTCGCCTTTGCATCAGTACACCAATATGTGCAGCTTCTTGAGCCTGTTGATAGCTTTGCCGCAGACTACCACAAGGTGCATCAGCCAAACAGATTGTGCCCATGCCCACAACCAAAGGCTGTTCCCGATCGTCCAACGCCGCCAACACTTGATCAGCAAACTGTTGACTCTGAGCAGGCTGATCACTTTCCAAAACCACAATCACGGCATTCTCACGACGGGCCAATAGGGAGAAAGGATAGCCTTGTTTAAGGAGTTGTTGAATAGCAGTTTGTAACGGTTGTATCCTTTCATGGGCGGGATCGACAAATCGAATCAGTAAAACCTGATGAGCGGCGTTGAGATGGTAATTAAGGCACTGAGCTTGTTCTTGTAATTCTTGAGGTGATCGGGCATCGAGTAGCTGAGTTAAAAAATCTCCTTGTTGGGTTGCTTCAGCACTACGAACGGCCTGGATTTTGGCCAGCATTAATCCCGCGACTGTAGCCCCATGCGTCAAAACTTGTTCACTGAGAGCTGAGAAAGGAGGCAACCCAATTAACCAAAGATAGCCGTAGATATCTTGATCAATCTCAATGGGTGCAACGAGACGTGCCAGGTTTTCACTCTCGTCTAGGCGAGGTGCTAACAGTTGCGGTTTGAGTGTTGTTTGTAAGGCCTCGTAAACGTTAGCTCGAACTAGCTGATCGATGATTTCGACCTGCGATCGCTGCCGCGTTATTTGTTCGGTCCACATCAGATCGACGCTGCCAACTTGGGACGCAGTAATAATCTGAAATGCTGGCGATTCGATGACGATCGATTGCTGCAAAAAACTGGCTAAAGTAGTGGCTAAATCTTCTAAAGAAGCACCCCTTAAAACGAGATAGGTCAGCTGTTGATTAATCCGCGCACATTGCTGTAGTACTGCATAATTTTGGTTAATGATGCGGCCTAAGACAACTTCCGTAATTTGAATAAATAGCAGATCCGGTGGCGTTTCGATAATGGGCAATCCTAAGCGGTCAGCATCCTGACGAATGACCTCGGGAATATGCTCAAAGTAGTAGCCTGTACTTAAAACCAGTCCTGCAAAGCCAAATTTGACGAGTTCCTTAACCAGGATTTTTTGGTGGTCTGGATCTTCGTAAAATCCCAGTCCACTGGTCATCAATAAAACACCCCGTCGCTGCCACTGATATTGAGCATTTTTTAGATCGACGATATGCACCCAATGGATGACATTATCCAACCCTTGAGTCCCAGCCACTAGCTGTGAAGTGGCGAACACGGGTAAATTGAGGGCCTGTCGAACGGTAAAAGTGTTCATCTGTGAAGCATAAACTGAGCATTAGGAACCGCTAGGGCGTGCATGAGCTTCTAAGGCAAAGCCATCGGCGAAAATCGAACCTTTAGAGAGAATTCGAACTTCATTTTTCTACAAAATCAAAAAAAATAAGCTAGAGCAAGTTTAACGCCAGAAAAAATTGCTGTTAAAGCTGTATTTTCTTAATATTAAAGTTGTACTTTACAGGAAATCCATGTATTGTTTTCTGTAGCCATTGAAACAGACATCATCTTTTCTTAGGAGATAGAGTCAAAAAGTAATTCTTTTTAGAATTTTTGGTAGTAATTGTGATGCGAAAAAATTGTTTTTAGCTGTGGACCTTGGACAAATGAAATGGACCCGATGATTCGGTTTGATAGTGTAATAAAGCAGTATCCAGGCGCGCCCAAGCCTGCGGTAAATGAGTTGACGATTTCCGTCCCTGAAGGTGAAACCTGTGTCGTAATTGGCCCTTCTGGCTGCGGCAAAACGACGGCAATGAAAATGGTTAATCGTCTGATTGAACCTACCAGCGGGGCCATTTTTGTGGGTGGTCGCAACGTGCTCAAGCAGGACATTACAGAGCTGCGCCGCAACATTGGCTACGTCATTCAGCAAATTGGTTTGTTCCCTCACTTTACGATTCGCGACAATATTGCATTGGTTCCCGAAATGCTCGGCTGGAGTAAGGCCCGGCGCTATCGTCGGGCCGATGAGTTGCTGGAGATTGTTGGTTTAGATCCGGGGCAGTTCCGCGATCGCTATCCCCGGCAACTCTCGGGAGGGCAGCGTCAGCGTGTTGGGGTGGCACGGGCATTGGCGGCCGATCCGCCGGTCATGTTGATGGATGAACCCTTTGGAGCTATCGATCCAATTACGCGCGATCGCTTACAAAACGAATTCCTGCGCCTGCAAAAGCAGCTCAGAAAAACCATCATGTTTGTCACGCATGACATTGATGAAGCCCTCAAAATGGGAACGCTGATCTGCATCTTGCAAGTAGGCGGCGATTTACAGCAGATTGATACGCCCCAAAATATTCTCGCGCGCCCGGCCAACTCCTTCGTGGCCGATTTTGTAGGGTCTGATCGCGGGTTGAAAAAGCTCACACTGGTGCGGGTGAGTGAAGTGATGCAGAAGAATCCTACGGTGGGCTACTACACCGACACCGGTGCTGATCTCATCAGTCGGATGCGGCAACATGATATCGAGAGCGTCTATATCGTGGACGATCGGCAAAAGCTTTTGGGTTACGTCACTCTGGAGGAAGCCCAGGCTCAACCTGGTAGCAGAGCTGCCGATCTGCTCAGTAACGTGATTGCAACAACCGAAGAAGAAGCGACGATGCGGGATGCGTTCTCAGCCATGCTGAGCTACGGCATTCGCCTGCTCCCGGTGCTCGATAACCACCAGCGTTTAATTGGCATGGTATCAGCGGATGATGCTCAGAGTCTCATTCGTCAGAAAGTGGCTGTTGCAGCGGCTTAGCAGCTCTGAGGGCAAGGCTGCAAGATGCTGGCGATAACCGTGTGGCGATGCCAAACGCTGCTGGCTGGAAGAGTGTAAACCATTCCCTTGCTGATTTAAGGCTGCTTGAGTCAAGTCCCATCTTGGCTCCTGCGTCTCCTCGATCCGACTTCATGCCAGGACTCAGCAATGCCAACAATATAGTCAGGGCTTCCAATAAGGCATTATGGAAAACTTAATTGATTTTTTAGTCAGCATTAAAGATGGCGTACTGTACTACGTGCCGGGCGTTGGTCGCCCTGATCGAGTCTTCGAGTTCTTGGTTGGCCATCTCATCATCACGTTGGTAACGATTGTCCTGGCCATTCTCATTAGCGTGCCCTTAGGGATTCTCATCACACGGGTCCGGGTTCTTTATGACCCCATCATCAAATTTGCTGGCATGCTCTACACAGTCCCGAGTCTGGCGATGTTCGGTGTCCTGGTGCCCCTTGTTGGCATTGGGTTTGCGCCGGCCATTGTGGCCCTCACACTGTACTCCCTATTGGCCATCATTCGGAATACTGCTGTGGGTATTGATGGCGTTGATCCGGCCATTTTGGAAGCGGCCCGAGGCATGGGCATGCGTAAACTCGCAATTCAACTTTGAGGAGAATTGCGAG
>JBCBTQ010000335.1:0-4609 GCA_039818605.1 Cyanobacteria bacterium J06639_14 | reverse complement strand
CGGTTAATAGCTCTCTACCCTCCACTCCCTACCCTCTACCCTCCACCCCTTACCCTCCACTCCCTACTCTCCACTAAGTCGTGTACTCCGCGTTAATTCGCACGTAGTCATAGCTAAAGTCGCACCCCCAGGCAATGCCAGTGCCAGTGCCCGGGCCGATGCTGACTTCAATCGAGACAGTATCGGTTTTCAGATAGTCTCCAGCGGCAGCTTGTTTCAAGTAATTGCTAGCGGCGGTGCGATCGAAGGGTTGAGGCTGACCGTGTTCCATCAGCAAAAAGTCTCCCAGTTGGATGCGTAGATCGCCTTGATCGAAAGGAACCCCAGCCTTACCGGCGGCCATTGCGATTCGCCCCCAATTAGGATCGGATCCGAAAATGGCGCATTTTAGCAGGGAAGAACCGGCAATTTCCTTGGCTACACTGCGTGCCGATGCATCGTCTGGAGCGCCTGTAACCTTGACTTCGAGAAGGCAGGTAGCACCTTCGCCGTCACGGGCGATCGCCTTTGCCAGGTAATCACAGACTTCGGTCAACATTGCCTCTAGACGGTCAGCGGCGGGACCCGGAGTCGTGATGGCAGGCGTGCGCGACTCGCCATTAGCCAAAGCCAAAACACAATCGTTGGTGCTGGTATCACCATCCACCGTAATTTGGTTAAAGCTGTGAGCGATCGCTCGGCGTAGCATTGATTCCCACAGGGCTGGGGAGACAGTGGCATCACAAGTTACAAAGGCCAGCATCGTTGCCATATTGGGGTGAATCATGCCAGACCCTTTAGCAATGCCACCAATCCGCACAGGACGACCATCCAGATCCATTTCTACGGCAATGGATTTGGTGACAAGGTCAGTCGTGACAATAGCTTTGGCCGCATCCCCTGACCCAGTAGCCGACAACGCGGCGACAACTTGGGGGATACCGGCGACTAAGGCATCCATTTTAATCCGCTGACCAATTACCCCTGTAGAAGCCACGAGGACGGACTCTAAGGGAACCTGCAGAACCTTAGCGACCTGTTCACAGCTTGTGACAGCATCCTGCCACCCCTGAAGCCCAGTACAAGCATTGGCCTGTCCTGCGTTGATCAGAATAACTTGGGCCGAAGATCGTGCCTCTAACCGTTGCTGACAGTACTCTACACAGGCAGCTCGCACTTGACTCGTTGTAAAAACGCCTGCCGCGATCGCATCGGTATCCGACACGATTAAAGCTAAATCCGGTGCCCCTGATGGTTTCAGACCGACAGCGACGCCTGCTGCCCGAAACCCCTTAGGCGCGGTGACTCCCCCTTCAACCACCTGCCAATCTGCCATAGCTTGTTGACTCTCTCATATGCTTGTCAGAACCCTGATTATACGTCGCTATTTCATCAGACAAGCAGGAGAATGCGCTGTGTTAGCTGTGATGTCAGCTTCGATTTGGGGAACACGCCAAGCGTTGACGGTACACGATACGATGGCGTTTGCGATCGCCTCAAAACAGAATGCAACACAAAAACGACATCTCTTAACCGTGCAATAAACTTTGATTTCCAGGAAAAACAAGGCGATGATCGCCGCAGTATAGTTCTAATTAAGGAGCTTCTAGCTCCGGTTTTGCATCGAAGTCTAGTTCACGTTAAAGAGGAGGTTAAGTATCGATTTAACGTCTGATTCAGTTTCATCAAAGGCAGCAGCGCCCAATCAATCTTTTGAGATTTCCTCTACTGGAACCTAGAGAGCACTGTATTAGATACCCAGAACACGAATCGCTAAAGTGTTCGTATCAAAGCAACTCCAGATAGGCTCGATATTAAATGAGGAAGTGATTCAGAAGAAATGAGATGGGCGCTGCTGCCGTAAGTAATCGTAGTAGATGAGGCCAGCGACAGTAAGACAAAAGTCGCGATATCTCATTGGTTTATCAGCAATCATGGTAGAGAGTACTACAGCTGAATCATCTTTTCTGGCAAGAATTCTTTGGGGTATTTTCATTGGAATGGCGATCGCCCTCGTGATGACCAGTTTTCCTTCCATTACCCAAGCCCGATCCTGTTACTCTTCCCAAGGTCACGAGATTTGTCTGGAGCGCATCCAACGTAGCGCTAAGTACCACTGGCAATATAAGGTGAAAGCCAGTGTGGATGGTAAATCTCAGCCCCTTATGCGCTACAACTGCCGTGTTCGCCTCAAAACTCCTCTGGAAGGGCCAAACAAGGGATTTCCCACCGATTTTGAGCCGGAGGGGATTGGCGATCGCATTTGCAAACTGGTAAATCGTTAGGTTGCTCTCACCAGAGCTCAGGGTTCTAAGCGCTCAGATCCCAGGGTTTTCATATCAAATTGTCTGCAACACGGAAAAATCTACCCAGAACCCAGGGTTCTCTCGACAAAAGAACCCTGGAATTTTTCCGAAGCATCCCTACATCACCATGCCGCCGTCAATGGTAAGCACCTGCCCAGTAATGTAGCCAGCAGCTGGATCAGCCGCCAGGAAACGAATCAACCCAGCCACCTCATCCGGTTGACCATAGCGCCCAAGGGGAATGAACTTGAGAATCTCCTCTGTATTCGATAAGTCTTCCGTCATATCAGTTTTGATGAAACCGGGAGCTACTGCATTGACAGTAATGCCTCGGGTTGCCAATTCCTTCGCTACCGTCTTCGTGAAGCCAATCACACCAGCCTTGGCAGCACTGTAATTGGCTTGCCCAGGATTCCCCATCAGCCCTGCCACAGAAGCAATATTGACGATGCGTCCTGACCGCTGCTTTAACATGATCTTGCTCACTGCCCGAGTACAGAGAAAAACCCCTGTCAGGTTTAGGTTGATAACTGCCTGCCAATCTTCTGGCTTCATCCGCAGGAGAAGGGTGTCACGAGTAATCCCGGCATTGTTAACCAAAACATCGACCCGCCCCCACTTATCCATCGTGGCTTTGATTAGCGCATCTACTTGTTCAGCATCAGAGACATCTGCTTGGAGTGCGATCGCGCTTCCCCCGTCCCCAATAATTTGGGCCACAACTTCGTCAGCAGCGGCGCTAGAGCGGGCATAGTTCACCACGACATGAGCACCTTCGGCAGCAAGTGCTAGCGCCACCGAACGACCGATTCCCCGAGAGGCTCCGGTCACAATGGCGACCTTTTCTTTTAGCTCTGCTGCACCTGCCATAGTGTCTGCTCCTAGTTCTGTCTTTAACCCAAAGGGTCATCTTACGCTATTAACCCAGAGGGTTATCTTACGCTATTGAGTCATTCTCCTGTTAAAGGATTCGGAATACTCGCCAACAATTTCGAAGTGGGCGCTTAGCATAGAGAAGCCGCATTGCTGTTCGCTTCAAATGGCTACTAAACAACAGTTCAAAAGCTTTGACGAGTTACTGGCACAGAGCGATTTGCCTGTGCTGGTTGATTTTTATGCCACGTGGTGTGGCCCCTGCCAAATGATGGCTCCGATTTTGGAGCAGGTAAATGCCCAACTGCAAGGAAAACTCAAAGTCGTCAAAATTGATACGGATCGTTATCCACAGCTAGCATCGAAACATCAAATTCATGCCCTGCCAACATTAGTACTTTTCAAGCAGGGACAATCGGTCGATCGCATTGAAGGGGTACTAGTCGCAGAGCAATTGGTCCAGCGATTACAGCCATATTTGTAGACAATGGCTGTAGTCTTCAATGGCTGCAGTCTTTAAGCTTACTGCAAGGGGACATCTACTCGTCTTGTTAAGGGCAAAGGAACAAGCAACAGAAATAGAGATTGGTTTCTCAGGCTTTTGCCTTTAATTTTTAACCCGCCTTAACCTGCCGACTTAAATATGGTGGAACACCTTTCAAGTCGTATTCGATTGGGAAAATTCCAATGAGTTACCCGACGAGCAAGGACTCCATTGTGTCCCCTGCACGGCAACAATTTTTGGCACAGCTGCAGACACCGCGCAAATATCTCCTCTTCGAGATTAGTGGCCTGTTGTAAGTGGTTACCATTGGTACGCCTCAAGCTGGTGGGTGAAGTCCATCCCTAGAGACGTTGGTAAATCACTTGTTTCGAACCTTTTCGGAAGCCTATGACATTGCCCGCGAAACCATCGAAAGAAAAAAGCGAGATTCGCGCGACTCGTCAGCATTAGCCCAATCAAATGTTGCATCTAGTTCAACGGGCGGGAATAGCTTAATAGAAGGTACTGAAGGAGCGTCTATTTAAGTCGGGAAACTCTTGCCGGGTAAGGATCCAGGGGCCAAATTCCAAGGGGCTTCTGCCTTTTTCCTAAACCCCAATTTCCTGCCTTAAGTTGGTAACCCCCGAAGAGCCCTGATCATTGACCCGAGGCTTTGCTATGGGGCAGCTTATACCCGTCACGATTCCCCCTGAGCAACAGTTGATGCTCCTTCTAAAACAGCGTCTGCAGCAGCCCGATCGCGCCCATGAAATTGATGCTGAGATTCGCGATCGCTTCCTGCAAACTCAGGCCATTATGGTGTTGGATATGGTGGGCTTTTCGCGCCAGACGCAGGGGCAAGGCATCATTTACACATTGCAAGAGATTTATCGTCTTCGCGATATCGCGGTCCCTCTAATCGAAAAGCAAGGGGGCCGGGTATTTAAGGTGGAGGCGGATAATATCT
>JBCBTQ010000334.1:0-4647 GCA_039818605.1 Cyanobacteria bacterium J06639_14 | reverse complement strand
GAATGGTCCCTGTTATTGTGCTTAGGACCCAGCGACAACAGTCAATAACCTCTCAATACGCAGTTGGTTATTCGCGATGACACCTCAATATAGGTGGAGCAAACACTCACCTCAGAGTCTGGTTCGGCGTATTTATATGGCCAAGTGGTGGGGGCTTTAGGGGAACCGTTCTGGGTCAGTGTTGCACTCCCCAACGGCACAACACTTAACTTGCCGCCGTTTGGATTTCAACCAGACCGATAGCCAGACGCATCCTGTTTGCCCAGAATTTTTATTCCCTCTCACTGTAGTGTCATAGCGCCAATTCAATGCAGATTTGATATGGTCTACCAACTCACCATCCACAAAATTGAACAAAGCTGTTTGTTTGAATTGACTTGGGGCCAGGGGCAACGAATTGCAGCCAGCCTTCCCTATCCAGCTCCCCTGACAACGCTGTATCAAGCCTGGCGACGAGCCTATATCAGCTACTACCAGCGAGCCTTGCGGGGACGCGTAGCCGCTAAGGGGCAGATCATCACTCAAAATACCGATTGGCACAGTCAGGTTGTCCAAGCCGAAGCCCGTTTGCTCTCAGAGTTTCATAAGTGGCTGCGTCATGAGGCGCTGTTTGATCTGCGGGCGGAGCTAGTGAGGCGAGAGCCCCTACAGCCCCCCAAGAACACCCCATCACAACTCGCTAAACAAAGCCTCTTTCTCTCCTGCTCCTGCTTAGAAATTGCGCGGCTCCCCTGGGAGACCTGGGAAATTGGTGCCGACCTGAGACAGGGGGAGCATATCCGCATTGTCCGAGCCCCTTCGACCATTCGGTCGACGGCTTCTACGACTGCAGAGCGACGCCCTATGCGCCGTGGGAAAACCCGAGTACTCGCTATTTTGGGCGATGAACGGGGGTTGGACTTCAAGGGCGATCGCGCGGCTCTAAACGCTCAAAAAAAGCTCCTAGATATTCACTATGTTGGTTGGCAGCCCAATGAAGATGTCCTGAATCTGAAGACAAGAATCTGCCAGGCCATTGCCGACCCGCTAGGCTGGGATGTGTTATTTTTTGCCGGGCACAGCAACGAAGCTGCACTCGTGGATGGTCAAGTGGCGATCGCGCCCCATACGGCCATTGCCATGCGTGAACTGATGCCTTATTTGAGGCAGGCAAAGCAGCAGGGATTGCAGTTTGCCATCTTTAACTCTTGCAGTGGGTTAGACATTGCAAGTGGGCTGATTGACTTGGGGCTGAGTCAAGTCGCCATCATGCGCGAACCCATTCACAACGATGTGGCTCAAGCCTTTTTGGTGCAGTTTTTGCAGCGACTCGCAAGCTTCGAAGATGCCGAAGAGGCCCTGGTCGAAACCTGCAGATTTCTCAAGCTGGCAAAGAATCTAACTTACCCTTCGGCATATTTAGTGCCGTCCCTATTTCGGCATCCGGAGTCAGTGCCCTATCGCATACAACCCACAGGATGGCAGTATCAATTACAGCGGTGGCGGCTGGGGTGGTATGAAGTCGCGGCAGTCAGTATCTTAGCCCTCGTCAGCCTGCTGCCAATGGTGCGGTCTGGGCTATTAGATCAGCGCCTGCTGGCGCAGGCAATTTATCGCAATTGGACAGGTCAAGTTACTGCGCCGGAACCGACGCGCGTCTTAATCGTACAGATTGATACGGAAACGCTACGAAAACAAAGAATTTTAGGCGATGCAAACCCCATTGATCGGGCTTTGTTGTCCGACCTCATTGCAACGTTAGTCGAGCAAAAGGCTCAAGTGATCGGCATTGATTATTTACTCGATTCCCATGATCCGGTAGGTAATCCAATCCTCAACCAAACATTGCAACAGGCAGTCGATCAGCGATCGGCCTGGTTTATCTTCGCGGGGATTTGGGACAATCAGGGGCAGTGGCAAACGGTATTGCCAGAAATTGCCTCTCCCAACTGGAGCTTGGAAGGCAATGCCAACGTGCCCCACTGGCACCTTCTGCCGCGACGCCCCTTCAGCTCACGTCCGGCCCCGTTCAGCTATCAAATCGCGGTGGCCCACACGCTGACACAAGCTCAGTCGGATAGTGCCATACCCCGTCCGCATCGGCAAAGCCAGACTTCACTGCATCATCAACTGGAGCAATATTTTGACCCCAGCCGCGACCACGCACCTCAACTACCATCCCGTGCCTATCTACACCCGTTGACAAACTTCTCATATCTATTTCACCAGCGCTGGCTACAACCCCTGATCGATTTTTCACTGCCACCGCACCAGACCTATCAACGTGTTCCAGCCTGGCAGTTACTAGAAGCGCCCGCAAGTACTTTGCAAGCATTAGGAGACATCAACCTGGAAAATTGGGTCGTCCTCATTGCTGCGGGGGGGTATGAAGAAGCAGGTTTAGCCGGATCAGGCGGCGATATTGCTGAACCCCCTCCGGCGTTTGACTATTGGCAGAGGCAAATGACTGGGACTTCTCGCCAGCTAACACTGGGCGAGAGTCATGGGTATATGGTTCACCATTTGCTGACGCCATGGCTAGTGCTGCCGCTCCCGGCTTTGAGTTTTATTTTGCTAGCCGGTCTTGTCGGCAAAGCCCTCAGCCTGTGTCTAGTTGTGATCACTCCTGACCGCAAACTATGGTGGATAGGAGGATTGGCAGTTGGCACCTTAGGCTATGGCTGGCTGAGTTTGCAACTTTATATCAGTGGGGCAGTCATGCTGCCGTGGCTACTACCGTCTTTAACGGTTTGGTGTTTTGTAGGGCCGATTTTATGGAAAAAACATTTATGAAAACAAAAAGAAACGATGCTATCAAGGCTTTGCTGGCCAGTACTTTTGCTCTCAGCCTGGTGGGTTTACTACCCGCCTCAGGGCTAACCCAGGAAGCGGATACTCCCACCAATTCATGGCAAAGAATCCTCGACTTTTTGACGAAGGAACGCCAGGATTCGGGTAGTCAGTCGCAGGGAGTTTCCCGTGGCTCTATTTGCCCGGTCAGTTTCACGGAGGAAGCTGTACTTTGGCACACGCGCCCATTGTTGGTCTGGCAAGGACAGTCATTCCCTGGTACGGGCATTCGCCAGACGTCGCCAGACTTACCGGTATGGGTAGCAACGGCAACCGAGACCGAGGCAGGGATTTGGCAGATGCCATACACTGGAACCGCTTTGGAACCTGGCACCCAGTATGAATGGCTTTTCTATTTCATGGGTTCGAGCAATCCAGACTCGCCAGTTAAGTGGGTGCAATTTCAAGTACTTGCGGCGGAAGAACGCGATCGCATCGCGGTTGATCTGGCAAACCTGGAGGCCCAATTACAGGAAGCGGACGAGGAAACTATTGCCCTCGCCCGAGCCGATTACTTTATTGCCAATGGTCTATCAGCCGATGCTTTGCAGGAGATATTTGCGGTCAGCGACCCTTCAGAAGTCTTGCTAGAAACTAGAAGCGCGATCGTTCAAGCGACGTGTGGCGACTCAGCAAACTGATGCCAGGACTGGGGCTAAATTTTCTGTGGATTGCGTGTTGTCGCCAACCCATTTCAATGAGTTTTCCCCAGTGGTATCAGAATTGGGGGATTTAGGGGGCAATGCAGAACTGGTTAGCTACGCGGGTGGGCTATCAGCGAAGACAGGATCGGCGTCGAATTTCCGTGTCACTAAACTAATTTAATATTTTTAGTGACACGGAAATTCCATGAACTTCTCGGCATGGCTCTGATGAATCCTCAGAACGAACCTGATAGAGGTCTGTTAAACTCCTTGGTCTCCTGCGGAAAGGCAACTCCCTAACGTCGGGCCTCGCCCTCCCTTTCGCGTAGGAAAAACAGGTCCAGAAAGAAACTAGCTTTTTCCATGGGCTTTCAGTTTCTCGGGGTTGATTTGAAACTGAACAGAGGAGACCCGTCGCTTTCCTGGTAATTCTTGTGCTCCCTGAATATAGCCATCTTGCTGGAGTTCTTCGACCGTGCGCCAGAAGATCTGATTATTGCGCGAGGAGTTAGCACCGAGTAAATCCAGGTTTTTGAATAAGTATCGCTTTGAAATAGTCAGATATTGCCCATCCTCGGGACGATCCCACTTCATACGACTGGCGAGGTATACCAGGAGTTTGGTTTTGTAGTCATTTTTGGTGTTGCTGCCTAGACGTTGGCTAATGTCCAGGTTATTGGCAAACAGTACATAATCACCGGTTTTAGCTGGGCCATCGAAAAATTCGAGTGATGTCGTGTACGCGTCGGCCAGTTCATAGGTGTAGTCTGCAGCTTTAGCGATATCAAAGTCACGCGGCACATTGTCGATTTCGTAATCGCGAATGCGCAAGACGCTTTTGATAGTTACTTTGGCTCCAATGTTGTTGCCCTTACGGAGTGACTGCGCAAAGACTAGTTCAGTGCGATGGAGCGCCACCAAGTCACGATGGAGTTGCGATCGCAACTTTGAAGCAAACCCACCATCTTTAGTGCGTGTATAGCCTAAAGCTTCTAACAAATCATTCGAGCGAAAGGACACCAGAGGCCCACTTCCCTGCCGTGCAGCTTCGCGGTAGAGGTACAACACAATGGAAACCTGGCGTGGATTCAAGAACGTTAGCAAAGCCATAATCAGCCGCTGAATCCGCCGATCTTGAATTTTCTCTAATCCCTTGCTGATGCCATGATCAAGA
>JBCBTQ010000333.1:0-4655 GCA_039818605.1 Cyanobacteria bacterium J06639_14 | reverse complement strand
GTTGAGACACAGATTAAAGTTTTCAACAAACTCAGGGCCTGAGGTGAGGATAGTTTGCACCACTTTGTGCAAATGGGGATTCGCGATGTTGGGAATTTCTTGCCCCTCAATGATTGTCGTCGCGACGGTCGTTTCGCCAGGCACATCATCCCATTCCCCATTGACATTAATCGCCCCCAACGCTTGCCCCGCAGTATCGTAAAACGTTAAACCACCATTCAGGTTATTCGGCAGTATCCAGCCACAAATGGGCGTAGTGCTCGGATCATCAGTCGTTTCTTTGTTATCTATATCATTGGCCGATAGCCAACGGAAATTAATCCGAGTGGGTTGCACAAAGCGAGGCGGCAGCTTAATTCGACTATTTTCTGTGGCCTTCATAGACTCCGGCCTAATCACATATTCGTTTGAGTCAACCTGCCAATCTAGATTTCTAACTTGTCCAAACGTATCCACTAACTGCAAATCAATCACCCGCAGTTCCCCCGAGCGAATCGGACTAAAATCATCCAACGGCTGGGGCGCACTGTCAGCTTCACCCTCAACAGCTGCCGCCACCTCAGCGGTAAAAGCTTGGTAATCAGCAAACCCAATCGGGTCTTCGATCTCTAGCTGCAAGGTTTGCTTGTGCATCAGCAACGCGTCATTAAACCCGCCGATAGACTGAGACAAACAATTGAGGCTTTGTAGCTCTTGATACGCCTTGATCGCCGTATAGATAGGGTCTGAAAAAATCTTATTGGCATACCACACCTCGATATCGTCAATTTGCTCGGCTAGCAATTCAATCTTTTGCTGCTCCGGATCAATGTTTTGCTCCTGATAATAGGTTTCAAGCGTTTTGTGCTTTTGCAAATACGCTTCAATTCGCATTTGCAGGAGTGAATTCGCATAGGGCGTTAAAATGCTAGAACCGCTGTAGATATTAGAATCTTGGTCGGTCTTAATGCGATTAATCGTCGTATCTGCAACAACAGCCTGGGTAGATTTGGGGGATAAATCGATATCATTGGCCTGCAGTGTATAGTTTTGGGTTAGAAAATTATCACTATATTTACGATTGGCGGACGTTTTATTACCGCCTTCAGCCACTGGAAACACTTCAACCAGCCATTCCAGTAGAATGGGGTTCCAAGGTTGGGTTGTCCAAAGATTAAAGCCGATTTTTTCTTGCTCGTCTTGAGGATTGAGTTGATTAATTGTCTCGAAAACAGGTTTGAAGTCTTCCGCAATTAAATCTTGAATTGTCCGATCAGCGATCATTTGGCACTTAAGCAATCCATCTTCACTCAGATGGCCATCTTCACCATGCCGCTGAGTGGCGGCGACAGCATCCCCTTCCATTAGCACAACGGGCTCTTTAGGTTCCCAGTAGCGAGGCCCGCTCACCAATTCCAAACGATAGGTTGGCGGCTGAGACGTTTTTTCTTTTTCGGTCTCGTCTAGAGCATTGTATTCATCCTGAAGTGCTTGATTGTGGGTATCAATCGTCCGCACTAAATTGTTAATCATTTCCGCGAGTTCGGAGGCCAAGGAAATCTCAGAGTCTGCTGCAAGCGACAAGCTGTCTGGATTATCTAACTCTAATTTGCCAGTGGCCTGAGCCTTCTCTAATAGCGGTTCGAGCCCTTGTTGTTGAATATAGTATTTGACTTGATCAATATCAGGATAGTCATCCTGGCTATCTTCTGGAGGATAGGCACAAACCATATACTTATACCAGTCAGAGAAAAGCTGTCTGCGTCTAGCGTCTACTTCTGCCAAGGCAGCATCATAGGCCTGCTGTTGCTGGTTAAGCGCATTAAGGCCAGCGGCAATATTGGATGGGATGTCAAATTTTGTCTGAGAAGCCGTCCTGTTTGAGGAAGACGGATCTGAAGAAGACGGCTCTGAAGGGGATGGCTGCGTTTGTGTTTCTATGCGAACTTTCCACAAAAAGTGGCCTGTGACCGCATTGAATCCAGCCTCATGACGAATTTCCTGAAACTTAGGGCCAATGTCTAACTGTTGACTTTCTAAGTTGTCGGCAAACTGTAGTGCTTCTAATTGCTCCTCAATCACCGCTTTCTGGGATTGATCGATAGTGTCAGCCAGATAAGCCGATAAGGCCTCTGTACCCGTGTTCGCAACAGCCAGCCGAATATCAGCAGTTTCTAAGGGAGGTTGGCCTGAGTAGTCTTCAGGCGGTTGGAAGGTTAACCGCGCATAGCAGAGAATCTGAGGGGCTTCACTAGCCTGAGTCAAGGTCTCATCCGCCCACTCAAATTGCCACTTAAACTCTTCTTGAATGCTGTTCATCAAGGCTTCAAGCGTTAATTCTGCTTCTGGAAAATCTGCCTTGAAGTTGTTTTGGAAATCTTGAAGAAATTCGCTCAGATAGTTCTGCTCAGCGTTGCTATACCAGCCAATCACATCGTATTGCAGACCCTCGGGCAGCGCTGTAGCATCGGCATATTTGGGATCGTGAAAGCCGAATACACTCCGACAATTAGGATAAAAAGCGGCAAACGTGGGTTCACCATACCCAATAGCCGTCAGGCGCTCTAGACGCTTGGCATCGGCATTACTGGCGGGTTGCTGTTGCTTCCATTCCTCTAACGTTAGCGTTCGGCCAAGATAGCGAAAGGCGGGAAGATTTTGGTCGTCGGAATCGATATAAGGATAGGTAACACTATCTTCCTGAAACCCTGCGCTAGGGGGATGGAGATAATCGCTTTCAACCACCCAATGCTCTGTTTCTTCGCCCAGACGGCGGGTGACTAACCAGCGATTGGGAACAGCAGGGAATTGGCCATCCTCAATTTCTTGAGTCAGCGCATCAGGCAGCGACCAATGTAGATGAATGCCCGCTTTGAGATGCAGGTTTTTATTTTGAAAAGGCTGAGAAACAATTGATTCACTCAGGTTGACGGTGTCAGGATTAACATCTCGCTTGCCACTGAAATAGGGTAGGCGATTAGGCGCTGCCATAGACTCCGCTACACCTGTGCCAAATTTAAGGTGTAAAGCGTCTAAATGAATGGGTACGAGCAGTAAATGACTCATCATCAAAAATCCCGTCAATGCGGTTGCGAGTAGTGAATAAACCTTGGTCAAGTTGCGATCGATCGTCAGGAGCGATCGCGACTTAACGTGAGTTCGACCGATGGCATCGGCTTCGCTGCCAATCCGCGGGTGGGGCGTGTAGCCAAAAGGTAGCTGTCGAACTCACGTTGCCATAAGAGGGGTTGTCCTGCATGTTGTTAGCTTGCCTCAGCGAACAACACTGCACCAGTCAAGTTCACAAGTTAGGCTCACAAGTTAAGCCACAACTTAAACCAGCGCGGGTATTAGGTGCTTAGTTCCAAGAGCCACATCTGGGCTGAGCGACTTGGGACGAGGAGCGACAGCGTGTTTTCCGAAATCGTCAGACTATGGTTGTGAATGAGATCTGTGTAGGTACCTGGATTTTTGAGCCCCCAGGTATTGAGGTCTACCCGTTGGTCTGAAGCGCTTTTGTTAATTGCGACAATGCCGCGATCGCCTCGGCGAAATATCAGCAAAGTATCGCTTTCGTAGAGCGTAGTCATCGGCTCGCCATGTAGCGCATTGTGGAACTTGATCATGGCAGTGACATCGGGGCGCTTGTACAGATTCAGCCAGCGATCTTGATCTTCTGGGTAATGAGATTCGTTGTTGTCGGAGTAGATGAGCGGGACACCGCCATCGCGGCCAAGCATATAGGCATGCGCTAAGTGCTCATCTTGAGGCGAGAGTAGCCAAGCGCGAAATCCGTCATTATGAGGAACATCGTGATTGACTACAAAGGTGACGGCTCGATTCCACGGCAGTGCGTTGCCATAATCTTGAGGACGCACCAGATGACGGAGTGAGCCACCGAAGCTAAAGGCTTCACGCATGGTGTTAAACAGTGGAAAGTCATAGGCCGACATCCAAGTTTCTTGGAGGAAGGGTTCTAGAAAAACGCGCTCATCATGGTCGCTGCCTGTGAGCACTTCCCCAAACCAGAATTTCTCACTTACCGATGGCTGGTCGGCAAGGTTGTCAATCATTCGCTCCGTAATGTGCTTGATAGCATCGACTCGAAACCCATCAAAGCCCATCGCCACTAATGCTTCGACCATCAATCGCTGTTGCTCAAAGACCCAAGGAGAATCTTTTAGATCCGGAAGGCCAGATAAATTTTGATATTGCACAGCGCCTCGATCAGACCACTCATGGCCTTCGATTTCACCCGCATGATTAAAGTCAAAGCCAGAAAATAGACCCTCGCTTAGATCACCATAAAGTCGGTTCTCTTCGTAGCGATCGGGTTTTACTTTGTAGCGCTCTAGTTCTGTTTTGCCGGGAAAATCAAAGCGATCGCTTCGATCTTCATTGGCCATATGGTTAATCACAAGATCCGCATACACCCGTAGTTTAGGCGTACCTTCATGGCAAGCGGCAATCAGTTGCTCTAAATCGCGTTTGCCACCGAGGTGAGAAAGTAAAACCCGATAATCTTTGGGCTGATAGCGCTGCCACCACTGATCGCCCCTAGGATCAGAGTAGAGCGGTGGCGGTATCAAAATAGCGCCATAACCCTCTGAGCGAATGGTTTCTAGATTGCTGATGATATCGGTGTAACGCCAGTTAAAGGCATGAAGAATAACGTT
>JBCBTQ010000332.1:0-4699 GCA_039818605.1 Cyanobacteria bacterium J06639_14 | reverse complement strand
GTTCAAATGGACTTACCAAGGGAAGGCTTTGAAGGCTTGAAAAATGGTAGGGGTATTCCCGCCAGGGAGTACTAGCTATAGTTCTTATCAAGTCTTGAGTGTCTTATCCGCTTGTTTTGTTGACATGAAAGTGAATCCAAGAACTTGCTCGGCGTAGTAGAAAAATAATTCTCGACACCACGGATACAGTCATCAAGACTTCTGTTGGATGATTAGGTAAGGTTCGGGGAAACTTAAATAGGTAACGTTTACAGAACCGGTTTCCTCTGCAAAGAGTCGGAATCTGTACGTATATTCTCTGAGGTGTTTGGCATGACGGCTGTTACGAGTAGCAGTTTGATTAACAATGCAAGTTTGCGATCGCTGGGGGAAGAATCTCGCCTTTCAGCGGAGTTGCAAATGACACCCTTAACAGTCTGTAAACAGACACCCTTAAGTGAAGTCGTTGCGCTAATGAGTCGCGATCGCCAGATTTGTAATCTGACTTGCGACGTTATTCCCAGCACATTTGCAACACGTCCTTCTCAGGAATACTCGCCAGAGCGCTCTTCATTGGTTTTGAGTTGTGTGGTTGTCATCGAAGACGGCAAACCCATTGGTATTTTTACTGGGCGCGATCTCGTGCGTTTAGCTGCGACGGGGAGAACGATTGGGAACCAGACCATTGAAGACGTCATGACGCGATCGCCCATTACGATCACCCAAGAGCAAGCAACCAATTTATTTACAGTCGTTACGATCTTGCAGGAGCATCGCATCCGTCACTTAGTGGTTGTCAATGCTGTCGGTAAATTGGTCGGGCTCTTAACCCATGAAGGGATTCGACAGTCTCTGCAGCCCTCTGATTTACTGCGCCTACAGTCTGTAGCCGAAAGCTTGACTCGGGATGTTACGCAAGCTACTGCAACCACAACCTTGCAGGCGATCGCCCAGTTAATGACTCAATATCAGGTCAGTTGTGTTGTCATCACAGAAACAATTCAGGGCAAAACGCGCCCCCTGGGCATCATCACCGAGGGCGATATCGTTCAATATCAGTCTCTGCAATTAGACTTTGCGCAGCTTGCCGCCCAGATCGTGATGAGTCACCCCGTCTTCTGTGCAACGCCCAACCTCAATCTGTGGCAAGCACATCAGCTGATGTTGGAGCATCGCATTACGCATCTAGTAATTACGCATGCGGATGGTGCCCTGGCTGGAATCTTGCCCCAAACAACGATCTTAAAATCCTTGAATCCGGCAGAAATGTTCGAGGTGATCGGCATTTTGCAGGAACAGGTCGAACGCTTAGAAGCTGAAAAATTAGAACTATTAGAATCGCGGAATGTCGAACTACAGCAGGCTGTCAACCTTAAAACGGCTGATTTAGCCCAACAAAATGAGTTTGAACGCTTATTGGTCGATATCAATAACCGAATTCGTAGTTCGCTTAATTTCGATACGGTGTTGGCTACCGCTGTGGAAACTTTGCAGGAGGCTCTGCAGGTTGATCGAGCCTTGGTCTATCGCTTTCACCCTGACTGGTCGGGTCGGGTCGTGATTGAATCTGTCTCGGCAACCCAGTGGTCACTCCTCAACCAGGAGTTGGGCAACTCGTGTTTTCAGCATCCGGCTGCTGAAAAGTATCGGCATAAACCTGTCAGAGCAATCACCAATATTTATGACGCGAACTTGCAAGACTGTTATGTGGAGTTCCTAGAACAGCTAGACGTTAAAAGCCATGTAGTTGCTGCTATTTGGCATGATGAGCAACTATGGGGTCTACTGGTTTTACACAACTGTCGTGCCATTCGCCACTGGCATGATCGGGAGATTGAACTTGTGCGTAAAGTCAGCGACCAACTGACAATAGCACTCCGCCAAGCCAACACCCATGAGTCATTACAGAGTGAATTAGCGGCCCGTCAACAAGCAGAAATACGCCTGCGCGAGAGTGAGCAACGCTACGCTTCGTTAGCTGCTGTGGTTCCTGTGGTCATTTTTCGGGCTAATATTTCTGGAGCCTGCATTTACATTAATGAGTACTGGACGACCTTAACCGGGATGTCGCGAGAAGATGCCTTGAGTCAAGGTTGGACCCAGGTCATTCATCCTGAAGATCGTGAAGATGTCATGATCGCTTGGCAGAAAGCAATTCAGACAGGCAAACGCTTCCAACTCGAATATCGGCTGCAACTGCCCAATGGCCCGATTAAATGGGTGTATGAACAGGCTGAACCGGAATGGGATGTTACCGGCAAGATCTGCGGTTACGTGGGTAGCCTGATCGATATTAGCGATCGCAAACAGGCAGAATTGGCCTTACGCGAGAGTGAACAGCGCTTCCGACGGGCGATTGCAGAAGCCCCGGTGCCCATCATGATCCACGCCGAGGATGGCGAAATTTTACAGATTAGCTCAACCTGGACAGACCTTACAGGCTATAGCCATGCAGATATTCCGACAATTCAAGCCTGGACAAAACGAGCCTATGGCGAAAAAGCTACCAGCATTGTTGCCAATGTCATCGCTCAACAGTACAGCCTGCAGTCCCGTTGTGAAGAAGGGGAATTCCTTATCAACACGGCTAATGGGCTGAAGCGCATCTGGAGCTTTAGTTCAGCATCACTCGGTAAGCTACCTGATGGTCGGCGGATTGCGATCGCAATGGCGGCTGATGTCACCGAGCAACAGAAAGCAAAAGTCGCTTTACAAGCCAGCGAAAGTCGCTATCGAGCCTTAGTTGAGGTGATTCCAGATTTGATGATTCGTCAGGATGCCGAAGGGAACTACCTTGATCTGGTGATGTCTGACGAAATCCGGTTTATTAAGCCAGACTCGGCCCATATTGGGATCAACGTTTATAACCTGCTGCCGTTGGAACTTGCCCAACAGCGGATGGCTTACGTACATCGGGCCTTGCAAACTGGCGAGGTGCAAATCTATGACTTTGAAATTGATATTGAGGGCGATCGCCGCTGGCAAGAATCCCGAATTCTTGCCATTAACCAGACAGAAGTTCTAGTGATTGTCCGTGATATTAGCCAGCGTAAACAAACAGAACTGGCCTTGCGAGAGAGTGAACAGCGTTTTCGGCGGGCGATCGCGGATGCCCCATTCCCCATCATGATTCATGCTGAAGATGGGGAAGTTTTACAAATTAATTCAACCTGGACAAACCTCACAGGCTATACCCAGTCAGATATTCCGACGCTTCAAACTTGGGCCGAGCTGACCTATAACGATCAGGCTGACAGCATGATTGCCAAGACGCTCACAAAAAATTGTGGTCTTAATTCCCGTTGGGAAGAATGCGAACTTACGATCAAAACCTCTAAGGGAGGAACCCGCATCTGGAGCTTGAGTTCAGCCCCCCTTGGTTCCTTACCTGATGGTAGACAAATTGCGGTTTCTATGGCTGCAGACATCACGGAACGTCAGCAAACGCAAGCTGCCTTACAAGCTAGCGAAAGCCGTTATCGAGCCTTGGTTGAAGTGATTCCCGATTTAATGATTCGTCAGGATTCGCAGGGTAACTATCTCGATCTGGTGACGTCATCAGAAATTCAGCTAGTTCGACCTGATCGGACTCACATTGGCAATAACATCTACGAACTCATGCCGTTAGAGCTGGCTGAACAACGGATGGCTTATATTCACCAAGCTCTCCAAACGGGTGAGGTTCAAATCTATGAATTTCAAATTGAGATTGCCGGAGAACTACGCTGGGAAGAAGCTCGAGTGATTGCCATCAATAAATCAGAAGTCCTGGTTATCGTTCGCGATATCAATGAGCGGAAGCAAGCAGAAGCCCAACTGCAATCAACGAGTCAGCGACTGCAAGAAGCCCAACGGATTGCCCATCTTGGTAACTGGGAACTCAATATCCAAACCAACCATTTGTACTGGTCTGATGAAGTCTTTCGCATCTTTGCAATTGACCAAAACCAGTTTGGGGCTTCTTATGAAGCCTTCATTGAAGCCATCCATCCGGATGACCGAGAAATGGTCAACCAGGCTTATCAACAACATGTACAAGATGGTATTCCTTACAACATTGTCCATCGCCTGCTAATGCCTGATGGACGCATCAAGTATGTGCAAGAACAAGGCGAAACGCTACAGGATGTTGATGGAACAGCGATCCTTTCGCGTGGGACAGTTTTGGACATTACGACCCTGAAAGATGCAGAGCAGAAAAGACAAGAAGCAGAGGCATCATTACGCCAGATTGTGGAAGGTACTGCCGCCGTCACAGAGTGCGATTTTTTCCAAGAGTTAGTGCAGCATATTGCGGCAGCCTTAGATGTCCGCTATACATCTATTTCCGAGGCCACATCGGACGGTTTTGCCATCCTAGCCTTTTGTGCTGATGGCCAGTTACAAAGAGTTGATGACTGCCTCTACAATCAGGTTCCCTGTTGTTTGCAAGCACTCCAGGATGGGCAATGCTGTCATCCTGATTCGCTACCTAACCTTTACCCAGATAATGAACTATTTAGTGCCTTAAACGCAGAAAGTTACCTCGGTATTGGCCTCCGTAACAGTACAGGCGAACCCATTGGTAATCTTTGCACAATGCACGATCGTCCCTTGCACAACCCTGAGGGGATTATTAATTTGCTCAAGATCTTTGGTGCCCGAGCGGGTGCAGAACTGGAGCGTTATCAAACGGCGCGCCAACTCCAAAAACTTACGACTGAACTTGAGCAACGGGTGT
>JBCBTQ010000331.1:0-4708 GCA_039818605.1 Cyanobacteria bacterium J06639_14 | reverse complement strand
GACGGCAACATTGGTGCCATCAGGACTTGCTGCTAATGCTGTGACCGGTCCCGCCACCTCCGTTGGCTGCCCTACCGGTGCCCCTGCCGCATCCCACTGACGCACCGTCGCATCTGCCCCCCCTGAGGAAAAGCTCCCATCGGGTTTCATGGCCAGTGCCTGGACAGCCCCTTGGTGACCGGTTAGAGGTTCGCCTTTGGGCGAGCCATCGGCGACATTCCATTGACGAATCGTACCGTCTTTGGAAGCGGTCACTAGCGTCTGACCATCGGGTGTCAAGGCCATGTCCCGCACGGTATCATCATGACCTGTAATTGGACTCCCGACAGGGTTGCCAGTGTCATCCCAGATCTGCAAAGTGCCGTCTGAGCTAGCACTGATAAACCCCCCGTCTGGCTGCACAACCAGACTAGTGACGGGGCCATTACCGGCATTAATGGGTTCTCCATTCGGATTACCCACCGCGTCCCAGAGCCTGATCGTGCCATCCGCTCCACCACTGATGAGCCTTTGTCCGTCAGGGCTAAAGGCAAGGGACGTCACGGGTCCCGTATGAGCTGCGACGGGTGCTCCAGCGGAGCTGCCATCAGCGTTCCAAAAGTTAAGGTTACCGGCCCGATCGCCAGTCACAAAGCCTTCGCCATTGGGGCGCATCGCAACAACGCGATCCGGCAAATCAGCGACCGCGACATCGGCGGCCTCAGCGGCTTTAGCCTGCACCACCGCTTCTTGACCTTCTTGGCCCGTCGCAAATGCTAAAAAGGCCTCTGCTTCTGGTGAAAGCGGAACTGTTCCCTTGTAGACATAGTTGCGGGGCTGCGAATAGGGATAACGCGGATCATCGGGCAATGTACTGTGCATGGACAGCACGCGCACATTGTCTTGGGCCAATACTTGACTCGCGATCGCATAGCTGATGCCGTCATTTCCTAATGCTTCGACTACTTCAGCTGTATTGTCATTCGCGATCGTGATGGTGCCTTCACCGGTGGTTAGATCACCGGCAAAGAGGTCATACTCTCCCAAAGCCTGACGGGTATCGCTGGTTTCTGGACGGTCAATGAACCGAATGGGTAAATCTGGCCCGCCCAGTTGATTCCAGTTCGTAACCTCACCCCGAAAGATACGGACAAAATTCTCCGAGTCGACATCTCCTTGAAACGGGTTATTGCTGCCAACGATCAACGCAATTTTTTCACGACTGACCAAGACTTCTGCCAAGCCCTGCGCCTTCTCTTCATCTGTCAAGGGACGTCCTATTGCAGCGATTTCAATTTCGCCAGCTTGAAGGCTTGCGAGAGCCTCAGCAATAGACTGCTCCGTGATCGTGATGGTCGCCCCAGAAAAATTTTCTTCAAAACGTTGCTTGAGGGTGCGTGTAATCACCTCCATACTGGAGGAGCCTTCAATGGCCAGAGTCGTTCCCTCAGGAAGATCCTCAGTCGGTAGATTGAAGGTTTGTGGCAGTTCTTGCGGCGCTCCTCCCGTAGGGGCAGGAATCGGAACTTCTGGAACCGATTCAGGTTCTAGGGGAGCTGGAGATTCAGGATCTTCCACCGAACCCTCGGCTGGAATCGTTTCATCCACTCCGTCTGTCGGCTCAGGGGTATCACTTCCTGAATCGGTTGCTTCAGCCGGAGCGCCCGATTCAGCCTCACCGGTGTTCTCATTTTCAGGTATATCTTCAGGCACGTCAGGCGTAACCTGAGCTAACCACCCCCAATGATGTGGGCGAGCCATCGCGGGGGGCGTGATGCAGGCCACCACTAACAGCAAGATAAATAATGACCGATTTGGCACCTTGACCATGACGGGAAGCTCCTAGCAGTGACCTTATGGTTACCTAGTCAGTAACACGATTTTCCGATAAGGATACTAAGGATATCTAGATTAGAACGCCTGTAATTGCAATCTTTCTATGCATTTCTCAGGAATTTTGGCTGTGTAAGGGTCGCATATCCCCTCATTCAACGAGGGCAAAAACCTTGTCCCGGCTAGAATCGACACGGTATTTTCCGGGATTTGCTTCAATACTGTTCGGATAAGTCTGAATTCTTGTCTCTCCTGCTCCCCTGCTTCTCCTGAGCCCCTGAACGACCATTCAGTCATTTACATAAACCGAGTGGTATTGCGATCTGCCTTAGAGTAAATTGGAGCACAAGAAGGCTCCGATGCTTGCGATTCGGGGGAGACAGCAGAAACAATGCGACAAGGCCGCATAAGCAATCAATTGAGGAAAATCCACGCTGGCCATATCCAGGGTCCCAGTTTTAGCCCAAGGAAAAACTTCAGTTTGCCGATCAGCTGCGGTTTATACCTGCTAGGAATCACCCATGCCGTCGCGCTAGTATCCAGCCTTGGATTACAAACGGCCATGGCTCAGTCTTCAGAGACATCTCCACCTGAAGCAGAAGCAACGGTTCCTTACCTACGCCCCCCAACATCTTGTCCGAGCGATGTCGCCATCTTAGTATCAGGACTCATCCGCGACTTACCAGGATATGCCAACCGCGTGGCCTATCGCAGCCTCGCGGTCAACGAAAACGAGACGGGGTTTGGCACCCTTCTGGTCGCCGGTCAAGCTGAACTAGATCCTCTCGATATTTCAACGCTCACGTTTCTTGATGACGCCACCACACCACCGGAAGCAATTCAGCAAGTGTTTTTTACGACACTGGAGTGGCATTACACCGAAACTGACTACATTCCCCTAGAGCAATACCATTGGCTATTTCTTACCGAAGCTGCAGATGGCTGGCGATTGGCGCTGATGTTTTCCCGCGCGGCAAATGATGACGTTGTTGGGCGTCCTCCAACCCCACCCCAAGAAAGCAGCAACGGTATTGTTGGTCAAGCTGTACAACTCTGGTTGAGAGACTGTCGGGCTGGAGCAGTATATCCCATCGATTCCAGTGATGCGGTGGTTACCGGGCCGTAGACGGTATCGCGCTGCTGGTAGGGGCGTCCAATGGAGGCGATCGCACCTTGTAAATCAGTAACGGTCATGCAGGTACCCCCTTGAGCCCCGGCCATGGTGGTGATGTGCTCCTCCATGAGGGTGCCACCGATATCGTTACACCCCCAACGTAATGCTTCCGTTGCGCCTGCTAAGCCTAACTTCACCCAACTAGGCTGATGATTGGGAATCCAATTGCCCAGATAAAGCCGGGCAACTGCCGTTAAGAGCAAGACCTGTGACAACACGGGCTGATCGCGCCCTACACGCCGCCGCAAGGGTTTGGGGGCTGATTGCCCCACAAATGGCAGCAAAATGAACTCAGTGATTCTGGCGGGAGCCGCGCGATCGACAGCTTGCTGCTGAAGCTTCCGGAGACGATCCATATGCAGAATTTGCTGCTGTGGGGTTTCAATATGCCCACACAATAAGGTGCTGGTGGTTGGCAGACCTTGTTGATGTGCGAGGCCCACAATTTCCAGCCACGTCTCAGTATTGATTTTTTCGGGACAAAGGACGCGACGCACAGCGTCATCGAGCAATTCGGCTGCCGTCCCCGGTAATGAACCCACACCCGCTTCTTTAAGAGCTGCAATGACTTGGGCATAGCTCAGATCATCTTCACGGGCGATGAACTGTACTTCTTGCGGCGAAAACGCATGGAGATGCAAATCCGGGAAAGCCGTTTTAATGTTTTGAACCAGGTGCTGGTAGTACTTCAGGCTGCGGCCCTCTAACTTGGCTTCGGGATTTAGCCCTCCCTGCATACAGATCTCAGTTGCCCCCGCCGCGGCTGCCTCAGCGGCCTTCTGGCGCATGGTATCCCAATCCACCCAGAAGGCTCCGTCTTGCCCAACATCACGCCGAAATGCGCAAAAGCTGCAGTGCTGTTCGCAGATATTTGTAAAATTAAGATTGCGGTTGATGACGTACGTAACCGTGTCACCCGTTTGGCACTGGCGTAATTCGTCAGCAGCAGCTCGGATAGCGGCGATCGCCCTATCATCTTGCTGTAGGAGCAACTGTACGCCTTCCTCGGGGGTGAGATCTTTTCCTTCGAGGGCACGTCGCAAAATAGTATCGACAAGCTGAGACATAGCAGACTGAAAGTAGAACGGTTCTTAACCTATTGTGAAGGCAAATTAATGAAGCCAACTTTATAATTGAACCATCATTAGCGAGATGGTATTTGTAGAAAGAGTGCATCAGCTGCAAACAATATCTCTGACGAACCTCATCATCGGCTCGCTTCTGAAAACCCCTAGAATTTTGCAGGGTGGACTTCCCTTCGATAACGCTATGTACATACCAATTTTGGGGTTATCCAGAAGTGCTGTTTCCTCCTCTTCCAACTTCTTTTCAGGGGAAAAATTAGGAAGCTCCACCGGCAGATTTTGTCAAACGTAAACGGGATGCAACGGATTCAGGCAGGATTTGGACTATCCTGGCAAGGTGTCTTTACACGGTAGCTCTGAGAGAATCTGAACCGCTAGTTCCCTAACAAACCTTCTTTAAGAGAGCCTTTGAGTAAAACAAGCCAGGCTGGTTTTTTGCTGGGCAGTTGCGACGGTGTCGCGTTACGACCTTTTTTTCGATGTCATCTTGAAAATTAGCCTAATCCTATAACTTGTAACTTGTTTAAGTCCCCCCTCCTACAGTTGACCATTGCTTCAAATTACTAGTTGTGCTTGGCGCAAATGAGGCTACCATTTAGAGCCATCCTAGAGGTTCATCTTATGGCTCGTCTCGCTC
>JBCBTQ010000330.1:0-4754 GCA_039818605.1 Cyanobacteria bacterium J06639_14 | reverse complement strand
GCATTTCCGCCTTTGAGGCGATTAAGCGTGCCCTTACATCAACTCAGACCGATTGGCTACTGAGTTGAGCAATTACAGTACACGTTTACCTCTGGGGTGGCGACAACCTTTTTGCAGCACAGTAAGCAACGCAAGCAAGGGACAGCCGTTACGAAATCCTTTTTGATTGAGGATGGACAACCAGAGATCAACATCAGTTTTCGTCCGATGCTTTCCTGCTACTACACGGGCGACTTTAAGGAAGCCTTTAACAGTAAGGGGGGGTTCAAGAAGACGATTCTGCTCAAAGGCCATCATCTCCCTGGCTTAGTGGAATGCTTTGCGAATGGGGCTTATCAAGAATCGCCCACAGGCTACTTGGCACTGCTATTTTTACCGCTTGCCTGCGGCTATTACCAGTTACCGGGCTATCGTTCCGCTGTGGTCATTCCCGAAGTCACTCACCTGTTGCACTGGGTTGAACAACGGCAACGGCTCTCGGGACGCATATCCCAATCCCTCACATCACGACAATCGAAGCTGCTTCAACGCTCCTATGGCAATTATCGGGCGACCGGAGCTGCCGAAGCCGCCCTCTATTTTTTGCTGCAAGAGCGGGTGCTGGGGGACGCCAAGATTTTCCGCGTGAACTATTGCGAGGTGTATCAACTGGGGAAGCAGCCGTGGGATGGCAATCAGTCTTATCTGAAACAAGCGGTGCATCGGGTCAGTGTTGATGAGCAAGTTTTGGATATTTATCAATCGGCTTACTATCTGTTTCCTGCTCAAGTCAGGCAAACGGATAAGGGGGAATCGTGGCTGGCAACCTCTAAAGTGCTGCCGTGGATCGCGAACAACTTGATTGCGAGGAAAACCTGGTATGCCAATTTCTTCGAGTTTCGCAAGGCAAATGAACTATATGAACGCAAAGGATTAGTGAAAATGACTGAATATCTATCACAGGGAGAAAAACTCTTATTCGATTCTGTGAGTGGGGCTTTTGGTGAATTTAGGAGAAAACAATTTAAGGCTCGAAAAGATCAACTCAAAAGAGAACTCAAAAAGGAAGAGATTTGGGACGTTATGAGTAGCACCGCTGATAAAGCAATTTATCAGTTGCAGCGACCCAATACGCAACGTGACTTTGCTAAGGCGTTAGTTGATTTCCTGAGCCGCCATCGCGGTTCACCGGCCCTAGGAAATGGTCTGACCATCTATGAGTGGCTCTACAAAAGTGAGCAAAGCTGGCGGCAGACAAGAGATCTTGCCCTACTCGCGATCGCGACCTATCAGAGTGAGAAGAAACAGAACGATGATAATACATCTGCTTCAGTAGAAGAGGGTTCTAAAGAACTTGATGATGCGGCAGAAAAAGTACATGAAATCGATGCTTTTGCTTAACTCAGTTACTTATTGAAGGAGAATTTCTGACATGACTCAGCATCTTTTTGCGACAATCGTTACCCCTACTGCTATAGCCGCCAATAATCGTGGTGAAGGGGATGGCAGCACCCTATCCACCTTGCAAAAGGTCACTCGCGGAAATGAAGAGTACACAACAGTAAGTGCCGAGGCCATTCGTTGGGCTTATCGCGAATATTTTCAAAATTCTAGGCCAGACGAAACGAATAGAACTTTTGATCCTGATAAAGACCAATACAATTTCAAGGATGAGCGCTTTGACCCAGCCAAATATATCGATGATGACTTGTTTGGATATATGGATGCCAAAAAAGGCTCTGACAACAAAGATGCCACCACTAAACGGCGGGGTGTATTAGAAGTTAGTCGGGCTATCAGCCTTGACCCGTATTGGGGGGATATTGTCTTTGGCTCGAAAGGTGGAACTAAGAGCAATACGTCAATCCACAATACCGAAGTTCACCTTACGGCTTATCAATACACCCTGGCACTCACACCCGAGAGCCTGAAAGAAAGTGACCGTGCTGGCATGGTGATTGATGCCATTTCAGGGATTCGCCACGTCGGGGGGAATCATTCGCGTTTCCTCTATGAGTTTCGTCCTGAGTCGGTGGTGCTGCGGGTAACCGAAGACCCCAGCCCATGGATTATGGACTGCTTTAAGCGCGTCGGCGACACGGTGGGTTGCCCTCGTTTGGCTCGTCTAGTTGAAGTTGGTGACGTGAAGCCCGAAGAATTAATCGTGGGGGGTGAAATTGTCGATACGCCCTATGGTGAGCAGCTTAAAACCCTCAAAGTTCCAGTGTACCGTGGGGTTAAAGAAGCGATCGCCCAAGCTAAGCAGAAGCTAGCTGTGCCTCAATCCGCCTAGTTTAGGAGTCCTGCCAATGAATTCTCTACCTATTTCGAGTGAAGTCCTAGCGGATATTACCACCCTGGCCCAGCAGTTTAATGTGTCGATCGAGGAGTTCTTGACCCAAATTGGTCAGGGTAAGTTGGCGATCATTGATGCTGAGGAACTAGAGGATTTGCTGGATGTTAAAGATGCCGTCTTAGCTGAATCTGATCCGGCAAACCAAGAACGTGTTGCTTGGGAAGTCGTGAAGCAGGAGTTAAATCTGTGAGCCGTTATCGGATCGAGTTTTTGAAAACGGCCCAAAAAGAACTTGCTAAATTACCCCAGGAGATGCGACGACGAATTGCTACCAAAATTGATTCCCTTGCAGGTAATCCCTATCCTCCAGACAGCAAAAAGCTGAAAAATGGCAATGGGCGCTTGCGGATACGAGTTGGTGAATATCGCATCATTTATCGTCTAGAAGACGATCAACTGGTCATTCTGGTGATTAAAATTGGTCACCGTCGCGATGTGTACAAATAGCTGTGATCGATCAGACTATGCAACTTTATTTGGACTGTCCCTGCACGAGCTTTCCCCGCAGCTTTGCCAGGGACTACAAAGAAACTTACCGCTATCCACCCCCTTCGACGGTGTATGGACTGCTTTTATCGCTGGTGGGTGAAGTGGATATGGACGCTCATCGGGGCGTCAAGATAGCGATCGGCATCATTGGGGATGACCCGCCTATTTCGCGGATTGTGCGGAAGCAGCGGCATCATAAGTTTAGCAAAACCCATATGGGAACCTACCCAACCAGCAAATTCTCAAAGCCCAATCACCATGAGCTTTTGACGGACTTGCAGGTAACTGTCCAAATTGATTCCAGCGAAGAGTCTGCAACGGTGAAGCTAGCGGATCGCGTGGCGATCGCCCTCTCGACACCTGACCAAATTACCCGCTTTGGCGGGTTGAGTTTGGGTGAATCGTGGGCCATGGTCAACGGTGTGCGTGCTTATCGCGAAGCCGATGGCCCCATTCGTTGGCTCATCAAAGATAATCGGGGACTGATTAGCCTACCCATCTGGATTGACCGGAAGACGGGACAGGGCACCTTTCAACGTTTTGACTGGAGCAATGAGTTCCAAACAGCGTGTTTGGTCACGATTCCCCAGCCACCTGTTGATGCCAAGAAAGGCAAGAAAACTAAGCGATCAACGAAGAAAAGTTGAGCATCCCCTAATTCAGCTTGGAACCTGGAAAACTGAATCGAGAAACGCGGGTTGCTCCATACCTCAGATGCCGTTAGGCGATTTTTACTGCTCTCAGCAATAGAGACAATCTTCCCACTTCCGCTAACCTATGATGCTATGCCAATGCTCGCAAACTGGCAGCCGCAGCAACTGGGTTACCGCTGACGATCTTTCCTGAAATCTGCCCCTATGCGCTGGCGGCTATTTTGACGGATGGCTTTTTGCCCGCGTAATTGTTTCTGGGCAGGGGCGATCGCACAATTCCCCGAGCCGTCTCTCCTAAAATAAAAACAGCCGCTTCCGGTTATCTTTCTATGGTCAACACTGTTACTCAACAACTCACCTTCGAAGATTATCTGACCTATGACAATGGCACCGACAACCGCTATGAGCTAGTGGATGGGCAACTGACCCTGATGACCCCACCCAGAATTGAGCACTTTCTCATTGCTGATTTTATTGACGGGGCTCTGAAAGCAGAAATTCAGCGTCTAGGTCAGCCCTGGTTAGCTTTGCGAGAGGCTGGCGTCAGAACAGGGTTCAGCAAATCGCGGTTGACCGATCTTTGTGTCGTAACGCGCGAGCAAGCTAGAGAACTCCTAGGACAAGCCGCTGTTTTTCAGACCGCTCCCCAGCTCATTGTCGAGGTGGTCAGCCCGGAATCCATCACGCGTGACTATCGTTATAAACGGTCTGAGTATGCCGCGATCGCAGTACCTGAATATTGGCTAGTGGATCCCTTAACGGCAAAAGTGACCCTGCTCCGCTGGGAAGAAGGATTTTACGAAGCGACGGTCTTGATGGGCGACGATGCGATCGCCTCCCCCACGTTTCCTGAATTAAAGTTGACCGTTGCAGCCATCCTGGCCGCTGGAATCCTGGCCTGATGCTATCGATTAATGCAGGCTGTGCCCTTTTCACTACCGTTACCATCAGATAATTTTCCCCACTACAATGGGGCTGATGCGCGGCGTTGAGGGGCTATATGATTGCTAGTCAGGAGTCCATGCGGCTTTCACCGGCAGCTTATTTAGACTGGGAAGCCCAGCAGCCACAGAAATACGAGTACCTGCACGGCGAAGCCTACGGGATGACGGGCGGCACCCTCGCTCATAACGATATCGCGGTGAACTTGACGACCCTGTTGCGCAATCACCTGCGAGGTAAAGGCTGTAAGGTTCGGATGGCGGATGCCAAAGTTGGCATTACGGAAAAAGGGCCTTTCTTTTATCCGGATGTGCTCGTCACCTGCGATTCTCAAG
>JBCBTQ010000329.1:0-4771 GCA_039818605.1 Cyanobacteria bacterium J06639_14 | reverse complement strand
TTCCTCGCATGAAGCAACCTCGCTCTGTCCTCAAAGCTAAGATGGCTGCATGATTCCGCTTAAGTCAGTGACATTGAATCAGACGATGGCTAGACAACGAACAATCGACGTACGGTTTAAGCCGGGAAGCACCGGCTGAGTAGGTAGTCAGAATCCAGGAGCCAGAATCTAGTGCCCTCCTGACTCCTGGCTCCTGGATTCTCTCGCTACCGGAATTTCCCGCCTTAAGGTAAGTTGATAGCCAAACAATCCTAGTAAGCGTCGGAACGAATTAGGATGTTCTGAACAGTTTTAAATATCAGCAGGACATCGTAGAGGGGAGTCCACACCTTCTGGTAGTGCAGATCCAACTTAACAACCTCCTCAAAATCTTTGATCGAAGATCGACCGCTGACCTGCCACTGCCCAGTTAAGCCAGGCTTCACCTTCAGGCGCTCCCAATGGTGACTTTCGTAACGGGCAACTTCATCGGACGTGGGTGGGCGTGTTCCGACCAGACTCATGTCCCCCTTCAGAACGTTCCAAAACTGGGGAAACTCGTCCAGACTGGTCCGTCTCAAGAAATTTCCTACACGAGTAATGCGAGGATCCTGTTCGCTCTTAAAAAACTGACCTTGAACCTCATTTTCAACCAGACCTTTCAGCTCATCAGCGTTCTGGACCATGGAACGGAATTTCCAGATCCTGAAGGCTTGACCCTGTAAGCCGTGCCGCTTTTGAGAATAAAAGATAGGGCCTGGGCTTTCAATCCGGATAGCAACCGAAACTGGGACAAAAATAAGCGCCAGGATAAATAGTCCCACCAAGCTCCCAATAATATCCAGACCACGTTTGCAGACTGAATAGGCAGAGGGGTGGGGGCAAATCAGAGTACTTGAAATATCGACTGATACCGAGGGATGGGTAGATGCTGCTGTATACATAGTTTTCAGGATAAGAGTAGTGACGCACCTAGGCAGCAATTGCTGCGTATTTACACTTAATACCTTCCAGGAAAGCGTACGCGATTTAAACGATCCCCCCTATATCTCTCCAACACGGTTTACGAGAAATTTACATTCATATGTGCTGTATGGAGTTTTATGAATATTCCATAAAGGTATGCATCCAGGTATACGTCTCTCAACTCAGATAACTCTCTAAATCTGCGTCATACAATCGGCGCGTAGTATACCTGAAATAGCTAATGGTACGAAATTCGGGGCGTCAGATGCGTAGATTGATTTGGCGACAAGGCCCTGTGGATGAGTAGATTGATTTAGCGACAAGGCTCCATGAATAACCCCCCAACGCTTTCAGTTGAGAAGCATTGGGGGGAAAGCTAATGCGCTTTTGAGGGGAATTTATTCTTCCTCAGCCGGAGCCTCAGGAGCGGCACCTTCGGAGTTGGCACCGCAATAGACGTTCACCTCATTGATAATAGAAGACTCTTGTACTGAGAGGTCTTGAATAAGCTGCACGGCTTGCACTGTCTGTTGTTGAGACTCTTCAATTTTGGCGGGCAGATCCGCTTCAGTTTCTACCTGTTGAACAATCCCCATCGCGTCACTCGCTTGATTGAGGGCACCGCCAAATCCTTGGACCATTTCAGTGTAGCGATCGCGATAGGCAACAAGCTGCTCATCGGTAAGCTCTGTGCCTTCTAACTCGATCACCAATCCCTCCAGGTCGGTTACCACCTCATTAACAGCCCCAACATATTGATCAGCTGCCGATTTAATATCATCCAGGCTTTTGACCTGGGCAGCATTCTCACTAAAGGTTCGGATATTATTTTCAAACTCAGGCATAAACCCCTGAGCTTTATTCACCACCTCAGCGAGACGATTGCACTGAGATACCTTAGACTCGCCACAGCTAACCAGCAGTAAGGCAATCACAGCATTTGTGGAAACCACCCGAAAACGGCGGCAAAATGTCAGCATGAAATCGCTCCTTGCTAAAGATGTGTCCATGCCCAATACACATGACTTGAGACATGATACTGCCGGAACGCAGAAGCGTGTCTCCACTGCTCTCTTACAATTGCATTGGGACATCTTATCTTCCGCCTGCGATCGCGCCACTCAGGGTGTCTCCAGGCTGAAATTTAAAGATTAAAGCTAGCTGATAGGATCACTCAACAGGAAGATGTTCGTCCTATGATGGTTTTTCACAGAATTTGCCCACTTTATAACAACAGAGAGAACTCTGGTTTGAAGTTCAATGCCTACACCGGAAGAATTTCTTGAAGCGACTAAATGGTTTGGTGCGGCCACGCTCAGTATGGCAGTGATTACGACGTTGGCCTTTGCGTTGCAATGGGGCGTGCGTTTCCGACTGGTAGGGGTCACTGGATTTATGGGGGTTCTGACTGCTGGAATGTTTGGGCTGAGTTTCGAACCATTGATTCGGACGGTTGTTCCAGGTGCTGTCCCCTATAAAACCGTCTACGATTCAGGGGCGACACAGATCGTCATTAAGGTTCCTGCTACGATTACTCAATCGGAGCTAGAAGCAACGCTGCAACAGGCTGCTAGTGATTTGCTGAAACCCAGTCGCCTGGGAGGTATGGGGCAAGTCCCGACGATTCGCGCCCGGTCGATTCGCCATCAAGAACCGGGAATATCGCAACTGCTCTATTTAGGGCAAGTGCAGCCGGTCACAAATCCAGAAACGGGAGCCCCCTTGACCATTACGCTTCAGCCTGGATTGCTATCCGCTGCTGCAAACGACACATAGCATATTCGCCTAAATCCCATGACACAACTTACTTTGCCACCTTTAATGGTTGCTCCCGCTCAAGTTCTGCGGGGAGCCGGTATTCTCAATACCAGCGGTGATACTATCGCCCGCTTGGGGCAACGACCGTTGGTAATAGGCGGCGATCGCAGTTTAGCCGTTGCCGCACCTTTCCTAACGCCTTGCCTCAAAACGCTGACAGTGGCTCAAGCTTCTTATGGCCGCGACTGTAGTGAGGCCACTTTGGAGCGATTAAGGGATGCGATCGCTCAGCACCGAGCTGATGTTGTCATTGGCGTTGGTGGTGGTAAAGCTCTGGATACAGCCAAGCTTGTGGCTCATCAAACTCAGTTACCCGTGGTCACAATTCCGACAACGGCTGCGACTTGTGCTGCCTGGACAGCCCTCTCTAACGTGTATTCTGAGGCGGGCGCATTTCTCTACGATGTCCCTTTAAGCCGTTGCCCTGACGCGCTCATTTTAGATTACGACCTCATTGCGACGGCTCCTAAACGAACTTTGGTGGCGGGCATTGGCGATGCCCTAGCCAAATGGTACGAAGCCGCCGTGAGTAGTGGCACTTCAACGCAAACGCTCATTATTGCAGCGGTGCAACAGGCCCGTGTTTTGCGGGACTTACTGTTGCAAAATACGGCAGCCGCTCTGGCTGAACCTGGAGGCGCAGAATGGCGGGAAGTTGTCGATGCCTGTGTTTTGTTGGCGGGAGTCATTGGTGGACTCGGGGGAGCCCAGTGCCGAACGGTCGCGGCTCATGCAGTTCACAATGGACTCACCCACTTGACAGCTAGCCATGGCACCCTCCATGGAGAGAAAGTGGCTTATGGCATCCTGGCTCAGCTGCGCTTAGAGGAAATGGCTCAGCAGTCGACATTGGCTTACACGACTCGTCAGCAGCTGATTCAATTTTACGAATCAACCGGATTACCTCAAACGTTATCTGATTTGGGCATGGCTGATATCAGTTTGAGCGAACTGCAGCAAGCTGCGGAAGTGGCCTGTCGGGCTGGCTCCGATATTCACCATCTGCCCTTTGTCGTACACCCGGAGACCTTGATGGGGGCTTTGGTCTCGACAACAGCTCCGGAACTCCGGCTCAAACCAGAACGCAGATCCGAGGCTGCTATAACGATCGCTCAAACGCATATTTCAAGCTAAGGGATCAACAAGAAAAGGCAGCGCCTAGACAAGACAGTGGCAGGCAGGATGGGTGAAAGCGTGAATGGATGTTATTTTTGCGCAACTCCCTAAGTTGTTGTGCTTGAACAAAGGGATGATAGGGTTGCAGGATGGTTCCCACTGTCTACGGGGATCTAAAGTGTTAACAGTATTCTGACTGGAGTTCAAAGAAGGAGTAGCAGGCATGACTGTGGATTGGCTTCAACCGGCAGAGCGAGTTCGGCGTCTGCCACCCTATGTGTTTGCTCGGTTGGATGAGCTGAAAGCCCGAGCCCGCGAGCAAGGGCTGGATCTCATTGATCTGGGCATGGGTAATCCTGATGGACCCACACCCCAGCCAGTGATTGATGCCGCCACCCAAGCTATTCAAGATGCCGCTAACCACGGTTACCCCCCCTTTGAAGGAACCGCAAGTTTTCGCGAGGCCATTACAACTTGGTATCACCATCGGTACGGAGTCAGCCTCGACTCCAACGGCGAAGCTTTGCCACTCCTGGGATCAAAAGAAGGATTGACGCACCTGGCGATCGCCTTCATCAATCCCGGTGATACGGTGCTTGTACCCACACCGGCCTATCCAGCTCATTTTCGGGGACCGGCAATCGCCGGTGGCAATATCATTGACCTGCCCCTTACAGCGGAGAATGATTGGCTTATTGATCTCGCTGCCATTCCCGATGCAGTTGCTGAACGGGCCAAAGTTTTATTCTTTAATTACCCCAACAATCCGACTGCGGCCACTGCCCCCCGTGAGTTTTTTGAAGCGATCGTGGCCTTTGCTAAGCGCTACGAGATTATGCTGGTTCACGACCTTTGCTATGCCGAACTAGCATTCGATAATTATCAACCCACT
>JBCBTQ010000328.1:0-4804 GCA_039818605.1 Cyanobacteria bacterium J06639_14 | reverse complement strand
CGTATCGGCAATGCCTGCGGCGGCCAAGTCTGGCCCTTGCCAAGCCGTACCATCCAGCGCCATCTGCTCAATCAGACTGGCTAGCAGTAATGCTTTCAGTGCCTGTTCGCCACCAACCGAGGGCTTCTCACCACCGCGTACACAGTTCACAAAATGCTCCAACTCAGCATGGAGAGGCTCAATATTGCTGGTATAGACCTTTTCAATCAGTCCATCCTGGCGATAGAGCACCTGACCATAGTCAGTCTTCGTATTCGCCGTGGTCTGCCGATTGATCAGAATGTCATTGTTGAGGAAATCAGCTTCTGTCAGAGAATCCCGACAGTGAGCTGCGATCGTGCGAATTTTTCGATGGGTGACTTTACTGGAAGTCAGGGTCGCCACAATGCCATTGGCAAAGCCCAAAGTTGCCGTCACATAGTCGAGATAACCCGAATTTGACGAAGATTGGCTACCACTAGCCGACAGTTTCACGACCGGCGATGCAGCTAACTCAAGCAACAAATCAATGTCGTGAATCATCAGATCAAGCACGACAGACACATCGTTAGCCCGAGCCGAGTACGGGCTCATGCGACGTGCTTCCAGCGCCAGCACTTCTTCCGTGCGCAGAACATTGCGGAGTTCTTTGAATGCTGGATTAAAGCGCTCAATATGTCCAACCTGGAGAATACAGTTAGACTCGGCTGCAGCATTAACTAAAGATTCTGCCTCAGCAATGCTGGCAGCAATGGGTTTTTCGATCAAGACATGAACACCAGACCGCATGCAGTCCATCCCGACCGTGTGATGTAAGCGGGTAGGAACCGCGACACAAACTGCATCCACATGCTCCAAAAGGTCCTGGTAATTTTCGAAGAAACGAACCCGATATTTCCCGGCCGTATCCAAACCCAATTCAATATTGACGTCTGAAACACCTACCAGTTCTACATCCTTCAGGCGGCTCAGGACACGGGCATGATGCTGCCCCATATTGCCGACACCGATGACTCCAACTCGAATCGGATCGGTCTGTATACGATGAGACTGATTCTCCAGACCGTTCTTAGATTTATTAACGTGCACGCCTGCGCCTCCTCACTGTAGATCTTGGAACCTGTCCAATTCGTAGCCGGAACAGTTACAAAATCACACAGAATATTACCATGGACAGTGTTTTGTGTCTTTCTCTATCAGCACTATCGAGATTAATCTTGCGGTAGCATCTTTATTCTGAAGTGTTTCCATCTCCGTAGTGCTACGGTCGAGGACACAAGCGAAAATGTCCTTTGGGCAAACAAGGAACTGACTAGCTACAACGGTTGCTAAACTTCACACCGAACGTTGGCAGAGAAGACGCTTGAGGCGGCATCCAACAAGTCACCATGATGCCGATACGAGCAATTAAAAAGTGGACAATCTAGGGTCTGGAATGCATCACCCAATTGTTTCAGATTTTCCAAGGAATCCTGTTAAAAGTGTCGGATTGCCGATATCTCCGAACAGTCAGCGCTAAAATGGCTGCGTTAGTCGATTGCGATTTGCCATGACCTCTGCGGCTCCTATCAAAACCCAATACGAGGCTGTCATAGGCCTTGAAACCCATTGTCAACTCAGTACAGAAACGAAAATCTTTTCGCCCAGTTCGGCTGAGTTTGGTGCCGCCCCGAATACTTATATTGATCCCATCGTCATGGGGCTACCGGGCGTGCTACCGGTTCTCAATCAGAAAGTTCTGGAATATGCGGTCAAAGCAGGACTGGCTCTCAATTGCCAGATTGCGCCTTACAGTAAGTTCGATCGCAAACAATACTTTTATCCTGACCTGCCCAAGAATTATCAAATCTCGCAGTACGATTTGCCGATCGCAGAGCATGGTTGGTTAGAAATTGAACTAGTCGATAAGAAGACTAAGGCAGTGACCCGCAAGCGCATTGGCATCACGCGCTTACATATGGAAGAGGACGCAGGCAAGTTAGTTCACGCGGGGAGCGATCGCCTCGCAGGCTCAGCTTACTCCCTGGTGGACTTCAACCGAGCGGGAGTACCCCTCGTAGAAATTGTTTCCGAACCAGATTTGCGCACGGGTCAGGAAGCCGCTGAATATGCCCAAGAGCTGCGACGCATCATGCGTTACCTGGGCGTCAGCGACGGCAATATGCAAGAAGGATCGCTCCGTTGTGACGTCAATATTTCCGTCCGTCCAGTTGGCCAAAAGGAATTTGGCACCAAAGTTGAGATCAAAAATATGAACTCCTTTAGTGCCATTCAAAAAGCGATCGAGCATGAAATTGATCGGCAAATCGCCGCGATCGAAGCGGGCGAAAAAATTGCTCAAGAGACGCGTCTGTGGGAAGAAGGTAGCCAACGCACCATTAGCATGCGATCGAAGGAAGGTTCCAGCGATTATCGCTACTTCCCAGAGCCCGATCTGCCCCCGATCGAAGTCGCCCCCGAGCAGTTGGAGGCTTGGCAGGCCGACTTGCCTGAGTTACCGGCCCAAAAACGGGCGCGCTACGAGAAGGCTTTAGGGCTTTCTGCTTACGATGCGCGGGTCCTGGCGGACGATCGCTCCATTACCGAATATTTTGAAGGGACCGTAGAGTCAGGCGGTGATCCTAAAATGGCCGCCAACTGGATCACGCAAGATATTGCGGCCTACCTTAACTCCGAGAAACTCGCAATCACCGATATTGCTCTGACACCAGAGATGCTAGCCGAGATGGTCAAGATGATTGAGGCAGGCACTATTAGCAACAAAATTGCGAAGGATCTTCTGCCCGATCTGCTCACGCAAGGGGGGTCACCTCAAGCGATCGTCGAGGAACGCGGCCTGAGCCAAATTTCTGACCCCGAGCAAATTGGAGCCATCATTGACGAGGTCATAGCCGCTCACCCCAATGAACTCGAAAAATACCGGGCAGGCAAGAAGAAAATGCAGGGCTTCTTTGTTGGACAAGTGATGAAGCGCACCAGTGGCCGGGTGGATCCTAAGCTAACCAATCAGATCCTCAGCCAAAAACTCAATGGTTAAGAAACGAAAAATTTCTGGGTGGGGGTTTCACCCCCCATTACATCTATGCAATACTATGTTATGTAGATGCACCCTGATGGTAGGGAGAGCTGCTTGCGGCTCTCCTTTTTTTTTGAGACGCAATACAGGGGATACTACAGGGATATCGGCCTCCTAAGTGAAGCCTCATAACGCTTCTACACATGCGATTGAGCGGCAGCCACGACTGAGCAGCCCCAAAATTAGGAGAATTAGGCATAAAAATTAAATAGGGGGTTTCACCCCCCGGCACATTTATGGCATACTATGTTATGTAGATGCACCCTGATGGTAGGGAGAGCTGCTTGCGGCTCTCCTTTTTTCATTCCAATTGACAGGGAAGCTATTGAGTCGGGCGATAATCTCTCTTGTCCCCCACGCAACAGGAAATTGATGGCTGGGCAAATTAATGAAGTCGTCGTTCCAAGTCTCCTCATGCAATCTTCGTCCTCACAAATTGCTCTACTGATTGATGCTGACAATGCTTCCGCGTCTAGAATCGAGCAAGTCTTTGGGCATCTGAGCACTTTGGGGACCGTTCGTGTACGCCGTGCCTATGGGAACTGGAAAAAGGAGCACCTTCAGGGCTGGACAAAAGTTTTGCATAGATATGCAATTACACCAATTCAGCAATTTGATTACGTCAGTGGGAAAAACGCGACGGATATTGCCCTCACAATCGATGCGATGGATCTATTGCAAACAATGCAGCCTGAGATTTTCGGGATTGTTGCTGGCGATAGTGACTATACACCGCTGGTAGTTCGCTTGATTTCCTCCGGAGCCGAAGTCTTTGGGTTTGGTCATACCAAAACTACTTCAATTTTCTTTCAAGAAGCTTGCACTGAGTTTATTGCCCTTAATAGCCATGAGGTTGGTAGCGGTAAGACGGTCCCTAGTCCGACGAATATCATGGCTGGCAAACAGGACTCGAGCAATCTCGGAAGTGAGTCATCAGTCGTCAAGTCGATTGAATCTTCTAAGGCTACAGAAAAGACACCGCAAGTTCCTGCGAAAACCTCTCAGGAACCTGAGAAGATCTTCCATGAAGCTGTCAAACGGAACCAACAATCTACTGGATGGACGGATGTAAAGGCGATTGGAGCTTACTTAAGCAAGCGGAAAATTTTCAAGGCGAATTACAAAGTCAACCGCTGGGCAAGTTACTACAAAAAATTCCCAGGGTTGTTTGAGGTGAGTGAGAAGAATGGCAAGACGATGGTGCGTTTGCAAACGGGAAAGTGAGTGTCCCTTAAACCGATGAAAAGGTTTGTCCCGCAATCGGCTGCCTGTTGTGAGCCATATTCCATATCGCTGAACCAGGCCCCAGCGGCACGATACCACCAGGATTTAAGGGAAACAGATTGCCATAGTATTCTCGTCGGATGATGTCTAAATCGCAGGTAGCGGCAACCCCTGGTTGCTGATAGATGTCACGAGCATAGGGCCACAGGTACTCATAATCACGCAGGCAGCGACGATCGCACTTAAATAAACCGTGATAAACCACATCAAACCGGAACAGGGTTGTAAATAGCCGGACATCGGCCAGCGTCAGCCGCTCGCCACAGAGATAGCGCTGCGTTGCCAATTGCCCATCAATCGCGTCTAGTGTTTCAAACAGTAGCGTGCAGGCCGCTTCATACGCAGCTTGCGTCCGGGCAAACCCACAGCGATACACACCATTGTTCACTGCATGGTAGATCCGTTCATTCCAGGTCTCGATCGGCGATCGCAAGTCTGCGGGGTATAGATCTAGCTCGGGACGAG
>JBCBTQ010000327.1:0-4808 GCA_039818605.1 Cyanobacteria bacterium J06639_14 | reverse complement strand
ATCGGTGTGCCCTTTGTGACGCTGATTTTTAACGATGGTGGCTACGGTTTAATTGAATGGAAACAGCAGAACTACTATGGTGAGTCAGCCTTTATCAAATTCACCAACCCCGACTTTGTGAAATTCGCCGAAAGCATGGGCCTCAAAGGCTATCGCATCGAATCGACGGAAGACCTCGTGCCAACGCTTAAGCAAGCCCTAGAAGACGACGTGCCTGCGGTGATCGATTGTCCGGTTGATTACCGCGAGAACTTATTGTTTAGTCAAAAGACTCAGGATTTGAGTTGCGTCGTTTAGAGATAAGCTGAGAGATCCAAGCGATCGCCCGGTTTAGTGGTCATTACTTGAGTCGATAATCCCGCCTGTTTCAGGGCAGTTTGCATTTGATCGGCGCTGCCTTTTTCTTGCAGAACCTTAGTGAGCAGTCCGGTGAATTCTAATTCGCCTGACCCGGCGGTGGGCAGCATGATGCGGGGTTTGACCTGCTGGGCCAGTTCCAACGCACCGTCATGACCGCGTAAAACGGGGATTGAGAAGGGCAGTTCTAGATTGACGATGGGGGTAATGGCAACGTCAATGGGGCCATAGTCTTTCAGTGAGCCGTCGGGATAACCGTGGGCTTCATAGTAAAGGCTGGTGCCAGCATTGGTGCTCAGCACATAGCCGTTTTCCTTGGTAACTGGGCCAACAGGGGCACCGGGGAAAGCCGTGATCTGGAGACGGTCTTGAAAACTAACGCGATCGCCATGATTGAGTGTCGTCACCGCATTAAACCCCAGTTCTTGGGCCACAGCAGCCCCAGCAGGAGACGCCATGACTGGAATTGTCTTGTCCAACTGTTTGAGCGTCGGGCGGTGGGCATGATCCGGCAACCCTTGGGAAAGCAAAATCAAATCGATACCCTCTGGAATCGGCATGGGTTGCAGCCGTTTGCCTTCGAATAACCAGGGGGAATCGCCAAACACTAGAGTCTCAACCAACCACGGATCGACTAAAATCCGCAGGCCGTCAATTTCCCAAAGCCAAGAGTTGCTGTCAAGCCAGGTGGTAAACAATGTCATCGGTGAAGAGGAGCGATTAGTAACTGCTTCGATTATAGAATTTATTGCGAAATGTTAAGTATTTTTCAGTGAAGCCAACCCAGGACATTTTCAAAATTCCCCAAAGTTGTTGAGCAGCTTATCCATAACTTTTCGGCATACACCAAGGCATCTCACCATTTATAAGCTGGTTGGCCACCGACTGCTGCCAAGAGCAAAAAGTTTGGGAGTGAAGATTTATGGCTCTTTAGGATTCAGTAAGGCGAGGAAAGCCCGGAATCCTCAAACAATCTCCCATATACAAGAGTTTTGAGCCAATGTCCGGCATCGTGTGTGCCAGAACCAATAAAGCCAGATTTATTCGCACCTACATCCGTATTTTTAATTAGATTTGGTTTTAAATTTTACTTATACTTTACGCAATTCCACAACTTCGATACAGGAAATTGGTCTAAGTATTATTTCGGACATGTAGCATAAGAATTAACAAGGGTGAAATCGTGTTGCGTAAAAACAACACCATGACCTACCTATCAGGTGAGGCGAAGTGGCTTCGCCTGAAAGACTTTATCGTTCCATTTATAGATGGTGCATCGAATTTCGGTTCTTTGTAAACCTGGAGAATGATACTGACATGGCGATTAGTTTTTCAAAGCTTTTTCTATCTATAGCTGTAGCATTTACAGCACCCTTAGCTTTAAGTGCTCAAGCTCAAGCTTATTCTCTATTTTTTGGTGAAGATCTCAATAGCAGTGAGTTCAATCCTTTAGCTGCGACGCCTAATGCAAATGCTGCAGAGGCTGACTTTTTGTCTAATCTAGTGGGGGTTGGAACAGAAGATTTTGAAGGCTTTACCACAGGCGCTGGGACACCTCTTAATCTTGCTTTCCCCGGTGCCGGAACTGCAACCCTCACCGGAGGAGGAGCAATTGATTCTGTAATACCTGGCACTGCCATTAATGGAAGGTATGGAACCTCTGGTAGTAACTTCTTTGAAGTTACAGCAGGTGGTGCTAACAATTTTCGGATCGACTTTAGCGAAGCAATCGCAGCTTTTGGCTTCTTTGGCATCGATATCGGTGACTTTGGCGGACAACTAGAACTAGAACTAGGTTTAGTTGGTGGCGCTACTGAAACCATTATCGTTCCCAACACACTAGGATCTAATGCTAGTACTGGTGGTTCTGTTCTGTTCCAAGGCTTGATTGCTGATAATAGTGATGAAGAATTCATCAGTGTTAGTTTTTTGACGAGCACTGGCATGGGCGATGTCTTTGGATTTGACGATTTTACGATCGGTAGTCGTGAGCAAGTTCAGCCCAATCCTGAACCTACCTCAGTGCCGGAGCCAGCCTCTATTCTTGGTTTGCTAATCATTGGTGCATTGGGCCTGAGTACTACTGCCGTGAAGCGGAAGGTCGCTTAGGAAATTTTCAAAATTAGATTGCTTTCCAAATTTGTCTTGCATCGTTTGATAAGCAGGGGCGTTCAGCGTTCCTGCTTTTCTGTCTAAAGAGACTTCAACCTCCACAATCAGGAGGCACGACAGTCATGGCATTAGTTTGACGTTCAACGACGTAAGAGATTCGTTGCGAGAGGCAATTGCTGCTGAATAACGGCTAAACGTTTTGATTAGCCTGCAAGTATTCGCGACGCAGCATCGACATAACCACTAGAGATTTGTAGCCCGCAGCCGTTTTGTGAACATCCCGCATCGTGCCCTCGGTCACAAACCCTTCACTCGCGTAGAGATGCTGAGCACGAGAATTGTCTGGAAAGACATCAAGCCAAAGACGGTGGGCTTGGTAAGTCTCGAAGGCTAGCTTCACGGCCAATCGCAAACTGGCCCGACCGTAGCCCTTACCTTTATCGATGATCACCAGGCGACGCAGTTCCAAGGCATCGTTTGGGTCTTCCAGTCCTGCTATCAGCAGAAACCCTACGGGAGTAGCCTCTAGTTGACGCTCAATGATGTAATGGGCTTCATTGAGGCAGGCGATCGCACTCAAGTGACGCGATCGCGACCATTGACTGACAAATTGAGCATTGTCAGGGTGCCCCTCAGCCTGCAAAACAAAATCCAAGTCGGCCTCAGTCGTAGACCGCAACTGAACTAGATTGCCTAGCGCATTAGATGATGTCATAAATAGTGCGATCGCGTCACGGCTAGCCAAATTTATCACCAGTGCAGGGTAATGTTGCGAGACGAGTTGGGGATTGACCCGAGTGCTGAAACTCAGCGGCTTTATCAAAGCTTGCTAAATTAGTTGCATGAGGTTATTGCCCGAAACGCTCCACTATGGTTTATCCCCTGGCTGATAAATACGTCAATCTACTAACCGATTTTGGCTTTAAGCGAGTCTTCGGGACAGAACCCAATCAGCAGTTATTGATTGACTTTTTGAATACGCTACTCCCCGCCCATCATCGGATCAAATCAGTAACCTTCAAAAACAACGAAAACCTAGGCAATACCCCCATCGATCGAAAGGCAATTTTTGATATCTACTGTCAAGCTGCAACGGGGGAAAGATTTATTGTCGAGGTTCAAAAGGCAAAGCAAAACTTCTTTAAAGATCGCAGCGTTTACTATGCCACCTTTCCGATTCAAGAGCAGGCACTCAAAGGCGATTGGAATTTTCAGCTCAGTGCAGTCTATACCGTCGGCATATTAGACTTTGTGTTTGCCGATCACAAAGATGAGGCTGAGTTACTACATACGGTCGAGCTAAAGGATCAGCGCTGCAATGTCTTTTATGACAAGCTGAAATTTATCTATATTGAACTACCCAAGTTTGATAAAACGATAGACCAGTTAGAAACCCATTTGGATAAATGGTTGTTCTTATTGAGGCATTTAGCTGAGTTGAGCGATCGCCCCGAAGTGCTGCAAGAATCACCGTTCAATCAGCTATTTGAAGTAGCCGAAATTGCCAATTTTTCTCAAGCAGACCAAGAAACCTACCAAAATAGTCTGAAGTACTATCGCGATTTGAATAACGTGGTGGATACTTCTCGACAAGAGGGGATACAAGAAGGATTTAGCAAAGGCAAAGCGGAAGGTCGAGAAGAAGGTCGGGAAGAAGGTCGAGAAAGTGAAGCGCGATCGCTCGTTGTCCGTCAACTCTCGCGACGGGTTGGCTCTTTGCCTGATGCGGTGGGTTCGCAGCTTGACCTATTGCCATTGGCAGCACTGGAAGTTTTGGGTGAGGCACTATTAGATTTTACTGGGTTGGCAGACTTGCAAGCGTGGTTGCAGGCTTACGGGCAGCAGGATGAGGAATAGGACGCGATCGCTTTCGGTTACTTCGGACGGTTACTTCAGCTCATCGGCAATCGCACGAAATAGCTACCGAACGCCAAGTTCCTGGAGTTGCTGTTCAGCGTCTCGTCGCAGTTCTGGATCGTCAGTTAATTCGAGGACTTTCTCGAAGTCATTGATAGCAGCATTCCGATTGCCATTCTCTCGGTAGACAAATCCCCGTTCGTAGTAAGCGTCAGTAGCCTCTGGGGCAATTTGAAGGGCTTGGCTGTAATCGTCGATTGCCTGCTCGTAATCGCCTTGATCGTAGTGAGCACCCCCCCGGCCAAAGTAAGCGAAGGCAAACTCTGGGTCAAGTTGGATGGCTTGGTTGTAGTCGTCGATCGCCTGCTCGTAATGGCCTTGATCGCTGTGAGCATTCCCCCGGTTGTTGTAAGCGCTGGCATACTCTGGGTCAATTTGAAGGGCTTGGTTGTAGTCGTCAATCGCCTGCTCGTAATTGCCTT
>JBCBTQ010000326.1:0-4834 GCA_039818605.1 Cyanobacteria bacterium J06639_14 | reverse complement strand
GTATTCGCATCGCTTAACCATGAGACGGGATACTTATGATCAAATAACTGACTGAGTTTTAGGTCAAGGAAAGGTTGAAGTTTCGATCCAGGTTTGTGCGCAAGTCTGGACTGCAATAACCCCTAATTATTTGACCAGGGGCACGATAGCCTCTGAGGCTAAGCGGCTTCTAACCAGTCATAAATCTGTTCAAGCTGTTCCATCGTCACTAAACCGTACTGCCACAGAATCATCGGCAGTGGGCCAGGATCTTGTTCGCAATGTTTGAGCGCAATCTCGATTGAAGACGCTGATATCGCCAAATCGTCTTGCAAAAAACGAATGAATTGAGAAGAACGAGTCGTTTTCACGGCATGATCACCTGCTGCTGGCTGGATTGATGCGATTTGCTGATCTGCTCAATCGAGCAGCTTAGAGATGATGAACTGAGTTGCCTAGCTTCCGTTAACAGTTGCCTAGCTTCCATTAATGTAGATACCCCTTTGTCTGTCTAGTCCGATGCAAGGATTGTAAGGGAAGATATGAAGCTTCGAACTGAACTCAGGTTGATGCTCAACACATTGCAAGGTTGCTTGAACGGTAGCGATCAATAGCTATGACTCAGCCCGGATTGTGCCAAGCCAGCGGTATAGACAACCCTTGTACAGCAATCAATTGCAGATCTCTAAATTAGTTTTAACCACTCAAATTGGCCTTTAAAGTTTACCTTCAGTTACATTGGGTCAAGCAACTCGATTGATAGTAGCCTATTCGGCAGCTAAGATCTCAATGCGATCGCCCACTGCAAGTCCCAACTCAGCAGCTCGGCCTCCCCGCAGCTCAATCACCTGATCAATCACCACATCTCGAGGCCCATAAGTAGGGCAGGGTTCTTCGACACAAGGCGGGACATCAGCTTCAATCGCTTGCACCAGCCCATCCCGTAAGAAAACCATGTCGAGATGGATGAACACGTTTTTCATCCAAAACTGAACAGGACGGGGGGTCGTAAATGGAAACAACATGCCTTGATCGGCAGCCAGTTCAGAACGGAACATCAATCCTAAAGCTTGCTGCTGAGGGGTATTGGCTACTTCTAGCTGAATCACAGTAGCACCAATTTCAGCTTGGGCCGTGATCGGCAGATTTTGAGCTAAGGCCGCTAAATCGTCTGTCAAAGTGGGTGTAGAGTCAGGGGTGTCTAGGCTGGTTTCAGCCGGGGTAGAGGGGGTAGACGTGGATAAATCGGGTGGGCTTTGTTCTGCACTCAAATTAGGTGTAGAACAGCTGCTCATAAGCAGTAGCGATAAGCTCAAAATCACGCTACGACAAGGAATTTGGGACATTGCAGAGCGGCGTATCATGAAAGCGATCCATCAATTGCTTGGGTGCCCCAACTATAACAATCACGGCAGTGCTTTGTAAGAAACTACTGTCGGTCTAAAACACGGCTACCCACTTGAAATGGACAATGACGCTACGTTTCTCTTAGAACGTAACCAACCCCGCGCACCGTTTGGATCAAGCGCTTCTCATTTTCGCCGTCAATTTTAAGGCGCAGATAGCGCACGTAGACTTCAATCACGTTGGACTCACCCATGAAGTCATAACCCCAAACATTCTCTAAAATTTGTTCGCGAGTTAACACCTCTTTGGGGTGCTCCATCAAATACTTCAGCAGTTCAAATTCTTTCATGGTCAAACCGATGACGCGTCCCCCACGCAGGGCGGTGCGGTTGGAAATATCTAGGGTGAGTTCACCAAAACGCAGGTTCTCTGCATCTGTTGCGGCAGGTTGTAAATACATATGAACTCGACTGAGAAAATCGTCAGCCCGATAGGGCTTGAGGATATAGTCATCAGCTCCGGCTTCTAAACAGGCAATTCGATCTTCTAACTTTTCTCGCACCATCATTAACAAGAGCGGCGTTCGCGTACCCTGCGATCGCAGTTTGACACACAGATCTAACCCTGATTCCCCCGTTAACATCCGATCAATCACAATCAGCTCAGGTTGGGTGGTCTGAGCTTGGGTGAGGCCAGCATCAGCATCATAGGCCACGATGGCTTCATAACCTGCCTCCCGTAGGTCCATACTGATGGTTTGAGCTAGGGTCGCATTGGCTTCAACCACCAGCACGCAAGGCACTGCATCAGAAGCGGTTAGACTCATAAATGTATTCTGTAAAGTCAGTTCAACTTTAGCGCAACAGCTGTTGTTGAAATTGTAGGGCACTGCGATCGTCAGGAATTTCAGCAGCGAGCTTTTGAACCAAGTGCTGGCAATCAATATCAGGATAATCAGCCAGGGTTTCTTCAATTAAAAAGGTAGCCATGGGGCCAATGTAATGGGCTAGCTCATCTTGGCAGCGTTGCACAAATGCTGAGTTTAGGTTGGATGGGCTCCCCCCGCCTGGGGCTCGACTGTTAGTCGAGCGACTCGCTGTTGAGGGGTGCCGATTGCTAGAAACTTGTCTCGAAACAGCTTGAGAGCCCCTACCTTGAGAGGCTATTGATGCCGTACTCGTAGCAACTTTGGCGGCAGAGTGCAAAAGTCGGCTAGTCAGGTCATGAGCTTGATCGGCATCTGAAAGCTGGGAAGCAAGGGCTTCGACAAAGCCTTGAGGGGTCGCGGCAGGTACTTGCTGTAAAACATCGTCCACGATGATATCAGCCATTGGGCCAATCACCTGGGCAAGTTCTTGGCGACACTGGTTGATAAAATCTGGGCAGTCTGCTAGCAAGGATGCAGCTGGGGGAGTGTGAGAAGCTGCGAATTCAAACATCGGATCGGGATCAACGATCCACATTTGGCTCGGAGAGGCAATGACTGTCGATTCTTCGGCTGACTCTTCAATCGGGGTAGGAATAGCTGCGAGGACTGCTAATACTTCCTGAGCAGACTGATAGCGATCTTTAGGACGCTGGGCTGTTAGCTTTTCTAGCACTGCCTTGAGCAATGGACTCAGCGTCACCAGAGATTGCCAGCGCCACTCTAGGGAGTCACGATCCATCAAATCTCGGGGGTTTTTACCGGTGAGTAACACCAATGCGGTTACCCCCAAGGCATACAGATCACTACAGGGATAACATTGCCCTAAGCGAATTTGCTCGGGTGGTGAGTAGCCAAATTTGCCGACCATTGAGGCGGCTTTATTGCCGGGTTCTTCATCATTGGCTTTAGACCAAATCCGGTTAATCGCATCATTGACTAAGCCAAAGTCAATTAAGACTGGCAGGTTGCGATCGCGGGAGAAAATGATGTTGTCTGGCGAAATATCTCGGTGAATCAGCTCTAACCCATGGAGATATTCCACAACCTGGAGCATCTGCTTCAGCCATTGAGTGACCTCTGGTTCAGAAAACTGCTCGCCCTGCTTGCGGCGGCGACGAAGCAGTTGGGAATAGGTCACACCATCGATATATTCTTGAACGATGAAGAGTCTCTGGGCCTGGGTAAAACAGGCTAAAAACTTAGGCACCTGGGGATGCTGGATCTGATAGAGCGTTTTGGCTTCTCGTTTGAATAAATCTAGTGCCTTTTGTACAGCATTGCCCGATTTCTTCGCGGGCACAAACTCTTTGAGCACACAGAGTTCCCCAAACCGTTGGGTATCTTCTGCTAAATACGATCGCCCAAAGCCACCTTGCCCCAGCAACCGTTGAATAATGTAACGTCCGGCTATTTTGTCACCAGCGGCCATTTGACCTGGCTCAGACGCCTCTGATTTTCTTTCCGGGGGCGGGGGCGGCACCTGGACGGGTTGGATTTGATAGGCAGGGACAGCCTCTTGAATATTTTTGAGGTGGAGGGGCCCTAAAAAAGCAGCATCTAGATTGAGCTGAGATTTAACGACATCGTGAACAATTTGCGAAATGCAAATGGCTCCTGGCTGGGCTTCTGTTTGTAAGCGGGCGGCTATATTGACCCCATTACCCATCACGTCAGACTGACTAAAAAACACGTCTCCCAAATGGATGCCAATGCGATGGAGTAAAACCTTGTCGGATGGCAAGGGTTGATTGATCTGGGCCAACTGGCGCTGAATCTCCAACGCACAGCGTACGGCTTGAACAGCACTGGCAAAATACATCAGCAGACCATCACCCGTGGACTTTAAAACACGCCCTTCTAAACGGTCGCAGGACGTTTCCATCAGTTTTAAGTCCCGCTGAATAAGTCGCAGCGTAGATTCTTCATCAATCGACATGCGAGCACTAAATCCCACTGCGTCAGTAACCACAATTGCGGCTAGCGTTCGATGCCCTTGGGTTTGAAGGAAATTAGGCTGTTCCATAAGTCGGGGGGCGACGCGCTGTTGAGGAAAACGCGTTTGAGGCATTAGTGTGGGACAAAAGTCAGTCATCGGTATCTTCACAAGTCTTTATGACTGTTCCAGACGAAGCACCCAAACTCAAGGCGGCGAGCATTGCAGCCCTGAAGCCGCTCAACTGTAAACTATCAATGAATCGGGAGAAACTAGGGAAGATCCGAGAATCGATTGTCAGAACAGGAAGACGAGTGACCGATGCTGCTCTAATTAGTGTGACTGATAAAGCTATAGACTGCTATTTCTAAGTTTATTCGGATTGCATTGCCTCAATCCAATGAACTGTTAACAATTCAACATAGAGAAACTCACAAATCATATCTGATTGGGCAACTGGAGTTTTAACTCATAAAACGATAGCGCTAGCTATGGCTAGGGTTTAAATCACTGAAACTCATGATTTCAGTCAATGGAAATTCCCCATTAAGGTCACATCAACCTTGGGGAAGAAATCACCCAGAAAATATAACGTCAACTGCATGATTGACCTATGCCCCCAACATAGGTGTCACAATGCGCCGCAC
>JBCBTQ010000325.1:0-4936 GCA_039818605.1 Cyanobacteria bacterium J06639_14 | reverse complement strand
TGATTCAAGTTCCACAAGTGGGGCGCAAAAGCCCTGATATATATAGCGTTAGAAGACTTATGCCTAATGGATAGCTTACCAAGGGGGATTCAGGGGGTCCCTCCAACCCCTCCACCAACGCCCCTAACCAATCCCGATAGCGCCGCAAATATACCGGCAGCACCCGCCGCGTCTCCAACCGCCCCCGCGCCAGTGCCGGTACCAGCCCCGCCTCAATCAGCGAACTCTTGCCCACCCCCGAGGGCCCATGGACAATCGTCAGCACCGCTTCATCCTGCTCCAGCCGCTGCAGCAAGCGCCGCACATCCTGCTTGCGCCCCGAAGCCATAATCAGGTCTTCGGGATGTTCCTCCACGGGCAGCGCCGGATTCATAATTTTCTGCTTGGGCTGCACGCGGCCCGCCCCGACAAAGGCCCGATAGTTAAACCGACTTTCGATCGCGTCCTTCTGCCGCCGCGTTTCAAATGCCTGCAAATACTTACCCTGGCGAAAATAGCCCTGCCGCAGGTGTTCCAGCACCCGGCTATACAGTTGGGGGTCGTAATCCGGTTGTGTAATGTGGCGGACCTGTTCCAGGGTTTGCACCGCTGCATCAATCTGCGCCTGTTCAAATTGCGCCCGCCCCAGCGAAAACAAATACCAGCTCCGATGAAAGCTATTGACCCATTGATAGAACGCCTTATCATCGGGGGTGGCATTCTGCAGGATCGGGGCTACCGTCGCTGGTTGAATCGAGGCCAAAGCGGTTTCCGCCTGACGTTGAGCCGTTACCCAATCCTGTTGGGCCAGAGCCACCTCCGCCAGAAACCCGGTTGCCCGAGCTACGCGAAACGGATTTTGCTGCTGTTGATGGAGGGTTAATGCTTGGGTCGCCACCGCTTCCAGTTCAGACCAGCGTTCCAGACGATGCAAAGACTCGGCCCAATAATTCAGGTACTTCGCCACCAGATCGGTGCGGTGCAGCGCCTCAAAGGTTTGCACGGCCCCCGCAAAATACTGGCAGGCTTGCTGAAAGGCTTCAACGGAAGAGGGGCGATCGCGTTCGGCATGATTGCGCCACCACAGCCCCAGGTAGAACTGCACATGGCCCGCCGCTTCCTGATAACGTCGCTTTTTGGAGGTCTGAGGCATTGCTTCTTCGCTAGCATCGGACGGATTGGTTGCCTGCGACGGCAGGTGCGAGGGGCCGCTCCCACCTCCGGCCTGGTCTGGGTTGGGGATATCGTCTGGTCCCCCTGCTTCCCCCATGCTGGGAGGAATACCCTCTTGAAGTCCCCCAATTTGGGGGGATTGAGGGGGCCGTTCAGCATCACCATCTTCGTGAAATTGCTGGATCAATGTCTGCCATTGCGCCAGACTAGCCTCGTAATGCGTTCGCGCCGTCACCGTATTGTTATCGGCCAGGCGTCCCTGGACAAAGGCCAGGGCAGCCGCTTGCGTTGGCGTCAGTTCAATGACTTGTGCCTCTAGGGCCGCGAGGCTCGTAGCTAATTCCTGGCTGCGGGTCGAGCCGGGGCTAAACCCCAGTTCTTGATTACTTAGAAAGTGGCTTTCGCGCGAGTTCAGCACCTGCTGCCAGACATCCCAAATCAGGCCATCCAAAAATGCCCGAAAGAATTCCGGTGGGGTCTCAAACGTGACGGGATGGGCCCAGGTGTAGAAATCAGGAGCGGTCCGAATCAGTTGTTTGAGACTGTCATCCGTCAGCCACAGGACGAGAGGAAACGGAAATTTGCGGAATTCTTCACGGATTTGGTTAGTAGCAGTTAAGACGGGCTCCCGCTCCGGAATGGTATCTAACCCATACACCATAAGGGCTGGGGGACGGGCATCCCCGACATGGTGACGTAGCGTCGTGAACAGGGTCGTGGTGGAGGGCGGCAAGGTGATTTCGTCAAAGGCGATCGCACAGTGCTGCCGCAGGTGGGCCACCAGTTCCTGGCGTTGTTGATGGGAGTTACACACCGCCACCATCAGCGCAAACTCCCCCTGCGCAAATCGCAGCAGCCGACACAGTTCCGCCAGGGCTTGCTGATTATCGGGTGTGATGGGGGATGGGGGCACCTCAGACATCGGGCGTGAGTTCCTTGGCAGTAAGCAACACCGGGTTGAGGTCAAACCAGGTTTGTCCGGCTTCCCGGTACTCAAAGACAAACAGGCTACGCAGCAGCGCCTGATACTCCCCTTCCCCGCGTACGGCCTTGGTGCGATGGACCTCGCGCAGCAGTTCCCACTCTTCTTTATCGATCGCTTTCGTCAGTTCACTCAAGCGGAGGCTAATCACCTGATCCAGCAGGGTCTGGGTAAAGGGAGGATCGGCCTTCTTCAGGCAGTAGTTGATTAACACTAGCAAATTTCGCACATGGCCACCGCTCGCCAGGCACAAGCGGTCCAGGGTGGCTAAGGAATCAAACAGCTCGCCCACCTGGGTCAAGCGCTCATCTGCGGCTATGTTCGGGAAGGCACGGGCCAGCACCATTTGTCGCAGCGCTGCTAGTCCCGCCTCACTGGCGCTGCCGTCTTGAGCGTGGGTGCGCACCATCGGCAATACTTGGGGACCGGCCCCAAAGCGATTGGTCAGGTTTTCCTTCTCGTTCGAAAAGGACAGCACCAGAGGAACGGTGTACACCACATGGCAGCGCAGTTTTTTGAGCTGATCGCCCCGGTCCACAAACAGATATTCTGGCTGGCGACGGTCCTGCACCCGTGGCTTATTGTCGATGCGGTCCAGGTTATCCACAATCACCACCAGCCCAGCTTTGCCTTGATCGCGCAACTGCTGATTGGCAGTATCAATGAGTTCGCTGTTGATGATTTCCATGATGGTATTGATGCGCGGCTCCAGGTGCTGACGCAGTAGCGATCGCACATCCTTGCTGTCCTTCGCCTTGGTGGTTAGCTCACCAATCCCAAAGGCCAGCGAATAGGTCCCGTCATCGGCGCTCATGCCCACTTCGTCACCCACCTTCAAGCCCGCCACTTCGGGGATTTTTACCTTGAATCCCGTGACCTCTGAATTGAGTAAATCGGCTGTTCCCTGCAAAAGCTGCTGAAACCGATTCGGGGCCAAGCGCATTTGGGCGGCTTCCAGGCTCTGGCTCACCCGCTTAGCGATCGCCAGCAAAATATCGCTGATGTCCACATCTCCCATATCCAGGTCGTCTGTGGACTCGAAATAGACCACCTGATAGCCTTCAGCTTCTAAATCCCGGTGCAGGCGCGAGAGTTCTGTTGATTTGCCACACCCAATGTGTCCTGTAAACAGTTGACACGTTGGTTCTTGGCCAGAAAATGTGATGGTGCGCTTCAGTTCGCGCACCAAATCGCTTCCCCGGACGTCGGCACAATCAATGTAGTATTTGACGTCATCTGGAGACGTGAGATTAAGTGTTTTGCTGGGGTTGCACGCGCGGAAAAACCGACCCAAGTCAAGTGTCATGAAAGGCAGCCTTGAGTGTGAGATGCGAGTTTATGCCCAACTATGGCCTATTTTGAGGGGAATGAACCCTTGAATGCTAGGAAAGTTTGGGAAATAGGGGATACCTGTAGCGACGCGACCTGTCGCGTCGAACTGCATACGGGCATTGTTACAATCCGACGAAGAGACGGATCCGATATGGCATAGGAAGCAGGAGGCGTATGTCCATAGAATTTCTTGAGCGCACGATGATGGGGAATACGATCGCGAGCTACTTGTTAGCGATCGCGATTCTGTTGGGGGGAATTCTGCTGACCAACATTATTCGTACGGTCATTATTGGACGCCTGCAGCGTTGGGCAAAATACAGCGTCACCGATTTAGATGATCGACTGCTGCGCTTAATTCAGCAGCCGACCGTTTATCTGCTGTATTTAGGCAGTTTCTACATCAGCATCGGGAATCTTACTCTGCATCCCATTCTGAAGGAATCCATTGACGTGTTGTGCGTCATTTTGGCCACGCTAGCGGTTATCAGGCTGACGGGTTCGCTGGTGGAATATGGGGTGCGGGTTTATTGGGTGACGCGTCGGGGGGATGTCACGCTGGAAAAAAGCCTCAATGCGTTGATTCCGGCTATCAAAATTGTGGTGTGGGCCATTGGCCTCATTTTCCTGCTGGATAACTTGGGCTTCGATATTTCGGCAGTGGTGACGAGTCTGGGCATTGGCGGTGTGGCCGTGGCTCTGGCCTCGCAGGGGATCCTGGCCGATCTGTTTAGTTATTTTTCCATCCTGTTCGATCGCCCCTTTGAAATCGGTGACTTTTTGATTGTGGGCGATTTGGTGGGGACGGTGGAGCATATTGGCATCAAAACCACTCGCTTGCGGAGTATCAGTGGCGAGGAACTCATCGTTTCCAATACCAACTTGACAGAGTCTCGCATTCAAAACTTTCGCCGCATGCGCCGCCGCCGCATCGTCTTTACGCTGGGCGTCACCTACGATACGTCACAAAATCAGATGGCAGCGATTCCTGGCCTCATTCAAGCCATTATTGAGGCTACCGACGACGTAACGTTCGATCGCGTCCACTTTGACTCATTTGGTGATTTCAGCCTCAACTATGAGGTGGTCTATCACGTGGAAAGTGGTGACTATGAAGTCTACACGACTGCCCAGCAGCAGATTAATTTAGCCATTAAAGCCGCCTTCGAGGAGCAAGGCATCGAGTTTGCTTACCCGACACAATGGCTGTATCTCGCGAATGCCACTGGACAGCCTGGCATGGTTAGCAACGGGGAACGTTCAGATGCGCCCACCCTGGCCGTTGAGTAACTTCCTGATACGTGGATACAGGGAAGCCTGGCAGCGGGAATGGCAGGAGTCAGGAGTCAGGAGTCAGGGGGCAGGAGGCAGGAGGCAGGAGTCAGGAGTCAGGAGGCAGGAGGCAGGAGTCAGGAGTCAGGAGTCAGGAGTCAGGAGTCAGGAGTCAGGAGTCACGAGAGCCAAGGTATA
>JBCBTQ010000324.1:0-4956 GCA_039818605.1 Cyanobacteria bacterium J06639_14 | reverse complement strand
GGAGCGAGACGAGCCATAAGATGAACCTCTAGGATGGCTCTAAATGGTAGCCTCATTTGCGCCAAGCACAACTAGTTAGATCTTCCCAAGTGACGACAAAATTACCATTTGTCAGGCTTGTTACTTGCGGATCGCGGCCATTTTCGAAAATTCTTACTGTACCACCAACGCCCGCCTCAGCAGATCCCACGTCTACAACAATATCTGTCCTATCATCAATATGATCTTCTAAAACGTAGACATAATCGCCATTATCTAAAATGGCAAGATCACCGTCAATTTCAAAGTTATCTCCATGAAACCCAATAGGGTAGTTTGCCATCAGCATACCTGTAGGGCTAACACTTCTGCCGATAAGATCTGGATCGCTACCGACCATATCTGTGTAGGCAACTACGGAGGTGTTATCGGTGAGATTAACCGCTACTTGTGGATTAGAAAGGGACTCACTGGCAGCATTTTCGCTGTCAATTAAAGCCGTATGAGTTTGAATACCACTGTCGTTGAAACGCTCCCACCGGATTCTAGTTGAATTAGCATTCGCGAGGCTTTCATCGACATAGACAAGAATGAAGCCACCATCATTGGTTGCGGCAATATCGAAGTCTGACTCATCATCATTTGTCGATGTCGCATTAATCTGAAATGGATTGCCGATCGCCGCCCCTTCTGGATCGTAGAGCTGTCCGACAATATCTGCACCGGGCGATGCTCCAATCGCACCATTCGCAGCTTCCGTCCAAGCAACTAAAAAATTGCCATTCGCGAGTCCAATAATCTTAGGGTCAGATTGTGTCCCGTTCTGGGCAGTTCCAGTATTGACTTGAAATTCATTTAACCATTCGGTAGGAGTAGCCATTTGTTCGGTCCTGTTTGCACCTTTAGATTGAGTTTGAGAGGTTGTTTTTGTTCCAAATATCTCCAAACCCTAAATTTTGGAACATATAAAATTGGAATGGAGAAATATTTAGATAGACACCATGCCGCAGTCAAAAAGATTCTATTAAAGACCTTTTTGACTGCATAAAATATATTTTTTGATCGAGAATATTTAGGGAATAAAACGAGAATTATTTCCTTCTTTAATGCCTTATGTGAAATTCGAAAGATCAATATATGGCATGCAAAAAACTGCCTCAAAAAATGAAGCTAAGCCGTGATTTTATTCTGTTTTTTGGGGCGCATTAAGCCTGAAAAATCATAAGAATTCGGCTTTAGTGAACCCTTTGTCTGACAATTTTGATGCGCATTAATATCTTCGTCTGCTCAACGATAAATCTAAACTAGTCATTTGTCGTTACCTAAAAAGTCACTACTTCCCAAGTGATGTTTCTACGGGACGCATTCCAAGAGCCTCATCTATCTTGATTGCAACAGATAAATGACTGAGACCTTGACTGAGTTTGGCTGACTTATGACTAACTTTATCGGCTTAAGCAGTATGCCCTAACGCCCCCGCGCGCCCTTGCGGAAATCCTGACGATCGCCAAAGTAGGCTCGCATCATGCGATCGCCATCGATTTGATAGGGATCGGTATCGGGTGTGATTGGAGGGGCTGTCGCGGCTGGGGATGTCTTTGCGGTGGTTGCTTGGCGATTGCTTGGCTTGGTATCTCCACTCTTTGCCTCTAGTTGTCCCGCTAATGTTTTCATTCCCTGCTTGACCTGCGGCGGTTGCTCTTGTTGGCGCTGTTTGTCTTTGAGCCGTTTCAGCTTCTTTTGCAGCGATCGATTTTCTTGCTCTAGGTGGGTGACCGTCTGCTTCAGCTCAGTTACTCGCCGCTGTGCTTTTTGTAGGCGTTGCTCCAGGGCTTGGTTCGCTTGCTCCAATTGTTGCTTCTGGGCGATCGCCTGCTGCAGCTCCGGTTGAGCTTTATCACGTGCTTGCTTCACGGTCTGTTTCTCCACATCGTCGTTGTTGACAGAGGGTCAAGTGCTTCAGCCTATTATGATGCGGTCTGGTCTTCCCATGTGTTGTAGAGAACATGTGTTTGCGATTACCGAGGTGTAGTATATGGCTGGCTTTTCTAGCAATTTTACGGATATTCATCAGCCTATCCTTATTCCAATGAGCGCATCCACTGCCTTGGTGAGCTTGTCCAGAGGCTAGATGAATCTTTTAAACCCCTAATCATTATCTGAAGGCTCATCCGAGTTTTCGATATCAGCTCCTCGCAGGAGGGGCTGCTTTGTCGTACCAACGATTATATTTACCTGGAATCTTCGAATCATGAGGACAACGTTTCAAACAGTGGCAATTGCCAGTATCGGCACATTATTAGGGTCTTTTTCCCTGAATACTTCACCGGCTGAGGCGGCTCAGTTGACGACTGATTTCGCGGTGGAGATTATCAGCGGTGACTTCTTAGTGGGAGAAACCTTTGCGGGACAACTCGTCTATGAAGACGCGTTCATCACTGGTGTCGGTACCGAGTTGGTTGATACAACATCTGGTCTGGTATCCCTCGACTTCACCTATGTAGGGGCCGACTTGACTACTCCTGCCACCTATACCGAAGCTGATGATGATATTGCTGCGGGCTTTCCTATCGCGACGTTTCAAGACGGAGCCTTAGCAGGTTTAGACTACACCGTTTCCATTACCCCGGATACGGCCTTCCAGTTTGTGGAAGAGCCCCTGGGCAGTGGTGACTTTGTATTCTTCACCGATGACTTTGCGACTTTCCAGTTCAATACCGGCACAGTCTCCTTTAGTGAGCCTCAACCCACTTCCGTTCCAGAACCCACGCTCCTCATGGGCTTAATGGCTGTTGCCAGCATCGCTGCATGGCGACAGCGGTAAGAACGAGGCACGTCTACTCACTCATCATCAAAATTCATTTCAGGGAATATATGCATGGAACGCTCATTCGTTGATAGGTTTTCAAATACTCGCTTACGGCGACGTAGCTTGTTGCTTGGCACGGGTGTTTTTACGGGACTCGTCATTGCTGGACGCTGGCCTCAACGTCTGTTGGCCCAAACCACTTTTTCGGACTATCCCTTCACGTTGGGTGTGGCATCGGGCGAGCCTTTGCCCGATGGTGTTGTCCTCTGGACCCGGTTGGCCCCCGACCCTCTGAACGGTGGCGGGATGCCGAATGCCGATGTCACAGTTACTTACACAGTTGCCACGGATGAAGCCTTACAAAATGTCGTGTTAGAAGGCACTACCGTAGCCCCGGCTGCGCTGGGGCACTCGGTCCACGTGGAGGTTGCGGGTCTAGAATCAGGTCGCGATTACTGGTATCGCTTTGAAGCAGGAGGCGAAGCCAGTCCCATCGGACGGACGCGTACAGCACCGGCTTTGGGGGCTCCGCTGAGTCAATTCAAGTTTGCCTTTGCCAGTTGCCAGAACTATCAGAATGGCTTCTTCACTGCCTACCAACATATGGCGGAGGAAAACCTTGACCTGATCATTCATCTGGGCGACTACATTTACGAGGGGGGCATTGGCTCAAACGCTGTGCGTGAGCACAACAGTGACGAAGTCATTACGCTCGAAGCGTATCGTAATCGCTACGCCCTCTACAAAATTGATCCCAATCTCAAGGCCGCTCACGCGAGTGCTCCCTGGGCCTATACTTGGGACGATCACGAAGTTGATAACAACTACGCCAACTTCGTGCCTGAAGATGATCAGAGTGCTCAGGCGTTTGCCCAGCGGCGGGCGGTGGCCTATCAGGTCTATTACGAGCACATGCCACTACGGGCTGCCTCGCTGGCTAGAGGTCCGTTCTTGCAGCTATATCGGCGCTTGAACTTTGGTGATTTGGTCACCTTCAATGTATTGGATACCCGTCAGTACCGTACCGATCAGCCTTGTGGGGATGCGTTCGGTCCTCGCTGTGATGAAGCCCTTGACCCGGCTGCCACAATGACGGGCCGTCGCCAGGAAAGCTGGCTCCTGTCTGGCCTCAATCGCTCGAATGCCCGCTGGAATGTTTTGGCCCAGCAGACGATGTTTGCCCAATTCGACTTTGGCAATACGCCGTTTTTACCGGGTGACTTCTTTAATGTTGACCAATGGGATGGCTATGTGGCCCAGCGCGATCGCCTGATTCAGTTCCTGCAAGCGCGTAAGCCCTCTAACCCCGTTGTCATTACGGGTGATATTCACTCTAGTTGGGTGCATGACATCAAAACTGATTTCGATGACCCCAGCTCTGAAACTGTGGGGACTGAGTTCGTGGGCACCTCCATTACCTCTAGCTTTGGTGGCAACGAGGAGGAAACAAATGCAGTTGTCGCTGCAGCGGTTCCTGGAAATCCCCACACCAAGTTCTTCGACGGCTTGAGAAAAGGATATGTGCGCTGCACTATCACACCGGATACTTGGCAGAGCGACTATCGGGTTGTTTCGACCATTCTGGAAGAAACGGCTGAGGTAAGCACTCTGGCCTCCTTTGTGGTGGAAAATGGGCAGCCGGGTGCTCAGCCTGCATAAGGGTTTGCCTCGAATCCCGATTCTGTCAGTAGCCGCTACCTATTTTGGCTAGGATGCATAGCTATGCGTCCTAGTCATAGCATTTGGGGCTATCAACTTAAGGCGGGAAATTCCAGTGACGAGAGAATCCAGAAGTCAGGAGTCAGAATCCCGGAGTCAGGAGCCAGGAGTCAGGAGGGCACTGGATTCTGACTCCTGACTTAAGCCGTACGCCGCATTTGGTATCTGGATCAGGCCCAGTCCGAGACTCTAAATCCTAAGCTTTGTCTTCAACGTCATCATCGGCATAGGCATAAATATCGAACACTATTTTTGCGCCTACTGCGGCAATTTGCTGGATTATCTCAGAGCTAAGATCAAACCCTTGATTCCAACCTTCCATGTGAATTGAGATGCGTAGCTGTATCTCATATTTAGATGCAAGCTCTTGCCCTGGTTGACTGACAAAAGTTGTAAAAAAAAGCTGAAACGCTTTCGTTTCGGGGAACTGAGCATTTGAAAGAAGTTGG
>JBCBTQ010000323.1:0-4995 GCA_039818605.1 Cyanobacteria bacterium J06639_14 | reverse complement strand
GCGCGATCGCGTTGATACTGTAGACCTTTTTGGCTCGATGCATAGAGCGTGGGTAAACGATTGAGGGCAAAGGTTTCGACCTCAGAGCGCTTGAGATATTTCGACACCCGCTCAGGTAATCGGCTAAATTGCCGGTCCACTTCTTCAGTGACCAACCATTCCATGACATTGATGTAGACGTGCGTGTGCGCGATTTTCTTGATCATTGCTCGTACCATATCGACACTACAGGAAACGGATGTGGCTGCATTGCATCCTCTCGATGAGGGCCGCCACAATCAATGCACCCGACCTAGTGCTAGTGCCGCCATCATCCGTAAGCTGCGTGTACCGCATCCTTGATAAGTGAGTTTCCTGATGGGGGCTTTGGGGACTTTTTCTTTCCTATATCCCTATGTTCTCTCCTCGAGACGATTTGGTGGGTGATAGCCATCGGGTAACTATGGTGAGATATTGGGTGTTTTTACGTGATGAAGTCAGGAAGTTCTCGTGATGACATCGCCCCAGTCTTGTGAGACGCTGCGTAATGTCACGTGTCCCCAAGGGACTTTTCTTGTGCTAGAAGCTCTGAAAATCCGTGATCTTGATCACGATCGCCAAATGCTTTCTCAAAGGAGTACTGGAAATCCCCTAGCATTGGAGCGAGAAGGCTGGGCATTGGCAAATCGCAGCCGACTGTTGCAGCAGCAGCGGTTGAACGTCGCAAACGCCCCAGCTAACGCGCGGCAAACCACCGGCGAATTAACTCCACCTGAAAGCGGTAGCCATCCGGGGTTTCTTCCAGCAAGTCTCTCTGGAGAAGACGGTGCATAGCCATCGCCTCCAAAGCTGGCACTTGACTGGCGAGGTCTGTGAAACGCAGGGGGGCATTTTCTCCTTGTTGGGCAATCGCTCTCAAGATTTCTAGCCCCATAGAACTCACCTGATTCGTTTGGATATCGCTGAAGAAAAGCATGCCATGGTCCAGGGCTTCTGGAATTGCCGCTTCGATATCTTCCAGGCAAGCCAGGCGACGCTGATGAGGGGCTTGTTCATTTTTGTAGGCAATAATCTCCTCACACAATTGATTGATTAAAAAGGGATGCCCCCGCGTGATGTCCAAAACGCGCTGACTGGCTTCTGGCGTATATTTCAAGGCAAAATTGGGCACGGGATGTTCGATCAGCTGACGGGCTTCATCGGCATTCAGATAGCTGACTTTGATCACCTTGACATTGATCAGATAGCTGGACCAACGCTGAAATTCTTCTAGGGTATGGGCACCTGATAGCATCACCTTAAACCGGGGACGATGCTGAATCAGATTGCGCAAGAGGCCCAGAACCAATTCGGCATCAAGTCGTTCCTTCGTAAAGGCAGACTCCAGTTTTTCAAATTCATCCAGGGCCAGGAGGGCGGTGTTGTCGCCCAGCGCCATTTCGACCTCGTCAAGCCAGTCATTGAAGACAATGAACGGCTCCGTCGCAAAATCTGCCAGTGTACGGGCAGGCAATACGATGCTGCACGCTTGGGCTGCTTGCACCATGTCACGACTGAGGGCATACAGAAAGCCCGCGTGGCTACTAGCGCTAGCAACGATCCCTTGTAAATCAACAAATAAAAGGATGATGCGGTTGGGGAGTAATCGCCCCAGGTTATACAGCAGGGAGGTTTTGCCCATGCGCCGTTGCCCATATAGCAGCAGGGGCGGCGATCGCCGATCGCGAATCAACTGCTCAATGCGATCGCTAATATCCGCCCGACCAATAAAGATGCTCTGCTGCTGATTGAGCGGAACCCCTGTCACATAGGGCGACTCAATCTCCTGACGCAGCTCAACATCGCGAGCTAAGGCTTGTTCGTAGGTACGGACGATTTGATGCCAGTGAATCGCAATGGGGCGAAAGCGCTGCGCGTAAGGTTCACTGCTGCGGGTGAGTTCACGCTCCCAGTCTTCCAGGTCTTGCACCACATCATTGAGAGCCATACGCTGGTAATAGGTTTTGGTATGGGCGAGCGCACTCTGTGTGTCCTGACTGAAACGCCTAAAGCGACGCAATAGAGAACTAGCAGGCCCCGCCAGCTCACTTACGGAAGCAAAATCCGTGTGAATCTGCCCCACCGCGACAACATCCTGGCAGTTGGCTAGCGTGCGCGCATCTAATTCAATTTGTACGGTTTGGGCGACCGCGTATTGCCGACTGTCGGCTAAGAACTCAAAGGCAGCCTGCCCTTCCTCCGGACGGCGCTCCATTACCAGCAGCAGGTGTTTGGCCAGTCCCACACTGGGGCGAGCCAGCCACTCATCCCACAATGCCTGGTGATAGCGCAGCAGGCTGGGCCGCTGACCACAGTGAGTCAGATCGACTCGATACAGCAATCCATGCCAGGGCGTTAAAACAATAGACAAAACCCCAGGTCGCCAGGAATTGATGGTCAGCCCGATGGGTAGCAATAGACTCGCTGGAATGCCGGCAGAAAGTCCCACCTGGATGCCGTCAGTGACGCCTACCGCCACGCCTACCACCACGCCGTACGCCACGCCGAACGCCACGCCTAACGCCACGCCGAACGCCACGCCTAACGCCACGCCGTACGCCACGCCTACCGCCACGCCTCCCGCCACGCCTAACGCCACGCCTAACGCCACGCCTCCCGCCACGCCTAACGCCACGCCTCCCGCCACGCCTAACGCCACGCCTAACGCCACGCCGAACGCCACACCTCCCGCCACGCCTCCCGCCACGCCTAACGCCACGCCGAACGCCACGCCGTACGCCACGCCTACCAGCATCGCCCCTACAGGGACGCCCAGGGTGAGCAGGACGATTGCAGGTATTAGTGCGGCTAAAACTGGCAGTAGCAGATACCCCTGAATTATTAGCTTCCAGGCGGGCCAAGTATTAACCCGCACGAGGCGTCTTAAGCCCACATCCGGTTCCAGATCGGGGTGAAGGCGCTGCAGGTGGTGGGCCCAAGCCCGGGGACGAAAAAAGAACCATACCAGCAATTGCCAACAGCCCCAGAGTAAGTGGGGGTGCTGCATCGGGGCATGTGTGTAGGCATTTGGGGGCAGCTTAGAGGGGGCCATGGATATAAAGGCAGCGAGTGAGTGAATCTCTGGCAAGCATCATAAAGGCTCGAGCAAATGGATATAGGGGCGCATTTGCTCGAGGGCATCTTGGTGCCAGCCATCCCCACTGTCACCATCCTCCAGATAAAACAGCCGCTCGCGGCAGCACACCTGAAGCAAAATGGGCCAGCCCTGGCTATGGTGCAACATCCACGCCATATCCTCGGCAGCCAGGGGAATGGGTGCGCTCGTTAAGAACTCACGGGCTTCCGAGTCCGTGAACGGCCCCAGGGTCGTGGTATACCCGAAAATATTGAAAAACGGTGAACTGTGCCCCGTTTGCCGAGCCAATACTAGCGGAGACTCGGGCGTTGCCAGAACGAAAGCAAGATTGCCATTGGCCCGAGTCGTAGCCCACGATCGCAAACACTCCCAAAAATCATCATCCAACTCAGGACAGCGCTGCAGCCCCACCCCAATTTCGTCCATGAGCACCACCGTCGGTCGGTTGAGGCGATCCCGAACTTGCTCCATAAAACTGGCCAGCGTGCAGACGCCTGGCACCGCCAACTCCATTGCCTGCAGCAAATATCGCAATAGGCCCTCACGACTATGTAACCCCGAGTCCTGAAAGTCAACATAGACCCAGCGATAAACTTCTGGGTTGGGTAGCCAGTCATATTTCTGCCCCGATCTGAGAGTTGTTGGCAGGGCTCCCGGAATTGACTGAATATATTGCAGTAGCGATGTTTTGCCCGCACGTCGCTGGCCAATAATGGCAGCATTCTGCAGCGGATGTGTTTTCAGAAACCGAAACAGCCGCCTCAGAATGCGCTCCCGTCCAAAAAATTGGCGCGGCTGGGTAATCGGCGGCCCCACGATAAAGGGCGATTGGCTCAGGGGATATTGCGTTGCTAGCAAGCGCCCCTCCGACTGAGTGGATGTCAGCGTCGGAGGGGCTACCGAGGGTTGACAATGGTGTCGATAACCGCTTCCAGTTCATCCAGACCGCATCCCACGGGACTCTTCGCCCAGTTCAACAAAGCCGGTACCCGCTGACCTTGAGGCGCGACAGGCGGCGGCATGACAGGCGCTGGCACGTTTAAGGCATACACAATCGAGTTAAACGTCGTATCCGGAATATCAGACAGTAATTGAAACAGCTCTAACCGCTTCTGAGTTTCACTCCTGGGAGCTTTAGCCGTCTTCACATGGGGGTTTGAAGCCGGGGGGGAGGTGGCCCCGGGAGGTGTCGACCAGCCATCTTCCTGCGATGCGTTGACAGCGGGAGGCGTTCCCCAACCATCATCTTCTTGCGCGACAGGGCCATATTGCTTATCCACCACACGGGTAAGGCCTTCCGCCACATTCAAAAATGCCGAGTCACGATTGCTCCATTCGGTCACGGCTTTACCATCGGTAGGCAATACCTGCAGCTTCGCAAAAGGAGCCTCTTTCCACGAGCAGGGAGCCATGATGATGGGAATCACACGAGCCGTCTTCTGTCCATGGCGCGTCATCGACCGATTCATCTCTTTACTGAAGCAGAACTCTGAGTTGATAAAGCGAGACGTGACCAATAGCAAGATAATGTCAGCGGCATCCAGAGCCTGGCGAATTTGTTCATTCCACTCATCACCCGCATCAATGGCGCGGTCCTGCCAGATTTGGACCTTACCCAGTCGTTTCAGCAGGGCGAGATGTTCCTCTAGTTCTTTCTTTAATGCTTCGTCTTTATGGGAATAAGAAATAAATACTTTAAGGGGAGAGGGTGCGTTAATAGTTTGGCTCATGGGCGATCGCTCAGCTTTCAAACACACTATAGCCAAGTGTTGCTAGATCAAGATGCTTTCCCTCAACAGGCTGCAATAAATCTAGTATGAGAAGAGAAATCAGCACTTAGGGCATCGGCAACACATGTTGAATCGGTATGCATGATGGTT
>JBCBTQ010000322.1:0-5004 GCA_039818605.1 Cyanobacteria bacterium J06639_14 | reverse complement strand
GTGGAATCAAGGGCGTGGAAGTAAATGGGGTGGCAACAGATACATTCAAAGGAAAAGTTGGGCTTCACTTTGAAGCCCCCTTGTCTGCTTGTGTCGGATTTAGGGCTATCGCTGACACTGTAGCGAGGCATCTTAGGCTTCCGACTGGACTCTGTGGGGGGGGACTCACTCAAGTCCTATGCCTACAAGGTGTTTCAGATTCCAGCACAAGCCCAGCCAGCATCGGGTAGGTCAACACCCCGCCCTTTCTGAGAATGCTCCACCCTTGGTAATACAACCCATCGCACCTCATTGGAAAACCCCGCCTTCCTTTTTATCCTTGGGATTGTCATGGCCGTTTCCCTGTCAATAACCCCTGCGTACGGTGATTCAACACTCCATCATTCCATCAGGGTGACGTGGTACAAAGCTATCGCGCCGAGTCTCCCCTGAGGTGACAGCGCTAGAGGATTTTCCAAATTTGACGGACGATCGCATTCCCCAAAGCCGTGAAACGTTGCCATAGCCAAACGATGCATCGCTCCAGCTGGACCAAGACCCAATCCAGCACCGTTAACAGCCATACTAAAAGCGATCGCTCATACCCCATAGACGTCGCTGAGACATTTAGCCAAGGTTCCGCTACGGTCGCGGACGAAGGCGTTGACATTACGGGGATGGTCAGCGAGGGTGTCGCCATGCTATCGATCAAAGCTTGAGGATAGGGGACTGTGAAAGCAACATCCTCAGGACTTGGGAGTAACTGCAAACTCGGTGAGGCTGGAAGGCGAGGTATACGATCCGCCTGCTGCCAGACCATCATGTTGTTGCCCGTAAGCCAACGGACTACTGTTTGCCTTACCCAAACCACCACTGAATGACCCCAGTTCCAAACGCCGGGCAAAATCGCCAGGGCGAACGTTGGGTTTGTGAGCGCACCCGTCCTTTCGACATCTGCATCTGGTGCTAAACAACGATTGCCCTTGTAGGCAAAGAAACGATTGACAATCTCCCCCACCCACTGGTCGATCAGCCTGTAGCCCAGGGCTTTACCACGCTGCCAAATGTATTGATATTGATTGATGAACGGGGTGATGAATGTCCCTAATTCACTTGTTACAGCTAGGTCCGAAGGCGGAGTTTGCCCTGGTAGAGAAGGGGTTGGCCCAGCTTTACCCGCAAAAAAGTAAGCGATCGCTTGCCCAATCCAGGCAAACACCGGAACCTCTTGCCGAGGGCTCATAGCCAAGGGTAAGTGCATTTTCCCCCACGGCCAGAGACACTGACATCGCTTGATTAAACGGGCTGACCTCGTGACAACAGCGCGTTCAATATCCCGACGCTGACTCGGTAGAGAGGGTGTCTGTACTCTTTTATCCCCAAAAAAGTAAGCGATTGCCTGCCAAATCCACCCGAGCACCCGTGCTCCACTTACCGGATAAAAACCTGAAATGAGCGGCATCCGTCTTTGCAATTGTCGCTGGCGATAACCATAATCAGCTAGTTCCCACACGATACGGGCTTGCAACTGATGATGCATGGCCTCATCCACGATCACAGTGGAGTCTGCCATCACCCACACTAAGCGCCGTGTGGCCAAATCCGTTGCCAGCCCTGGTTGAGCAATTGCCAGCGGAGCTTCTGCAGCCACCCAGGCTAAGACGTGACGAATGGGCGTATCCGTCGGAATTGACGGTGCCGACATGGCTGGCCGAACCGCAGCGGTGAGTTTTGACCAACTTGAGGCCACGCCTTGGGCCATCGGTAATACCTGATGCCAGCCGCTCTGACTCCATTGCCAGATGCCATGGGCGATCGCCGCCGTGATTTGGACCCCCCACATCGTTGCTAACCTTGTCTGTCGCCAGGTCTGAGTTGCCTGCCTTTGGACTCGTTGAGCCTGAACCACCACAAATTGAAGGACTTTGCTGCGATAGGGGGAAGAAGCCATCAATCTAGTCCGTGTGTTCTACACATTTGTCAAGATTTTACGGTGTTATGGTTGCTTCGCATCGAATCATCACAGGATCGATACCTAATCACACCCTTGCAATTACGCCCAACACTCTGGCCACTCGTCTCCCTTGTTACGCGCTCACCCTTCTACGCACACCTCTTTCATATCAAACATTTTCGAATCTAAAAAGACACGGGCATCTTGGGGATAGCCTCGATCAATGTCGCTAGACTGAAAGCGATCGCAACAGTAGTCGATGAGTTTTTCCATAGACCTGATTCATGGAGCTATTGGATAATTATGGTTCTTGCCAATCCTCTAAGCACTTGCCCACTCTCGGATGAGCAACTTAGAAAAATCGATGCCTATTGGCGTGCCTGTCACTACTTGGCGGTAGGCATGATTTATCTCAAGGAAAATCCTCTTCTGAAGGAGCCTCTGCAACCCGAACATGTCAAGCATCGTTTATTAGGCCATTGGGGCGCTTCACCCGCCCTCAGCTTCACCTATATCCACTGCAACCGACTCATTAAGCAGTACGACCTCGACATGATTTTCATGGCTGGGCCAGGGCATGGTGCCCCGGGTGTACTCGGTCCGGTCTATCTCGAAGGCACTTATTCCGAGGTCTATCCTGACAAGAGCGAAGACATTGAAGGGATGCAGAAGTTCTTCAAGCAGTTTTCGTTCCCAGGGCACATCGGCAGTCACGTCACCCCAGAAACGCCGGGTTCGATTCATGAGGGGGGAGAACTTGGCTATAGCTTATCCCATGCCTTTGGCGCAGCCTTTGATAACCCGGACCTCATTGTTACCTGTGTTGTGGGTGATGGGGAGGCCGAAACGGGGCCCCTGGCAACTGCCTGGCACTCAAATAAGTTTCTGAATCCCATTCGCGATGGGGCCGTCTTACCCGTTCTGAATCTCAACGGCTATAAGATTGCCAACCCCACGCTGCTGGCACGTATTTCACCGGAGGAACTCGAAAGCTTATTCCGGGGCTATGGCTATACGCCATATCTGGTTGAAGGGAGTGATCCTGCAGCGATGCATCAAAAGATGGCAACGACTCTAGAAAATTGCATCAATGAGATTCGTGCCATTCAGCAAGAAGCTCGTAATACAGGCCATGCAGTACGACCTCGCTGGCCCATGATTATCCTACGGACCCCCAAAGGCTGGACCGGTCCACAGGAAGTCGATGGTCATAAGGTGGAAGGATTCTGGCGATCGCACCAGGTTCCCATGGGGGCGATGCATAGCAATCCTGAGCATCTGCGTCGTCTGGAAGAATGGATGCGGAGCTATCGTCCGGAAGAATTGTTTGACGCCAACGGAACACTCATTCCAGAGCTGCGAGCGTTAGCCCCTGAGGGCAATCGTCGCATGAGTGCAAATCTCCATGCAAACGGAGGTTTAATCCGCCATGAATTAAAAATGCCCAACTTCCGCGACTATGCCGTTGAAATTCCTCAACCGGGTACCGTCGAGGTAGAAAATACTCGCGTTTTGGGGTATCTACTCCGCGATGTGATGCGGGATAACATGGCCAACTTCCGGGTATTTGGTCCTGATGAAACTGCCTCCAATCGCTTGGCTGCATTGTACGAAGTCACCAAGAAAACATGGATGGCGGATATGTATGCCGAAGACCTCGATGGCAGTGAATTGTCGCCTGACGGTCGCGTCATGGAAATGCTCAGTGAGCATACCCTCCAAGGATGGCTAGAAGGATATTTACTCTCCGGTCGTCACGGCTTTTTCCACACCTATGAAGCCTTTGCCCACGTGGTCGATTCAATGTTCAATCAGCACGCTAAATGGTTGGACATTTGCAAAAATCACGTTCCCTGGAGAGCACCCGTCTCATCGCTGAATATCTTGCTTTCGTCTTTAGTGTGGCGTCAGGATCATAATGGATTTAGTCACCAAGACCCTGGTTATATTGACCTGGTGACGAACAAAAGTCCCGACGTGGTCAGAGTCTATTTGCCTCCTGATGTCAATACGCTACTTTCCGTAGCCGATCACTGTTTACGCAGCACCGATTACATCAATGTCATCGTGTCTGATAAGCAAAAGCATCTCCAATATCTGACCATGGAAGAAGCCGTTAAGCACTGTACCAAAGGGATCGGTATTTGGGATTGGGCCAGCAACGATGACTGTGGCGTCGAACCTGATATTCCCGACGTGGTCATGGCTTGTTGTGGTGATATTCCAACGATGGAATCATTGGCCGCAACGGCTATCTTACGGGAGGAATTTCCTGAGCTGAAGGTCCGTTTCATCAACGTTGTCGATCTCTTTAAGCTCGTCCCTGAGTCAGAGCATCCCCATGGGCTCTCAAATCGCGACTTTGACACACTCTTTACAGTCGATAAGCCTGTCATCTTTAACTTCCATGGTTATCCGTGGTTGATTCATAAACTCACCTATCGGCGTACGAATCAGCACCGTATTCATGTCCGTGGTTATAAGGAAGAGGGCAATATCAATACGCCTCTGGAGTTATCGATTCGCAATCAAATCGATCGCTTCAACCTCGTGATTGATGTGATTGACCGGGTTCCTAAGCTTGGTTCAGCGGCGGCTCATGCCAAAGAGCGCATGAAAAACAAAATTATCGAGTGCTTAAACTATGCGTTTGAGTATGGCAAGGACATTGATGAGATCGTTGACTGGAAGTGGCCTTATGGCACATCTAGCTGCTAAATTAGGACCCTTTCTAAGTCGAGACTTCTAGTTATGAAAAGCAATCGCTTCCTTAGGAAGCGATTGCTTTTCAAACTGATGACTTCACCAGAATTATTGCCTAGTGATAGCTATCGACCTTCTCGATGTACTTTCTAACAGAATTTAGATCGATATAGCGATCAGTAGCATTCCTCAGTTCACGCGCGATCATTCCTTCCGTAGAAACAACCGTGATGTGAGTATTTTTAGAGCGCAGCAATTCAATTGCCCGCTCAAAATCACCATCGCCACTAAAGAGCAGAACCCGATTGTATTGCTCAACTGTGTTGAACATATCAACAACAATTTCGATATCGAGATTAGCCTTCTGG
>JBCBTQ010000321.1:0-5061 GCA_039818605.1 Cyanobacteria bacterium J06639_14 | reverse complement strand
AGGAACGCTATGCACCGGGTGAAACGGCAACAGCGCTGATCCAGTCTCCTTACGAAGCGGGCGAACTATACTTTGCCGTCGTACGCTATGGCACCCTTTACGAAAAAATTGTGCCGGTGAATGGAGGTTCTCCTCAAGTACAGTTCACGGTCACACCGGACATGTTGCCCAATGCGGCAATAGAAGCGGTATTAGTGCGTCAGGGCGATCCACTCGAAACTTTAGAGCCTGGAAATTTGGAAGAACTAGTAGGTGTTGGGTTTGCTCCGTTTGAGGTTGATCTCGCCGATCGCTACCTCACCGCAGACGTAAAACCGACGCAGGCCAAGCTCCCTCCCGCCACGGAACAAACCGTAGAACTGACTCTCACAGACAACCAGGGACAGCCGCTTCAGGGACAATTTACGGTGATGGTAGTGGACGAGGCGGTGCTTCAACTCAGTGGTCATCGCCCACCAGATTTAGTTGCCACGGTCTATGCTGAGCAGGCGATCGCTACGCGTTTTGCGGATAACCGCCGGGATGTGGTGCTGCAGAATCTGGTATCACCGTTGGCAAAGGGTTGGGGTTTTGGCGGTGGCTTTGCCGCTGGGGGCGAAAATACCCGCATTCGTAAAGACTTTCAGTCCCTGGCCTATTACAACGGGGCGGTGCTGACTGATGAACAAGGCAAAGCCCAGGTCAGTTTTACAGTGCCCGATAATCTCACCACCTGGCGCGTGATGGTAGTCGCTACCGACGGTAATTTACGTTTTGGTAACGGCGATGCGACATTTATTACCACTCGACCGCTGATTACGGCTCCTGTACTCCCGCAATTTGTCCGGCAGGGCGATCGCTTTATGGCTGGGCTCGCCGTCACCAATACGGGGAACCAAGGAGGACGGCTGAGCATTCAAGGTGATGTCGTGGATGGGCTAACGTTCACCGAAACTGACGGCAATACCCAAACCCAGACAGCCCGTATCCAGGAAGGGAGTACTCAGGTTTATCGGTTGCCAATCACGGCGAGTCAGGCTGGGGAAGCTCAGGTGCGTTTTCAAGCGCAGTTGGGGGATACGGATGATGGCTTTCAACTCCCGCTGCCAGTGAAATCGCTGGAAATTACCGAGCAGGTTGTAGATGCAGGAACCACGAAGCGATCGCTGAACATTCCCTTAAATGTGGGCAAAGATGTTGTGCCAGATGTCGGTGGGTTGGACGTATCGCTTGCTAATACGCTGCTGACAGACATCAAAGCGCCGATACTACAAATGGCGTGGACTAATGCGCTGCCTAATTTGTCCACTGCGGCCAGTCAACTGATCATTGCCGCTAATTTACAGCTTCTCAGCCAGCGATATGGCTTGATATTGGCCGGATTCGATGCTGCAGCGCATGCCAATGAAGCGATGCAGCGACTTAAAACCCTACAACACTCCGACGGTGGCTTTGGTACCTGGCCTAGCTCAGAGGATACTAACCCTTTGATTACGCCTTACGCTGCTGTTGCCCTGGCAACGGCTCAAACGGCTGGATTCTCTGTCGATGAGATGATGGTGAATTCGCTTCGAAGTTATCTGTCGGAACTCCTGAAGAATCCAGCACAGGAGATCTGGTGTACTTCCAGTTTGTGTAAACGTCAGATTCGTCTAGAGACCTTAATGAGTTTGGCCGAACTGGGCGACGTTCGGCAAGATTTCTTAAATGATTTGTATGAGCAGCGGGAGCATTTTGATACCGTCGATCAACTCAAACTGGCTCGTTATCTTGCTCGGTTCAGCAACTGGCGGGCCGAAGCCGATGCCCTGGCCGATCAGTTCCAGGAAAATGTGTATGAAACAGCTCGCGCCGCCACCGTAAACCTCCCTTCGGGCTGGGGCTGGTTCCATTCCTCTGTGAATACCCAGGTGCAGGTACTCAAGCTGTTCCTGGTGCGCAATCAGGATCCTGAAATCTTAGGGCAGCGCACCAGTAGCCTGCCGCTGGTGGGAGGCTTTTTCATTACGGATGACCAGGAACTGGAACGGCTGGGCCGACTGGTTCAGGGGCTCTTAGATATGCGGCGTGAGGATGGCTGGAATACTGTCTATGACAATGCCCAAGCCCTGAGTGCACTCGCAGCCTATGCTCAATTACTGCCAGAGTCGCAAAACTTTGATGTGACGGTGAAGCTGGCTGGAGAGTCCTTAGCAACCCTCCAACTGCAGGGATCCGAACGACCTGGTTTAGATCTATCGGTGCCGATGGCCGATCTGCCGCAGGGTAAGTCATCACTTGTGCTAGATAAATCGGGCACCGGAGTGTTGCATTACCTCACAGCCTATCGTTATCGTTTGGCGGGCAATCCTCCTGGCCGGTTACAGGGGCTGCGGGTGACGCGCCAGGTTCGCCCTGTCAATGAAACCGAGGTGCTGTATCAAATGGGGCTAAGTTCATCGTCAGATCCCCTAACGCTTGAGGCGGGGCAAGTATTGGATGTGGGATTGGAAATTATTACTGACCACCCCGTTAACCATGTCATCATCACCGATCCACTCCCGGCTGGTCTGGAGATAGTAGATACTTCCTTCCAGACCAGTACACTCTATTTCCAACCCCAGCAAGACAGTTGGGAAATTGATTATCAGCAGCAAGGACGCGATCGCATTCTTGCCTATGCCGATAGTCTTGACGCTGGGGTCTACAGCTTGCATTACTTAGTCCGTTCTGTGACGCCAGGAACCTTCTTATGGCCAGGTTCTAACGTGCAATTAGAGCACGCACCAGAAGAGTTTGGGCGATCGGCGGCAACCACGCTGGAAATCCGTGAATAAACCAAGACGATGCTGGTCGTGTAATACTAAATCCGGTTTACCCACCCTGAATTGGGAGACGGGATATGTCATGTTTCTACGAGGATAGTGAAATTTGCTGCGATGACAATTCCACCTGTAGTAGAACCTGATATGGACGCCAATGTTGTCGTTGCCAATGCCGTCAAAGCATTTTGCACCCATCAATCCCAGCGTCCAGATGGCAAGGCTGTCACAGCGGCCCTGCTGGAACTCGAAAAAGTGACCAAGCAAAGTCGTCAGGCCATCAAGCGGGAATCACTTTTAGGAACCTGGCGACTTTGTTTCAGCGCCGGTAAACAAGCACGTTATCAGTCGGGCAAGCCAATGGGTAGCGGTTTTTACATCCCGAAGATCGCGATCGCTCAAATTACCTTTGCCCCTGACCCAGAGAATCCAGAACAACTCACGGTTGCCAATGAGTTGTGCGTGGGGCCTTTTCAGATTCGTTTTACGGGGCCAGCCCGCTATCCCGGCAAGAAGAACTTACTAGCGTTTGACTTTATATATATAGAAGTCCGTTGCTTAAGCCTGCCACTCTATCGAGGCGCTGTAGGAGCCAAGAAACGACAAGGACAGTCTTTTGAAGACATTGCGATCGCGAAGCTGCCGTTCTTTGCTTTTTTTACCGCTACTGAAAACTACATTGCCGCTCGGGGTAGAGGCGGTGGCTTAGCGATTTGGGTTCGTCCTCTATCAACAACAGTGTAGACTCCGCCAATTTGACACCTCCGCTCGTACAATAAAGCCGGTCAATTAAGCAGCGCGATCGCCCCATGAGTGAAGACACCATTTTTAGCAAAATTATTCGTCGTGAAATTCCCGCCGACATTGTGTATGAGGATGACCTTTGTCTGGCATTTCGGGATATTGCTCCGCAAGCGCCGACTCACGTTCTCGTGATTCCCAAAAAGCCCATTCCTAAGCTGTCAGATGCAACCGTTGAGGACAAGGAGCTACTGGGTCATCTGCTGATTACGGTAAAGACCTTGGCTGAACAGCTAGAGATTGCCGAAGACGGTTACCGTGTCGTGATTAACACCGGAACCCATGGTGGACAAACCGTCTTTCATTTACATATGCACTTACTCGGGGGGCGATCGCTCCAGATGCCCCTGGGCTAGATTGCGAAATATTTCAGAAGTAGAAGATTCTTATACAGGTGATTCAAAAACTAAATTGGAATCTTTACTCTATTTCACACGTGGGTAACCGTACTTAACGGCAACCTGCTGCATTATTGTCGTACATTTTGGCAATCATCACTATGACTTCTACACTCCAAACCCGTGATAGTGCGGGCCTCTGGGAGCGGTATTGTCAGTGGGTAACCAGCACCGAGAACCGCCTGTATGTTGGTTGGTTCGGCACGCTGATGATCCCCACTTTGATCACTGCAACCGTTTGTTACGTGATCGCATTCGTCGCGGCTCCTCCCGTTGATATCGATGGCATCCGTGAGCCCGTGGCTGGTTCTCTGATTTATGGCAACAACATCATCTCTGGTGCGGTTGTGCCGTCTTCCAATGCGATTGGTTTGCACTTCTACCCCATCTGGGAAGCGGCTTCCCTCGATGAGTGGTTGTACAACGGTGGTCCTTACCAGCTCATCATCTTCCACTTCCTGATTGGCTGTTTTGCTTACTTAGGTCGTCAGTGGGAGCTGAGCTACCGTCTCGGTATGCGTCCTTGGATCTGCGTTGCTTACTCTGCGCCTTTGGCTTCGGCAACTGCAGTCTTCTTGATCTATCCCTTGGGTCAGGGCTCCTTCTCCGACGGCATGCCTCTGGGCATTTCGGGTACGTTCAACTTCATGATCGTATTCCAGGCTGAGCACAATATTCTGATGCACCCCTTCCACATGTTGGGTGTAGCAGCCGTGTTCGGTGGCTCCTTATTCTCCGCCATGCACGGTTCCTTGGTGACTTCCTCCTTGGTGCGTGAAACGACTGAGAATGAGTCCCAGAACTACGGCTATAAGTTTGGCCAAGAGGAAGAGACTTACAACATCGTTGCAGCGCACGGCTACTTCGGTCGTTTGATCTTCCAATACGCTTCCTTCAACAACAGCCGTTCCTTGCACTTCTTCTTGGGTGCATGGCCCGTAGTTGGCATCTGGTTCACGGCTCTGGGCATCAGCACCATGGCCTTCAACCTGAACGGCTTCAACTTCAACCAGTCCGTCCTGGATTCCCAGGGCCGCGTTATTGCGACTTGGGCTGACGTGATCAACCGTGCCAACTTGGGT
>JBCBTQ010000320.1:0-5078 GCA_039818605.1 Cyanobacteria bacterium J06639_14 | reverse complement strand
GATTGGCTCGCGTTTCTCCTGGTGAATGGTCGTTACTACAAACACGCTAGTTTTTATGCGCTACCACTAGATGAGCTGGATTTCCTGGGGAGGTTAGAGCCTTGGGAATTTATCAACCTATTCAACAAGATTTTGCGGGATCAAGCTTCCCCCTATCGGCTTTATATCGCAGAACCGGGTGTCGCGAGTCCCCGAATCAGTTTTGGGTCGCCTGTTTATCTAAATGAGTGGTTTGGTGTCATTGCGTTAACAGCAGAACAAGCCAATATTTACCTCGGACGTGATATCAATCAACACGCCCGATTACCAGAACTAACTAGCGATCGCATTGAAGAATTGCTGACCCTGTTTGAGCAAATTGGTTTGGTTGAGCATCTGACTCGTGATCAGATTGAGGCAGGACGCAATCGCATTGCCCAAAGCTATATCACTCGATTCTATGAGCTTTTTGAAGCCTTTGATCATGTCCTGCTCAGTTTTGAATGGAGTCTGGCAATATTGATAACCCCTACCAGGCACTGACTCGAGAATTTGCGGCAATCTCACGGGGATATTTTACGCCGACTCAGATCACTAACGAGTTTGATTGGGACACTCAAACTGCCGGGCAAACCTTTGTGATCAATGGGACTGAGTATAGTCAAACGTTACGTTTCAACGGTGATTGGCTAGACCCTGAGTTTTTTGAGTTTATTCAAACTGTCGCTGCTCAAGAAGTGCCTCAAGGTCAGTTTTATCCCGTCTACGATACTAATGAGATAATTGGATATCTATTTTTGACCGATGCTCAATACGAAGCGCTCCAAGCTGAGGAACTATTTCAATTCGCACCGATGAGATAGCTTCTAGGTAACAGATTGTTGCCTAGGAATTTTGATAATAAATTCTGTCTCTTGGCCAGGAGATGAAAAATACTGGAGAGTACCGCCGTGGTTTTCAGCAATGATTTGATGGCTAATGGACATGCCCATACCGGTGCCTTTACCCACTGCTTTTGTCGTGAAAAAAGGATCGAAAATTCGGGATTTAATCATATCTGGAATGCCGGGGCCGTTGTCTAAGATATGAATGGTAACGTGGTCTGAATCAACTGTTTGGGTTCGGATAGTGATGGTGCTCGGCGATTGATTGATTTCCTGTTGAGAACGACAGCGATCGCGTTCTTCCAAGGCATCTAGGGCGTTAGCCAAAACATTCATAAAGACTTGATTGAGCTGCCCAGCATAGCAATCCACTAAAGGTAGATTGCCATACTGTTTGATCACTTGAATTTCAGGCCGCTCAGAAGTCGCCTTGAGACGGTGCTCTAAAATCACGAGGGTGCTATCAATACCGACGTGAATATCGACTTCCTTGCAGTCTGCTTCATCCAACCGAGAAAAGGTGCGTAGGGAAGTGATAATCTGGCGGATGCGATCAGCTCCCATTTTCATAGAAGTTAGAATCTTCGGTAGATCTTCCTTGAGAAAATCTAATTCGATAGCTTCAATTTCATCTTGAATATTAGGGACTGGATTGGGGTAATGGGTTTGATAAAGTTCGATCAGGCTGAGCAAATCCTGAGTGTACTGTTTGGCTGGTGGAATATTGCCATAAATAAAGCTGACTGGGTTGTTAATTTCATGGGCGACGCCTGCGACGAGTTGTCCTAGGGAAGACATTTTTTCGCTCTGGATCATGTGTAGTTGAGTCTGCTGGAGTTCCTGCAGAGTCTGCTCTACTTCTTTAGCTTTTTGTTTGAGCGCGACTTCTGTCGCTTTGCGCTCAGTAATGCTCAAGCCAGTTCCTCGAAAACCAATGATTTCGCCTTGGTCATCTAGCATGGGTAAACCACTGACGGCTTCCCAAACCACTTCACCAGAGGGCAAAATATCACGATGCTCTAAGGAGAAAGCAGATTTTTGAATCGCAGCGACTTGGACAACCGACTCCACATGGGCGATATCTGCTTGGGGCATGAACTCAAATGGGGTATGTCCTAGCAATTCAGACGGGGCATAACCTTTCACAACTTTGGCCTGTTCAGTGACAAAGGTGTATACTCCATCCGCCGTAATTTCCCAAATATATTCTCCGGCGGCTTCGGTTACATCCCGAAAACGCTGCTCACTTTGACTTAAGGAAACCTCCATGGCTTTGCGATCGCTGATGTCTTGAGCTAATCCAATCAAGCCAATAATATTTCCTTCCGCATCGTAGAGGGGCGTTTTGACTGTTAGATAAGTATGTTCAACGTCTCCAGCAGGAATGACTTCTTCAAAGTGTTGGGCTATCCCCTGGTTCATTACTTCCTGGTCTTTAAGCATAATCGGGGTGGCAACTTCTGGTGGCAACAAATCCGCATCGGTTTTGCCGAGAATCTCAGCAATGGGTTTGCCGAAAAAGTCTGCCAGATTGGAATTTAAGGCGACGTGCCGTCCCCTGCAATCTTTAACAAAGAAAATGCCAGGTATGGTTTCTATGACGGAATTCAGCAGCGTATTCGTTTCCTGCAGGGCATTTTCAGCCGCTTTGCGATCGCTAATGTCTCGCATGACTGCCAGGGCATGGGGTTTGCCATCATAAAAAAAGGGAATCCCGGTTACTTCTATATCAATGGGCGTGCCGTCTTTATGAATATCGACTGCTTCGCAAGCAAAACGATCGCCAGATCTGATTGTTTCGAGAAACTGAGCCAATATCGGTAAAGAATCTGGATGAATATATTCTGTTGGGCTGAGGTGGATGAACTCTTCGTAAGTGTAGCCATGCATCTCGCAAGTTGCAGGATTGACTGTGACGGGTTGACCGGTTTCTAAGTCGCTGATAAAAATCCCATCATTAATCGCTTCAAAAATGCTGCGATATTGCGCTTCTTTTTGCTGGAGTTCGGCTTCGGCTAATTTGCGGTCTGTGATATCAAAAGTGGTGAGTACAATTCGATAGATGCGGTCGTGATCATCTTTTAGCGGATTCAGGGTTGTCAACCACCACACGTCGCGGTTTTGGAATGGCAAATATTCCTCATAGGTGATAGATAGACCTGCGTTCAGACAACGCTGATAGTTTTGCCGGATGATAGTCCCTTGGGCTTTGCCGAGTAGCTGCTCTGGTGTTTTCCCGATGACCTGCTCATTAGGTATACCCGTGCGCTTCTCAGCCGCTGGATTCCAACCGACAAATCGAAATTCGCCCTTGGGTGAAACATCAATAATGACGATAGTGTGCTCTACTCCCTCGTATGTGCTGCGGAGTAGCTGTTCTTGCTCATTGAGTTCAGTTTCAACCGCTTTGCGATCGCTAATGTCTCGCCAAGTCGCGTGAAAAACCCGCTTTCCATCCATTTCAATGGGCGTCAACAGCACTTCTACCCAGAAATCTTCACCATTCAGGCGTCGATACAACCACTCAAATCGATGACTGCCTTGATCAAGGGCGATCGCCACCATGTCATTGGCTTTCGTGAAAGACGCTTGCCCGTCGGGTTGAAATTTGGGTGAGAGTTTAGCCGGGTGTAAAGATAGAAGCTCATGCTTACTGGCACACCGCATCATCGTGACGGCGGCCTGATTACAATCAACGAAAACGCCATCTTCCAAGAGCAAGATGGCATCTCTGGATGCTTCGAAGAGTTGGGTAAATAGCGTTTCAGATTTTGTCCGTCTGGCTGTAGCCGTTTGAGATTTAGCCCTAACGGTTTGGCAATTGCTAGTTTTGGAGACTAAGGGTTGCTGCCCTACCTGATGGCGCTCATCGGTGCGTTGTTGGAGTGCTACTTGGGCTTGCCGTGCTTGCCGCAACGCGTCTTGTAAAAGAACCTTCTGGGTTTGATCGGTCGCGTCTAGCTGCCAACAGATTTTTTCTGCCTGTTCTAAGCTGTGTTGCAGTGTTCGGTGGGTAGTTTCTAAATCTGTCAGATTGGATGGGGCTCTGTGATCCAGCATAGTCCTGATTACTTTAAGTAGGTGCCTAAGAGAATGTGCCAATAGTTGTGGCGACTCTGAGCACAATTGGAAAAGCCTGTCATTTGTAGCATTCCCCAAAACTTTAAATGGCAATCTAACTTCATATAAAAGACTGTAGACCCAGACAAAAGCGCCAAAATTAGGTTTGGTATATTGAATGCAGCGATTTGGGGGTGAGATTAAACGCTAGGTGTCTCCCCCTTCCTTCTCCCCATGGTGTTGATTACAGGTTATCGGTCAATCGAAACCCTCTACGAAGGCCCAAGGACAATGGTTCTGCGCGGCCAACCCTTGAATTCGGCCAGCAATCAAGTAATACATTCAGCCGTCGCCGATTCGGCAAACAATACCGTCATCCTGAAATGTCTGAAGGCAGATTACCCGACGCTGTTTGAGTTGTTGTGCTATCGCAATCACTACACCATTGCTAAGGCGCTCAATCTCCCCGGCATTGTCAAACCGCATCGATTAATCCCCCATGGCCATAGCTATATCTTGGTGTTGGAAGATTTTGGTGGGATGCCGCTGGCTGAGTATGTTGAGACCCATACGGTTTCTAGCGAGCAGAAACTAAGGATTGCCCTGGGTTTGACAGAAATTCTGGGGACTTTACATCAGCAACGCGTCATCCATAAGTGCTTGGAACCCCGCCATATTCTGATTCACCCCACTACGGGTGAAGTCAAGTTGACGGATTTTAGTATTGCCTCTTTACTCCCGCGTGAAACCCAGATTCTTAAAAGTCCTGGTCATTTAGAAGGCAGCTTGGCTTATCTGTCGCCAGAGCAAACGGGGCGGATGAATCGAGGGATTGATTATCGCAGTGATTTTTATGCCCTGGGGGTCACACTTTATGAACTGTTCACTGGGTATTTGCCCTTTGAAACCCACGATCCCATGGCCCTATTGCACTGCCACATTGCCCAGTCGCCGATTCCCCCGACCCAACGTAATGCTGCCGTTCCCACAGGTATCAGTGCCATTATCTTGAAGCTGATGGCCAAGATGGCGGAAGATCGCTATCAAAGCGAATTTGGTCTACACCATGATTTACAGCACTGCTTGCAGGCTTATCAGGCTAATGCCCAAATTCCGCGTTTCCCATTGGGAACTCAAGATCGCTGCGATCGCTTC
>JBCBTQ010000319.1:0-5178 GCA_039818605.1 Cyanobacteria bacterium J06639_14 | reverse complement strand
GGTAAGCCAATCGGAGGCTGAGCCAGTAAATGTCCCTTTGGCTTGCAGCAACTCGCGACCATCAGCTTCGCGTAGACCGGATAGCTGAAAATAGCGCACAGGCAAGGTTTCGCCAGCTAATGCAGCCAATTTGCGAGGCCATTCGCGGGACGTTAGCAACAAACAGCTGGGGTGAATTGTTTCGCCCACAGTTTGGAAGAACTGGCTGTAAGCCAATGCATCTGGCAGGGAGCCCTCCGGGCGATCAGATCCAGACAAAACCGACTCGGCGTTATCCAGAATGACTAAACAACGGGAATTCCGGAAGACTTTCATCAAACACCGCAGTTGCCCATCGAAGGAATCGGGCAGGTTATTACGTGGCCGATCGCTATTGGGTTGATGCGCGAAAAATTGCAGCAGCTCGGTCAGCAGGTCGCCGATGGGCGGTGCATTCCGCAGACTGCGCCAGATCAGGTAATCAAACTCGGCTTGCAGTTGGTGAGCAAGCTTCACGGACAAGGTTGTTTTACCCATACCGCCCATGCCGAGGAGGGTCACAAGGCGACAGCGATCGCGCACGATCCAGGTCTGCAAGGTTGCCAACTCAGCCACTCGACCATAGAAAATCGATACATCGGGTGCTTCGCCCCAATCCTGCTTCGTTCCGGATGGCGGCGCGTATTCAGCCGCCGCAGGCGCAACGTTAGGCGGCTGTGTCGCAGGGGATGGGCGACCTTCCAGATCCGCGATCGTTTGCCAGTCTAGATTGAGGGTCCGACACAATTCAGAAAAGGTAGCAAAATCGACAGGTTTACCCGCCAGAAACTTTTTAACCGTTGCTAAAGAAAACCCAGCTGCTTCGGCCAACGCTCTTTGGGTCGGAAATCCATTGCGCTTGATAGCCAGACGCAGCCGATCAAGGTAATCCTTATGAGCTTGCAGTGAGCGGGACATCGTTGTTTACCTGAGCTAACTCGATAATTGCGCCAAATCAATGAGATAGTCTCACAACTTCCCCAGAAAAACCCTATTCAGGAATCGAGAAGAACTCGGGAAGAAGGGCATCCGACATGACGTTTAAGTCTCTTGCCACAATCTGTAAACCTTTGCTATTGCGGCCTGTCATGGTCGGCTTGAATTACACCTCATCATTCTGCCATGGCCTATTTACCACTGCTCGAAGCCACGCCAGCAACATCAACACTCAAAGTCACGCTCAAGTTAGCCCGAAGTCAGTCTTGCATGGCCCTGAAGGTAACCCTCTACCGCCTGGAATGAGACTCATAGAAACAAAGACAGACGACAACAATCAATTAAAAGATGGATCCGGAATCGACATTTTCGGCGTGAGCTTTGACGGCATGGATCGCGCTGCAGAGTTGAATGTCGATGAGGGTGACATACTTCAATTTCAATACAGGCAGAGAAAATTCCTCATTGCAAAGAATCGCTTTATCAAAGTTTCTTTGATGCATCTGTGATCTTGATCAAATTTCCATCTCACTTCACAAACAAGGCGCTATAAGTTCAAGTATTTTTTATTTAATGATTAGGCATTGCAGGCTATTCTTTAGACATAGAAGAAACACTTATTTGAACCACCCCCTCGGGTCATTTGGCTCGGGGGGGTTATTCTATGAATGGCTAAAGGGTTACTCTATCGATCAACTATTTTAAACTCTACTGAAAATGTTGTCAGTGAACTTATTGACTGTTAATGATTAAAATTGATAGGCCAATTGAGGCTAATCAATAATAGTTAAAACCACAACAGCATACCCAGCAAGATTAATAAAACCGAGAGAAAAGACTGAAACTGCTCAATAGGGAGGCGCTGGTTAAGCCAGCCGCCGATCGCGATCGCCGCTAAAACCCCTGGTAAAGAAAAGCTGTATAGCTGAAAAATCTCCAGTTGCCAAAGGCCAGCCAGATAATGGCCAATTACGATGCCAATGCCTGTCGGCAAAAAGTAACTTTGCATGGTTGCTCGGAACTGCGTAGGCGACCACCGATGGAGTTCTCCATAAACCGCGATCGCCGGACCATTGATGTTGTAAGCACCCCCTAAAATCCCTGCAATTAAGCCAAAGGGAAAAGCCCAACCCAAGTTTTCCAGCTTAACGAGCTGCAAATTGGCCAGACGATACGCACCAAATCCGATGAGAAAGGTTCCGAGAGCGTAGGTTATATAGTCGCCGGGAAGATACTTCACCAGCCATATCCCCATCGGAATCCCCACCAGGGTGGACCCAATCAATCGCCATGATGACACCAAGTCTACCAATTGCCAGTTGCGTAGCAGAATGACGGCAGCAATTGTGGGGCCGACTAAACCATAAAGCGGGGTCGCGATCGGCAATCCCAGGAGTAGCGTTAACAAAGGCATCGCAAAGAGCGCGCTACCAAAGCCAAAGGTTGATGCAATTAACGTCGCCCAAAATAAAATCAATGCCGTTAGAGACGATTCAGTCGTGAGGAACTCTGGCAAAAAAGAGTCGATCATGAGTTGTATGGGTTAGGCATTGCTGTGAGGACGGCGAACAGACGCTGGCTAGCGTGCTCTGGATCCGAGCAAACCTATCATTCTCCTGATTAAACGGGGTGCATAGCTGGCGTATACAATCGGGTTCCAACCGATCCTGAGTGAATCTTTTCTATCTTGACGGAAAATGTTCCCTTGCAAACGCCTAATCTGCTATCCGCATTCCCCCATGGCCCCTCTATGATGAGAGGATAAAACCGGGGGCAGGGAAGCAAAAATGGGTGAAATTAATCCCTACCGACTGAAAATCTCACAGCTTCGGGCACTCGTGGCGATCGCCGATGCTGGCACCTTTAGCGATGCCGCACTGCAGCTGGATCTTTCGCAATCGTCTGTGAGTCATGCCATTGCCACACTCGAAGAAGAACTCGGTGTCGTGTTATTCAACCGGGGTCGCCAAGGAGCCGTGCTGACGCCCTTAGGGGAACAAGTGACGGACGAAGCGCGTTCGATCTTGACCGCACTCGCAACAATTGCTCGGCAGGCCCAACAATCCCGAGGGTTAGAGCAGGGCCAGGTGCGGATTGCCGGGTTTCGCAGTGCAGCCACTCATATCTTGCCCGAGGTGATTCGCCAGTTTCGGACGCGCTATTCTGGCGTTCAAGTCAAAATCAATGAGTGCACCCACTATTGGCACGTCGAGAGTCAGGTGCGCCAGGGGCACGCCGACATTGGGTTTACTTACCTGCCTACGAGCAACGACTTTGAGGCGTGGGAACTGATGCGCGATCGCTACGTGGTCTTCTTACCGCCTCACACTCAAGCGAGCTCGACGCCTATGAGTTTGGCAACCTTACTCCAATACCCGCTCATTTTTCCCCCGAAGGAAGATGGGTGTCGTGAAATTCTGGTGCGTTACTTTGCTGAGGCAGGCTGTGCCGTGACCCCTGCCTATGAGGTGGGCGAGGATTCGACAACCCTCAGTATGGTACAGCAGGGATTAGGCGCAACGATTATGCCAATGTTAGCGGCCGAACCCATTCCACCGGAACTGACTATCGCTGAATTACCTGTGCCCCTGGAACGGGTGATTGGGGTGATTCAGTCGGCAGAGGCACTCCAACCCCCCCCTGTGTATGCCTTTATGGATAGCCTGAAGCAAGTGTGGCAACAGTCCGATATGGTTATGCAGCCGACCTGCCCCGAAACACGCTGGTAGAAATGTCCCCTTATCCAGGATGATAGGGAAAGACCGAGACGTGGTTTGGGGCCAATACAATCAGCATGGGGGCAGAGGCGAACGCGAACACTTTCCCAGAACAGTTACTAGATCTGGCAAAACGGTCGGGGGCAGAGGCTGCAGAAGTCTTTCAATCATCATCATTTGCCCAACCCGTGTTCTTTGAGGCCAATCGCCTGAAGCAATTAGAGAGCAACCAGCTCGAAGGGACTGCACTGCGCCTGTGGCATGCAGGGCGGCCAGGCATTGCGGTTGCCTATGGCCAGATTGAACCCACAACTCTAGTGGAAAAGGCGATCGCCATCAGCCAATTAAATGAACCAGAGACTATCGAACTCACCGCTGGAACCGCCCAGCACCATCCCGATGTAGGAACTGCTGTATCTATTCCAAAACTGATTGAGTGGGGTGAAGCCGCGATCGCCCAAATTCGCACTCAGTATCCAGAGGTCATTTGTGAGGCTGAACTAGAGTGTGATACAGAAACAACCCGTGTGGTGAATTCCCTGGGGTTGGATTATGGCTACAGCGACACCACCCTGAGCGGCTACCTAGGAGCTGAATGGGTGCGGGGTGATGATTTTCTGAGTGTTAGCGATGGGCAAATTTGTCGAGATGTTCTAACCCCAGATCTGCTGGCTAAGCAAGTTCTCAAACGGCTAGCCTGGGCCGAGCGGAATACGGCTCCGGTGCGAGGGCGTGTCCCAGTCCTGTTTACAGCCAAGGCCGCTGATATGCTATGGGGCACTGTTCATGCCGCTTTAAGTGGCAAACGGGTATTGGAAGAGTCGTCACCCTGGAGCGATCGCATTGGCGAACAGGTAACCTCCACAGCTTTAACCGTCTACCAAGATCCCGATGAGGGTCCCTTCAGTTGCCCCTTTGATGACGAAGGCACCCAAACCCAACGCCTGACCTTCATCGATCAAGGGATCTTACGCTTGTTTTATACCGATCGCACGGTGGGTAAAGAACTTGGAGCCGGATCAACTGGCAATGGCTTCCGACCTGGATTAGAAAGCTCTCCCCTGCCAGGATTGTTCAATACCTTGATTCAGCCCGGCACACTCTCCTTGGAGGCTTTGATTCAATCCTTAGATAATGCTATCATCGTGGATCAAATTTTGGGCGATGTGGCTGGGATTTCCGGTGATTTTTCCATCAACGTCGATCTGGGCTTCCGCGTACGGGGTGGGGTTATCCAAGGGCGGGTAAAAGATACGATGGTGTCCGGTAATGTCTACACGGCTCTACTGAATCTGCAATTCGTTGGGCAAGATGCTGATTGGAATGGCGCTTGTTACACGCCCTCACTATTATTGGAAGGACTTTCCGTCACAGGCAGACAGTAGATCGGTTGTCTGAAGCTGCAAGATGCGCAAAAAGTAGGGCAGAACGTAACTACTCAGCCTGCGGCAGCGGTGAACGAGGATTTCCCGCGAACAAGTCCACGAGTGCCTCGAAAACATTGTGA
>JBCBTQ010000318.1:0-5190 GCA_039818605.1 Cyanobacteria bacterium J06639_14 | reverse complement strand
AGATCTATCACAGCTGGTAATTACGGTGATGTGATTACGGTGAGGGATAAACTGCGGACATGCGCAGGTATCATCTGGTACTCCTTGATATACAGTCGAATGTCGAGCCCATATATGACTACAGTCGTCCAACCACCGCATCGCGCTACCCAGCCTCCTAAGCAACAAAAGCGGGTTCTGATGGCAGCTGGTTTGCTGTTGTTAGGGTTAGGGTTGATCGTTTTTCTATCTTTAACCAAGGGATCGGTGCCGCTAACGGGGCCAGAGCTGATGGCGGCAGCCCTGCGCCAAGGAGATCCTATTCATCAAACGATTTTGTGGGATTTGCGATTGCCACGCGTCCTAGCGGCGCTGATTGTGGGAGCAGCACTGGGCTTGGCAGGGGCGCTCCTGCAGGGCATGTTGCGGAATGGGTTGGCCAGTCCATTTTTGCTGGGCATTTCTGCGGGCGCTGGTTTAGTCGTTGTTTTGGTCGTCGGCGTGGGTCTGTTAAAGGTCTGGGTGCCTTTTGGTGCCTGGCTAGGAGCGGTTGTCACAACGCTGATGGTTTACCTACTGGCGCGTACCGGTACAACCTTATCGGTTGAGCGATTGGTGTTGGGAGGCGTGGCCTTTAGTTCTTTTTTTGGTGCAATTCAATCCTTGTTGTTACTGATGTCACCCGATGGGCAAATTCAAGCAGCGTTGAACTGGCTCATCGGCAGCCTTAACGGTCGTGGCTGGACCGAAGTAACGTTAGTGGGGCCAGGAATTCTGGTGGTTTCGCTCGTCGGCTGTTTGCTGGCGCGCCAAGTGAATCTGCTAAGTCTCGGCGATGACCTGGCTACAGGGCTAGGAACCTCCTTGGTGCGATCGCGTTGCCTAATTGGAGCCGTTGCTACACTTCTGGCCGCTGGAGCCGTTAGCATTGCAGGATTAGTGGGATTTGTTGGTTTGATTGTGCCCCATGGTGTGCGGTTGTTAGTGGGCACAGACTATCGGCTCGTGCTGCCATTTTCAACATTAGGGGGAGCCCTGGTGCTGTCAGCCGCCGACTTGTTAGCCCGAACCGGCCCAGTTGAGTTGCCGGTAGGGGTGGTTACAGCCATGCTCGGAGCCCCCGTTTTCATCTGGCTCCTCTATCGCCGTCGTCGGGTCGGGGCGCTGTAAGCATGAGCACTGGCAGTATGTAGGAGAAAGGCAATGCCCATCGAAACACGTCAGCTTACGGGAGGCTACGGCGATCGCCCGATTATCGAAGCCGTTAACCTATCCCTGGAAACAGGCGAATGGCTCAGTCTGTTGGGTGCAAATGGTTCCGGTAAATCCACCCTGCTGCGTCTCATTAGCCGCATCCTCAAACCGCAAAACGGCGTTGTCTTACTAGATGGACGCGATATTCACACGCTATCGCCTGCCGCGATGGCCCGTCGGCTGGCCCTACTGCCACAACAGCAAACCCTACCGGAGGGTCTCACAGTGTATCAGCTCGTCAGCCTTGGGCGATCGCCTCACCAAGCCTGGTGGCAGTGGGACTTAGATGCTACGGGTCGCCAAAAAGTAGAGGAGGCTCTGTATTGGACCGAAATTGAGCACTACCGCGATCGCCCTGTTACGGATCTCTCGGGTGGTGAGCGTCAACGCGCCTTTTTAGCTCTAGCCCTCGCCCAAGATCCCAAAGTTCTCCTACTCGATGAACCCACCACCTTTTTAGACCTGCACTATCAACTCCAGTTGTTAGAACTGCTCAAACGTCTGAACCGTCAGCATTCCCTCTCTATCATCACCGTACTCCACGACATCAACCTTGCCGCTCGCTACAGCGATCGCCTCGCCCTCCTGCGTCAAGGTCACCTCTGGGCCATCGGCACCCCCACCGAAATGCTCACCCCACCGACCCTCCACGAAGTCTTCGACATCGAAGTCGCGATCCTCCAAACTCCTGTGGGCCTTCAAATTTGTCCTCTAGCAGCGTGTCGATTGCAGCAGGAAGTGACGTATTCAGTTCCGACGTAGTTTGTTGTTTGTTGTTTGTTGATGGTTAATCTTTGGGCGTTAATGACTATTTTCACCCTCCTATGAACCATGAACCATGAACTGTTAACCATGAACCATGAACCATGAACTGTTAACCAATAACCAATAACCAATAACCAATAACCAATAACCAATAACCAATAACCATGAACTGTTAACCATGAACCATGAACTGTTAACCAATAACCACCAAACCAGAGATTATGATGAATACACAACACCTAATTCGAGTTTTAAGTGTTTGCCTTGTAGGGGCGATCGCGGCCTGTTCGGCTAACGACACCACAACCACTGGGGCTGATAGCACCGCCGATACTCCTCCGGCTGAAAGTAAGGAATCTACGACCGAATTAGCGGCACCGTCTGCAGCCACAGCGACTCAAATTGTGGCGCTAACTTCCCTCACGGCTGATATCATCCACACGCTGGATGAGGAGAAACTTGTCGGCATCTCAGGTAACCGCATCCTCAGTGAAGATGAGCGGTTTGCAGGGTTGGAAGTTGTGAGTGAGGGTCGTACGGAACCCGACTTAGAGAAAATTGTGGCGCTCCAACCAGACCTTGTCATTGGCGCTGAAGGTTTTCACGATAAAACGTTGGAGCGTTTGGCCGAACTGGATATTGAAACGCTGGCTGTAGATGTTACAGGCTGGGATGCGCTCCAAACCCTGACCGAAGATCTGGCCCAGCGTATCGGTGCGGATCCTCAACCTCTCAGCGATCGCTATGAGGCTTGTTTAGCTCAAGCTCCCGATGTGGCCCCCACGGCCTTGGTCCTGGTTAGCCGTCAGCCGCTGCTATCGCCAAATCAAGACAGTTGGGCAGGCGATTTTCTCGCCCAGTTCAATATTCAGAATCTGACCGCTGAATTGCAGGGGGACAGTCCATTTGATGGCTATATTACGCTTTCGGAGGAGAAGGTTCTGACAACGAATCCCGATATGCTGCTTGTCGTCGAAACCGGTGAAAACTTACTGGACCAGCTCAAGGGCGATGCGTTTTGGGGGCAACTCAAGGCGACGCAAGAGGAGCGGGTTTACACATTTGCGTATTTTGGCTTGGTTAATCCAGGGAGTATCGCCAGCATTGAAGCAACCTGTGCCCAATTGTCAGTTGTGGATCAATGAAGTGCGGGTTTGCGCAACACATAGACGTTGAATTCCCCCTCAATGGAGCGTCCAAGCCAGCATTTTCAGGAAAGACGAAAACTAGATATTCCCGAACAAAATAATGGTATTCTATTGAGAATGCTTATCGTTTAGCATAAAAATATAAACAGCTTAGATCTCTCTAAACGCCTTTTGAAAAAGGTACTCACCAGGTTTGGGTGATTTTTAGGTGCAAAGAATTCTCATCGACATCTGACTAAGCATGTTCTTTAAAGTTGATCAGGAATGATATCCTCAATCGCGGCAACGCCAACAGGGGCAAAACCTTCCCGTATCAGAAGTGGTAAACCCTGGTATCGGCCAACCTTTTCACCAGAGCATGGGGTATTACTGGTACTGCTAGGAGCTATCCTCACGGGGGCTTCCTTGGCTCAAACTTGGACGTGGGAAACCACGCTTGCTTGCTTGGGCGCTTTTTTCGGATTACAGGCAGAGCACCCTTTTATTGTCCAAGTCAAGCAACGAAGTGGCTGGAAACCTCGCTATATTTTCTGGGCTGGGTTCTATGGCAGTGTGGCGATCGCGATCGCCACGTGGCTAACCTATCAGCATCCCTTTTTGATCTGGGTTTGCGGAGGAGCCGCGATCGCGATGGGTTTCAATGTGTGGGCTGTCTTTCAACATCGTCAAAAGGCGATCGATATTGAAATAGCGATGTTTGCGGCCATTTGCTTAGCAACGCTATTTGTATATGGAACAACAGCAGACCTGCTAACGCTGCAAGCAATAGGGCTCTGGGTACTCAATACGCTGTTCTTTGCCAGTGCCGTATTCACGATTAAACTCCGCAAGATCAAAACAAGTTGCTTGCAGGGCGGCTTCAAATACCACGGTGCCGCAAGTGTTTGCATTGCCCTACTCTACAGTCTGGGATGGCTAAAGCTTCTGACAGCTCTGACTTTTGCGGTCGCTCTGCTGAAGCTAGCCGTAGTTGTAAGGCTGCGCGATTGGTACTGCAATTGCCGCTTTGAGTATATTGCTCGCTTCGAAACTTATTTTGCTTTAGGGTACACGGCACTTGTTTGTTTAACCCTCTTGCCAGCTCGTTTGTCACTCCCAACCTGATTGAGCAGAAATAGCCAGTCAGCTTTACGAAATGGGACGCTGGACATTTTAGATAACTAGGTTATCGATGAAACGCTGCCCTTGGGTTTTCGTCTGCATCGTAATCTTCGCGAGGGCTTCCGTTTGCTGTGTCTGAATGTAAAACCCGGCTAAATAGTTAAATGCCCGCCGCATTGCATGATAGGCTTCTTGACGAATTGATGAGGGGAGTTGGTCATCATTCATGAATGCGATCGCGGTACTGTGGGCCTTGAGTAAACTCGTTTCTGCTTCAGGTAGTTCACCGAGTGCGCGGCAACTATTTGCCAGATTATGGCAAGACACAATGTACATGTGAATGATTTCTGGCTTCTGATATTGCAAGAAGCTCCGTTTTATCAAACTCTCCACTAAGGCTAAGGCTTGTCGATAGAAGCGACGAGCCGATTCAAACTCGCTGAGTTGCATCCGAAGGTTCCCGACCTGCGTATGGCTGACCCAGGTGCGGTTTGACTCAGGGACCTGAGAATCAGACCTAGAATTATTAACATTCATGGCTGAAGGGAAATTAGGTTTTAACAGCTTATTGATATATACTCTCAATAAAGTGACGTGTCAAACACTACGCTCCCCTTTGTTTGGGAGCGCAAAATCAGTAAGAAGAAATTGGGATTATTAGCTTTCAGAACATTGTCTGGGTTGAATTCTACTTATTCTTAAGTGGGTTAATTCAGAATTTTTGTCATTAATAAGGATAGTTCGGTGAGCTAAGGTGCCTGGTTCCTCTCTAACGATATTGACTGCTAGCTTTCCTGTAACTTGTCGGATAGTTTTATGGTGAATCCCCCTGAGGCTCTATGGTTATGCGTGAATCCTCATCTCAAAAGTTTCGATCAACGCTTGTATGAGCAGCTTAATCTTCAAGTCGATGCCCAAGGTTGGCAGTATGAGCAATCGGCTG
>JBCBTQ010000317.1:0-5212 GCA_039818605.1 Cyanobacteria bacterium J06639_14 | reverse complement strand
ATGTTTCCCTCGCTGCCACCCATTCATCGGCCCCTGTTGCTAAGCGCATCTGTCCGTGACGAGAAACCTTCCCAGTTTCGTTGACCCAACCTTGGGGTAGCTCAAAAGGAAGCTGAGTCGTTTGGGAAGCACCCCAGGCAAAACTATCCGGGGGCAGAGTATCGGGTGTCAGCGAGGGAAACATCATACGGATACCAGCACTTCTGGAGGTGTTTCAGTCGGTTCTAACGAATCTGAATTCGCGGCCAAATCAGGATTTGGCGGCATTTCGGGGCTATTGATCTGGCGATAGAGGGTCTGCAGGTAGCTCAGATCGGAGGCAAACATGTTTTCAATAATTTGTGGCGTAACTTCAGTAATATCCCCCAAACGCACAATCACTCTCGCCAGAATGATGACTGTGGCATAGGCAGGATTTGCCTGTACGCGTGGATCCTGCATGGGCAGAATTTCGTCCATGGCGCGCGATCGACGCATAATGCCTATTTGATGAACAATATCCCTTTCATCCACGTAGCCTGTGGGTAGGCAAAATTCAAATTCTGTTTGCATCGGTTCTCCTTAGCGAGGGAAGGACAAAGATCCCAGGGTTCTTGGCTCAGACAATAAGTTTCTTCATAGACCCGCAAAACCCTGGGATCTAGCTTTAGCCGACAGGACTTACGCGCCTGAGGCTTTCACAGGCAATCTCCAAGTCTTCGAAGGCCAGGTCTGTGCCTGACACCATACTGTCCGAAAGGGTATAGCTAACAGGCCAAGCCCCTTCAAATTGAAACCGCGAACCCGCCGTTCCATCCTGACGGTAGAGCGTGAGGGAGCCATCCTTACAGGCATCCGGCCAGCCCCCCTCCTGAGCAACTTCAAGCCAGTTCCACAATGTCTCCGACGCATTCATCCCCCGGCGCAAACTAAGGTTATCAATACGTTCTAGGCCTGGAATTTTGCTGCGGTGAATTCGCCCCACCGACGTACCGCCCCGCCCCCAGCTTTCCGGAAAGGATTCGGCAAACTCGATCACGTCTTGGTAGTATTTCAACCCTTTGCATTCCATAAATAATCCGTCTACCTCGTCGACACTATCGTTTAAGTGCAGTTCCACATAGAAACGGGAGGCCGTGAGATATTCGTAGAACGTCGTTGTACTCTCTCGATCAGGAAATGAAGCAGCGTCAAACATAATAGTCCTTTAGGCGGAGCCAATCGAGGTCCCTGCTGTGGGCACCCGAATCAGGCCAGCGTGGGCAATTTCAATCGTTTCCTTAAACAAATCAGTGCTTTCGGTTTGCACCTGGGTGGTGGTGTATTTAGCCGGAATCGCATCGCGGATCGACCAGCGTGCCCCTTCATAGCCGTTCTGTTTGTAGAAAACTAAGCCCCCAGAAAATCGATTCTGCATTTCGGGGCGGCCCCCACCAATTGCTGACTTCGGGTGGCAATCCAGATACCAATTCAACAGGATATCGTTTTCACGAGCCGTCACGAACTCCAGGGTCATATTTTCGTAGGTGACACCGCTAGGCGTGATCTGGGTCTGCGTTACGATGCCTTTACCCACACCAATGGGCTGCCCCTCTGCCGCCGGATCGATAGAAACAGAAACGCCGCTACATTTGGAGATCAGTAATCGCGTACTGGCATCGTATTCAAAGTAGAAACGACTAACCGTAAGGTATTCCATCCTCGAGGTGTCGTAAGCGAAGGTACCTGCTGCAACCATGTTGATTTACTCCTGAATTAAATGGGTGGAAGGGAGATGGGTGGAAGAGACGCAAGATTTTGTGTCTGTAGCCTCGTAGAGGGTAGAGGGTAGAAGAGACGCGAACGCAAAAACAGTCCCTCCAACTCAAAATCCGCCTCGGCTACACCCCATAAAACTCCAAATCGAATTTATGCATACGTCACATCTAGCAAGGCTCGCTGATCGGAGGCACTGCTACCGGAACTGGAGAGGGAAACGACCTTATCAATGTGCTCTGCAACCAGTTCAAAGGTTTCAACGGCCAGGTCTTGTCCAGTCACATCGGGATCAGAGATGGAGTACTTTTTAATCCAGGCTCGATAAAGGTTCCAGCGCAAGACTTCTTTGTCTTGGGGGTCATAGACAACAACAGAGCCTGTGCGACGGTTGCTGGCCCAGTTACTACGACCACCATCGCTGGCCGGGAGGCATTCCTGAAACCAGTTGTAGAGCTGAAAACTAGCACTGCGAGGATCGTCACACATGTAGACTTCCAGAGTCATCGCAGGGCTGGAGTCATAACCACCAGAGGTAGTTTGACGAGCAGTTTTGCCACGTTTGGTGGAGGTAATCGCTTTAGCATTGCCAGTCACTTTCGCTTCATAGGAAAGTTGCGCCATGCTTTTGATTTCAGCGTCGGTAAAGCCATCAAACTCGATGTAATAGCTTGACGCCGGGGTGGTAAAAATGGGTTCTGCCATAGGGGCACCTCATAAGAATCGGTTGGGATATGCGTAGGAGCGCAAGACCTTGTGCCCCTACGGTGGAATATTGGTTATCAGCGCTTAGCCTTCGTCTTGTCCCGACCATTGGCTGATACGGAAGATCACAAATTCGGCTGGACGTACAGGACAGACCCCAATTTCGATGTACAACCGCCCGAGGATCATGGTGTCTGGCGTATTTAACTCGCCATCACACTTCACATAGAAAGCTTGTTCGGGGCTGCTACCCATGAGCGCTCCCTGTCGCCAAAGCTCGGTCAGAAAATTGCTAACGACCCGCTTAACGCGCTGCCAGAGATCTTCGTCGTTGGGTTCAAAGACAACCCACTGGGTCCCAATTTCGATGGACTTTTCGATGTAGCTCATCAATCGACGGACGTTGATGTACCGCCAATCGGTGATATCGGGTTCGACCAATGTCCGGGCTCCCCAAATACGAATGCCACGATTGGGGAAGGGACGCAAACAGTTGATCCCAATTGGGTTGAGCTGCTCTTGCTCCCGAAAGTTGCAGTTGTAGGCTAGTCCAGTTACCCCGCGAGGGACTTCATTCGCAGGTGCTTTATGGACGCCTCGGGTCTCATCGGTGCGGGCCCAAACGCCCATGACATGACCGCAGGGCGGGACAGCAATAGGGCGAACAGCATTGCGGGGGTTGGGGACTTCAATCCACGGATAGTAGAGGGCCGCAAACTGAGAGCGGCGGTTGAACTCTTCGGAGAGCCAAGTGCTGACATCTTGAGGTTTCACCCGATCAGAGGGCGGATCAAAGACCACCATTCGGTTCGGGGGATTGGGAATGTCGCCTGCCGCGGCCGCTTCACACATACCGATCATCAGATCCATAACCGAGTGAACCTGATCAATATCCATTAAACCGGCTTCGTAGACTCGCATGAGGTCAGGACAGGCGACGATTGTAACTTCGTCGATTTCAAATAAGCCTCGGATTCCTGTGCGATCGTTGCCGACACCTTCGAGATGAACTGGTAGTTCTTCTTGGGTAGCGACAGGTAAGGGAGGGCTGATTTCATAGATCCCGTTGGCGGGGCGACGGGCAAGAATACTACCCGCATTGGCAAGATCGGTTGCCAAAACATAATTGGACTGGCTCAGGGCTTCTACCACGTAGTCCGCAACTTCAGCATTAATTTGCGGGTTCATGGTGAGATTTTCAAAGCGCTCCAGGGTTTCGTCTCCCTGGCGCACCAACACCGTGAAAAACTCGCCTGTGTTGATATTGATAGTGGTGGTGCTAGCTGGAGCTTCGTCCTCGCCTTCACCCTCTGCAACCGTAGCAACGGGTGCAGGTGCTTTTGGTTCACCGTTGAGGATTTGGACTTTGAGCGTACGACTACCACCATTGGTTCCATTGGCAGCAGCATTGAGGCGAGAAGAGGCTTGCCCCACTAAAGAAAACCTCAAGGTGGGCCGATCGCGCCGGTTCATTAAATCGGTGCCACTATCGGTAATATCAGGGGTGGGAGTACCTGGCAGACGCGTGCCAATACTGGTTACCCAACACCGTCCTCCGCCATTCAAGAACCAGCCATAGACAGAGAAGGGGAGATAGGCTCCAAAATCAGTGAAACCATCGGAGTTAGGGCGTCCAAAATACTCCAAGTATTGATTCCAGTTGGACACCATCATAGGGCGATACAGTTGCGCCCCATTCCGCACATCTTCTGTAAAGCCAACGAATCCCGCGATCGCGGTAGGTAATCCCTCGATCGGGCGACTCCCACGATTGACTTCTTCGACGTAAACCCCTGGCGCAAAATAGTCCAACCTTGCCATAGGCTTTACCTCTAACCTCCGCAGTTTTTAGGAATAACGAATTCAAGCGAAGCAGACCATTTCAGCTTGAATAAAGCAACATAGGGGCAAGATTAACGAATTCCAAATAAATTTAGTTATTAGACTTTTGTCGGATTCTTAAATCATCAATAGTTCAGGCGTAATCACGCTTTCTTCAAATTGAACTTGATACCTTCTCCCAAAATCTACTTACGTGTAAGAACTTAGCCTTAAGCACATCAAACCGCTTGATCACCACTAGACCTTAGTCGCAATTACGCAGACCTCAAAATAAATTCAGGCATCCATCAAGAGCGTCTCACACGGAAGGTCATAAACAAAAGCAAATCTGTTGCTAACTTTTCTTAACCAACTGAATTGAGGTGGAGACTTGATTTGAGTTTTTCATCCGGAGCTGCCTAGCCAGTCCTTAGAACCCTATAACGCTTGCTTAGCAGTGTTTTGAAGGTGCTTTCCTCAGTTGTCAGAACAGTGGGCTAGAGCACCTAAAAACAAACCAATTTGGTTATTTGTATCATTTTCTGAGCTTTTTAAGTAATTGTGCGGTAGGGAAAATACGCTAATTCAGGATTAATTTTATTGAGGGAGCAACCCGTTCTGTTAGCCTTCCTCAAATCCGTTCCCTCAAACTAAAGTCTAAAGTCTAACGACTAACCTAAAATTCTCGTTCATCTTTCCAAGTAGGCCGCCATCAGTAAGTTTGCGGCTGTCATAACGTTGGTCTTCCAGATATGAAACGCCTTGACGCAAAAGAGTTGACGCTCTATGTGTGAAGGCGACAGAGGGGCAACGAGCCTGAGAGATAACTGACTAAATTGGGGCAAATTTAGCTCTCTCCTTGCGGTCAATATGACATCGAAATGCTGATGGCAACTACTTCGCGAAATTAGTTCGTCTACAGAGGTAGGCTGGTGTGCCTTATGACTATATC
>JBCBTQ010000316.1:0-5245 GCA_039818605.1 Cyanobacteria bacterium J06639_14 | reverse complement strand
GTCGCAACAAGTTGACCATACCGAATCTTTCAAACAACCTTGAAAAAATTTGGGTTTTGTTAAGCCTGAGTAGTTACCTCTACATGTAAAAATCGGTTAATTTCATACAGTCAGTGACATAATTTCAGCGTATCGTCAGACACGACGTCGGAGGTTTGCGCATTTATGCAACTGTCGCCCCAAGAAAAAGACAAGCTGCTAATTTTCACTGCTGCCCTACTGGCAGAACGGCGAAAAGATAAAGGTCTGAAACTGAACCATCCTGAAACCGTCGCCTATATCTCCGCAGCCATTCTGGAAGGAGCCCGCGAAGGCCGTACCGTTGCCGACCTGATGCACTACGGCACGACTCTCCTGTCCCGTGATGAGGTCATGGAAGGCATTCCGGAAATGGTCGATGAGGTTCAGGTAGAAGCGACGTTTCCAGACGGGACGAAGCTGGTGACGGTGCATAATCCGATCGCTTGAGCGTGGCAGAGGGCATTTGGAATGGAATTCGGAATTCGGAACAGACTCGTAGGGACGGGGTCAGCCTGTGTTTTAGTCAGAAAACACGAAACCTGCGCCCAAAGCCCGCCCCGGCTGCCACCCACCCACCATTATCAAAAAACAAACAACAAAAAACGCACAGGCGAGGCATTGGATGAGTATCCCCTGAATTCGTCACAAAACTCTTTGCCCCAATGCCTCGCCCCGACAATTAACCACCCACCCACCCACAACAACGGAGCCCCCAAATGATTCCAGGAGAACTACTGCCAGCTGACGGTGATATTGAACTCAACGCAGGGCGCGAAACAGTAACATTATCTGTTGCGAATACCGGCGATCGCCCAATTCAAGTCGGGTCTCACTTTCACTTCTTTGAGGTGAATACAGCCTTGCAATTTGACCGTGCCCAAGCAAAAGGTATGCGCTTGGATATTCCTGCCGGAACCGCTGTACGCTTTGAGCCGGGGGATGAACGGGAAGTGACGCTGGTGGCGTTAGCCGGTAGCCGTCAGGTGTATGGGTTGAATGCTTTGGTCAATGGAGCGTTGGATAGTTAAAAAAATTGCGGGACAATACGATACCGTTTCTGCGAGACAGCGCCACAACTCGGAATGATGGAGTGATGGATTTGTCCTCACTCAGTACTGCTACGGGCTGCTCCTGCAACGTAAAGGACATATTCACAAAAAATACAGGGATTATGGCGATTGCTCACTACACTGATTGCTCAAAGCCGTGATCGTACTGAATTTTCTTGATGCCGTAGTTGTACCGAAGGCTGCGGCTCAAGTGTTGTGCCAACTTCTTAGCATATCGTCAAAAATCAAGAGCGCTGTTCCTGTGGCCTGACTCAATAGAACCGTTTGAATTCAGTCAGGAGTGATGGTCACGCTTCTTCTGTAACGCGCAAAATCAGAGTTTTCCAAAAGGCTCATCCAATTTAGTCCGTACAGCTTGTGCGGGCCAATTTTATGCGGCCACGGGTCCGAATCTACCATCAAGCACGCACTACAAACAGGAGATGCTCATGTTAGCTGAGTTTAAGCCCTATGAGACGGTAGAAGTACCATCTCATGGAGGTTTGATGGATGATTCCTTAGGTTTTAGTTTTCCAGAGATCACGACAGAGCCCTTAGCCCTATCACCTTTACCATCCTTAGACGACATTGATAACCAAGAACAGGGTCTTGTCGGTGATGGCTTGGTAGCCTCACATGGGGAAACTCAAGCAACCCTAGCGCCGTCGCCATTGCTGGGTAGTGAACCCATCTTAAGCACCGCATCTGATCCGTTACTAGGGGGAGAATCCTGGGCGGAAGCATGGCAGATGTCTTTGGAAAAACTGGAGGTGTTCACGCGATCGTCCGCAAACAGAGAAGCTATAAACCTAGCTTTAGGCAGGCAAGCGCCAGGCTCACAAGCTCAAAACGTCTTGGACCAACTCTTAAGTGGTCAACAACAACCCCAGATTGAAGTCTTGCCAGCGGCTGTGCTAAATGCCCAAGGGGCCTATGCTGCCGAGTCTGACACCATTTTTCTGGCCCAGGAACTCTTGTCACAGCCCGACCAGCTCACACGAGTGATTTTGGAAGAGTTGGGGCATTTCCTGGATGATCAAATTAATTCGGTGGATACCCCTGGGGATGAAGGGGCATTGTTTGCTGCCCTGGTCATGGGCGATCGCCTCACGCTCGACGAAATCGCCACGCTCCAGGCTGAAGACGATGCCGCCCTCTTGAATTGGGAGGGGCAGAGTTTACGAGTCGAGCATGCTGACTTGGAACCGGGCCTATTTTCAGTGGACGCTAGTGGGCAAATTACGGTGGAGTTCGTTGCCGACGGTGGTGGTTACGAGAGCCAAGTGGCCCTCTTTAGCCTGGATGGCATGGAAGGACTAACCCCTGGCTCTACAGACTTTATTCAAGAAGCGGCTCGTCGTGCTCTGACCAACTCCGTTGAAGGCTATGTAGTTATTGACGATGCTATCGAGAAAGCCGCGCTGAGTGGCGAGTTGGGTGAGATTAACCGCAACGCGGGGAAAGCCATTGGCAGCAAGACCTTTACCTTTGCACCTGAGGACTCAGTTGCGGTCATACTTGTGCCTGATGGCAGTATTCAAGAGGTGTTTGACAATCCGTATGCCGAAGGCAGTTTGCGACCACTCTTCTCCATTGCCGCTGCTAACCCCGATGGGCAAACTCACATCGGTCAAATTCGCCCCGGACTTTTGGCGATGGAGGATTTACGGTTCGATTCTGGTTCTGATGGTGACTTCAATGACCTGATTTTTAGTTTAGAAGGAGCCACTGGGCAAGTTACATCAGTGATTGACCTCATTGATTCTGATGAGACGTGGATAACAACTCCTTTGGGCAAGCAACTTTTTAAGCAGACTGCCAATCAGCCTGATGCGGAATCTCCTAGTGAGACTGATGCAGAATTGCCCAACGATGCTGATTCTCAAACACCTGAAAATCCTGAGCCTGAACCACCTGGGGATGCCAACCCCCAACCGCCAGGAAATTCTGACGCCTTCCAAGTCTCTATTTTGGACGATGTGGCAAAGTTCACAGGGTCCAATGACGAAGCGCAGATTGCGGCGAGTGGTGCCGCTAGCATCAGCATTGGCACTCAGACTATCTACATTGGTACTAATCAGGTCTCTAGCAACAACCAAAATCCCATCATCGCTAGTTTCGACAGTGCTAATTCTGCCAATAATTGGATTCGGACTGACTATGAGACGACCGGAACCGATGGTCGTGGACTGGGTCTTGCTTGGGATGGTGAGGATTTATATGCTGTGTTCAGTGTTGACGGCACCCAAGGCAGTCCTTCGGAAGATTTCCGTCGCGTCAGTAATGATGCTGAGCAGTCCTGGTTGAGGAGTTATGGCCAGGGTGGGGGCGCTAAAGTATCGGTTCTAGGACAGGTTGATCCCTCTACAGGTGAACTCTTAAGTGCTGCGTATCTCTCCGCTGTCCTCAGCAGTGGCAACAGCAATTCCCTCATCATCAACGACCTCGACATCGCTACCAATGGCAATCTGTTAGTCAGTGCTGAGTCCTTCTTTTCGCCCCGCCGCCCGGACGGCACAGCTCTAACACAGATTGGTTCAGGGGGGTCTCCCTTCGCCTACACGGTGGAGATTATGCCAGACTTGAAGCGGGTAGTCGCGACCGATGCACCGGGTTGGGTTTAAGCGGACTTCCTAACAGAAGCGATTAGAAGCGATTAGAATAGAACGGCGATCGCGGGGATCAGCGTTTTGCAAGCAGCCGCCAATTTGGAAGCATCCGTTAGGGTTGCGGCAATGGCTTTGAGGGTAGCAGTAGCTCGTTTTGCCATTCGCTGCATCGCTCCCTCCTTGGGATTAGTGCCAGCTTTGGCCAGTTTGGCAACTTCGCCGAGGGCTTCAGCCTTTTCGTCATCGCTGAGTTCGGTGTCCTGGTCAACAGCTGTTTTGAGCTGGGTGAGCAAGTCTTTGAGGCTGGGTTGGTCTGGGTTGAGAGCTGCATCAGGCAGTTGGTTGATCTGATTGCTGACCTGACCGCTGATTTCGCCCAAATTGAGGGTGCTGCCGGTAAGATTGACATCACCCCCGGCATAAAAACTCCCATCCCCTGTAGTGGTGTTGGGATTGTTGCTATGGTTCATGGCACTTGCCTCAGTTTTAATTACAATCTGTCGTTCTAGGGCAATTTTGAAGAGTTCACGAATTTCGGTTACATAGGTCTGCTGCTGCTGCAATTGGACCTGGTACTTTTCTTCAAGTTGCGCAGCTCTGTTTTCGTAATCCTGCGTCAACTCATCCATGGAGTCTTGATAGTCTTCTTTAAGGGCAGCTAGCTCAGCTTCGTATTTCTGAATCAGGATTCGTCGTTCCGCTTCCCGCTCTGTTCGAACCCGGTCAATCGCTTCTTTAAGACCTGAAATCTCCGCTTCTTTTATCTGGATTTGAACTTCATAGTGGGCCTCAACACGGCGAATCAAAGCCCCTTGCTCAACGTTCACTAAACTGAGGCTTCTAGTAGCTTGGTCACTCAGGAGGTCCACACGCGCTTGGTAACCCACCTCAAAAGCTTGCTCGACCGCGCCTTTATCAACATTCTCTGAGGTTTGCACGGTGAGAAGAACATCATCTTCTCGTTTCTCAATACCCCGGATCGAGTCGGGGGTAATGTCGGTGTAGGTTTCCATCAACTGATGAAATGCTGCGGCAAAGGCTTCAGGTTGAATACCATTACGAATGAGAATTTGAACCTGACTGTTCAGCTCTTTGAAGAGTTTCTCAAAGTCACCGGGTTGAAAGTCTTTGTCAGGATTGTGAGGACGGCGCTCGCGATCGCCGTGGGCGTTGGGGTGTTCTCGCAAGTAGACGTACTGACAGTCAATATTTTGGAGAATCGTGGTGCTATCAATGTTCCATCCATCCAGACAAGCACCCGTGAGGTAAACACCCGTGAGGTCAGTATCAATGCACTGAGCTTTGGTGAGGTTAGCCCCATGGAGTTCAGCGCCTCGTAGGGTAGCACCATTGAGATTAGCTCCCTTTAAATTGGCGCGATGGAGTTGGGCACCGGCGAGATTTGCACCACGCAGATCAGCGTTTGAAAGGTCTTGGTTGACGCCATTGAGTGTTGTGAGAAGGTCGCGAACACTGGGATCTTGGAGGTTACTAGTTGTGCTTGGCGCAAATGAGGCTACCATTTAGAGCCATCCTAGAGGTTCATCTTATGGCTCGTCTCGCTCC
>JBCBTQ010000315.1:0-5277 GCA_039818605.1 Cyanobacteria bacterium J06639_14 | reverse complement strand
AACTGAACCAATTCATCGCCTGTAGCCGAGCGGTGGTTGGTTAATTGCTTCGTCTTACAGACGTTTAATTCCAGGTCTTGAGGGCGATTGTTCTCACCAATAACCATGCCCTTGTAGACCTTGGTTCCAGGCGTAATGAAGAAAACGCCCCGATCTTCGGCATTCTTCAAAGCGTAGAATGTTGCTGTGCCTTCTTCGAAGGCAATCAGCACGCCATTGCGACGCGTTTCTACTTCACCGGTCATGGGACGGTATTCGAGAAAGCTGTGATTCATGAGCCCTTCACCACGAGTCAGGCGCATAAATTCACCCCGGAAACCAATCAGGCCACGAGCTGGAATGACGAATTCCAAAGTGGAGCGACCGTTACCAGTCACGCGCATATCTTGCATTTCACCCCGCCGTTGTCCAAGGCGTTCCATACAGCCACCGACGCCGTCCTCGGGGACATCCAGAACGAGAAGCTCGTAAGGCTCACACGGCTGACCATTGACCTCGCGGAAAATCACTTGCGGCTGCGAAACTTGGAACTCGTAGCCCTCACGCCGCATGTTCTCGATGAGAATACCCAAGTGCAATTCCCCTCGACCAGATACTGAGAAACGATCCGGTGAGTCGGTGGGTTCGACTCGCAAAGCGACATTGGTTTCTAGCTCCCGCATTAAGCGATCGCGTAACTGGCGCGACGTGACAAACTTCCCTTCTTTGCCAGCAAAGGGGGAATCATTGACCGCAAAGGTCATCCCCAGGGTTGGCTCATCCACGCTAATGAGTGGCAGTGCTTCAGGATTATCGGGGCAGGCAATGGTTTCGCCGATGTTAGCGTCAGCGAAGCCCGCGATCGCCACAATCTGCCCCGCAGTTGCTTGCTCAATTTCTACCCGCTGTAGTCCTTCAAAACCCAAAAGCTTGGTGATTTTAGACTTTACCTGTTTGCCTTCACGAGTCATCAAGATCGCGGGTTGGCCCACACCAATCTTGCCATTGTGGACTTTCCCAATCACGATGCGACCCAGATATTCGGAATAGTCCAGTGTCGTGACTTGCAATTGAAAGGACTTATCCAGATCACCAATGGGGGGTGGAACGTGATCAAGGATCGATTCAAAGAGCGGCTGCATATCCTTGTTCTCATCGTCTAGCTCCTTTTTAGCGAAGCCAGACAAACCTGAAGCATAAAGGTAAGGAAATTCGCACTGATCATCATCAGCCCCTAACTCAATAAACAAGTCAAGGACTTTATCAATCGCAGCATAGGGATCAGCCTGGGGACGATCAATCTTGTTGAGTACAACGATAGGACGTAGCCCTTTTTCCAGCGCTTTCTTCAAAACAAAGCGTGTCTGCGGCATAGGGCCTTCATTGGCATCCACAATTAAAATACAGCCATCAACCATTCCCAATACCCGCTCGACCTCACCGCCGAAGTCGGCGTGGCCAGGTGTATCCACAATGTTGATGAGAGTGTCTTGGTAACGAACTGCCGTATTTTTAGAGAGAATGGTGATGCCCCGCTCTCGCTCAATGTCATTCGAATCCATCACGCAGTCGGGAACCTCTTCCCCTTCACGGAAAATGCCGGACTGCCTGAGGAGTGCGTCTACGAGCGTAGTTTTGCCGTGGTCAACGTGAGCAATGATGGCAACGTTGCGAATAGGGAGGGTCATGGTTTTCTAGGAAATCAGTTGGTGGGAAATGACTGGAACAAGATCGTTAGGATCGGATGGAAATGTCTAAGACTATAAACAAAATCTTAACAATTGTAACTTACCCAACTGTATTCTTGGATGAACTATGGAGTACAAACCAGCAAAATTCGGACTGGATTAAGTTCTGCCAAAGGGACGGTAGCACCAATGCATTGCTCTGTAGCATGAAATAAGACTGCAAAGGCTAGAGATGATATTGTTTTCTGAGAACATATTCTCTGCTCCAGTAGGAGCGATGGTAGGTTGGCGCGAATGGCTTTCGCTCCCTGAATTGGGAATTTACCAAGTCAAAGCCAAAGTCGATACTGGGGCTAGAACCTCTGCCCTACATGCATTCGACCTCGAGTACTTCAAACAAGAAGATCATCTAATGGTGTACTTCCGAGTGCATCCCATACAGCGGGACACAAGTTTCACGATTGAGGCGACAGCTCCGGTTTTAGATCAACGGGATATTCGGAACTCATCAGGAGGCACGCAACATCGGCCAGTGATTAGAACTTATGCCTCTCTGGGAGCACAACGATGGCCCATCGAGTTGACACTGGCAAATCGGGATGTGATGGGATTTCGCATGCTGCTAGGACGGGAAGCCGTTCGGCACCGTTTTGTGGTGGATCCAGGCAGTTCATACTTAATGAGTCCCTCTGATTCCCTAGCTCATCAGCGCTATTCCGGTGGATGAGCCTAGTTCGTCATGAGGATGGTTATTCTTTCTCGCGACAGCGCTCTCTATTCCACACGCCGCCTTATCGAAGCAGGCGAGAAGCGGGGGCATCATATGCGTGTTATTGATCCCATGCGCTGTTACATAAACATCACGTCTCACCGCCCCAAAGTGCTTTATCAGGGCAAGCCATTAAAAGAGATCGACGCCATTATTCCCCGAATTGGAGCTTCCCATACCTTTTATGGAACAGCCGTGGTGCGCCAATTCGAAATGATGGGAGTATTCACAACCAATGAATCTCAAGCAATTTCGCGATCACGTGATAAATTGCGGAGCCTACAAATTCTGGCCCGCCGAGGAATTGGCCTACCCGTAACCGGATTTGCCCACTCGACTCAAGATATTGATGGGCTGATTGAGTTAGTAGGAGGAGCTCCACTGGTCATCAAACTGCTAGAAGGCACCCAGGGTATTGGGGTTGTCTTGGCCGAAACCTATCAAGCGGCAAAATCGGTAATTCAGGCCTTTCGGGGCTTAGATGCCAACATTTTGGTGCAGGAATACATTCAGGAAGCCGAGGGATCCGATATTCGATGTTTTTTAATTGGGGATCAGGTTATTGCGGCGATGAAGCGCCAAGGCGCTCCTGGCGAGTTTCGCTCCAATTTACATCGTGGTGGCTCGGCAACTCAGGTGAATCTGACATCGAAGGAACGGAGCATGGCTGTGCGCGCAGCTAAAGCCATGGGATTACAAGTAGCTGGCGTTGATTTGCTGCAATCGAAGCGAGGTCCCGTGGTGCTTGAGGTGAACTCTTCTCCAGGCTTAGAAGGTATTGAGAAGACAACGGGGATTGATGTAGCAAACCAGATCATTGCTTACATAGAGAAGAGTGCCACCCGGAACAAGGGGCGCGATCGCCTCAAATATTAATCGATCTGGCTCGCCGAGACTTGCTCTGATCCTAAATCCGGTTACCTACCTCCTAATTGAGAGACGCGACATGTCGCGTCTCGACTGGTACCACCTATATCCCAGAATGGGGATAAGCCATTCGGATGCGGTCTGAAATGACTTTTCTGTTGAAGGTCGTGACGAATCGATAGGGTCGTGAAAAGCATTGGCTACGGCACCGAATATTTTCTTACGAATAGACAATCAATCAGCGGATCACATGAACCATATTTAAGGAAGTTCGCTATTCTTAAACGCAATAACGGGGAGTTTGTTCGTGAGGAGTTGAAAACGATGAAAATTGCCGCGTTACGCCGACCGCCCGAATGGGTAATGCTCGGGGTCATCATCATGGCTGTAGCCGTGGGAGGTGCGTTGCGTGTTCTCTCCGGCCAAGAAGTCCGCCTAGCTAGTGATAGTTCTCAACCTCGGAAGCCCCAAACAGCAAATGGGGTAGAGCCTCTGGAATCTTCTGTAGGTCCCTTGTCCGCGCAGCTCCAGGATGCTGGTAGTCCTAATAGTCTACTGATCGCGACTCCCTCGGCTGAAGAACATCTGGCCGATTTACCGGGAACAGGGCGACCTGATCCTTTTTCATCGGTGCTCCAGGCCGCTCCCAGACCCACAACTGAAACTAGCTCGGCTTCATCAGAAGTTGCTACGGCCCATCCTAATTCAAGCAATGTGAATGCTGATGCCTCTCAGCCACTACCGACAACAGCCGTCTCTGGAACGGTAGATCTGCCTCCTGTCCCCTCGGTAACTTTGGCACCATTGCCTCCTCCATTACCTACTATCCCGGTTGCTAATACCCCAGTAGCGATTCCCTCGGTGCCAACGAGTTATACATCGCCTCGAGACCCGATGCAGTCTTTGGAGTTAACAGGCGTGGTACAGATGGGCGATCGCGTCGCCGTTATTGTACGTGAATCTGATGGTAGAACAAGTCGTCATCTGTTTGCAGGAGACTTGCTGGCTGGGGGACAAATTCGTGTGAAGTCAATTGATCTGTCATCCCAGGAACCCCTTGTCATTTTTGAATATCAAGGTAAAGATCATCCTCGTGTAGTGGGTTCAGGAGGACCACTCGGCGTTTCCTAGCGACATTTCTTAAAAGACTGAACGTACTGAGCCCGCTCCTGACAATGATGCGTCAAAATCTAAGGGAGTATCCTTGCCGACCAATTGCCTTCTTTCTAGAAAACTGCAATGGCTATCCAAGCTCAGCGTCCGCTCGAACTAGGTGATTCTTATCCATGCCCAGTATGCCGTCATGGACAGATAAGCTCATTGATACTTACCGAAGCCTTTGCCTGCAACTTTTGTCGTCACATCCTATCGGTTGACCTCAAACAGCAACAGGTCCAGGTTGTGGATAGTACCCAATCAATCACATGGGCTTGGAATGGCCAGCGTTGGCGTGTGGTTCATGCTAACAGAAGTGCAGATGTTTCTGGCCTAGTAGCATTCACGGCCATCGTCTTGGTGGTCCTTCCTCCTAGCTTAGTTTGGCTAGCTGGTTTTATCTTTCCGCCCCTGTCACCATCTTCCCAGATACCGTTTTCAACGTTCTGGGCACTGCTCGTGCTAGTTGCTCACTTAAGCCTTGTGTTATGGCTTCTCGGCGAATATTATCAGATTCCTTTCTACATCGCTGCCAAAGTCCGTTTATTTCACCGCCGATTCTCACAAAACTCGCGCTAGCAGCAGCCCCAACCACGAAACGCTCTTAGTTCAGCTCTTTCCGCATCATGATGTGATCAATCCCCAGTGCCTCAAAAAGTTGGCCCTCCTGCTGAAAGCCCAACTTTTCATAGAATCTAACCGCATGATGCTGGGCTGCCAAAACAACCTCTTGATGACTTTGATGCTGAGCAATTTCGAGCAGCTTTTCAATGACGCCACGGCCAACCCCCTGACGCCTTAGTGGGAGAGCAACGGCTA
>JBCBTQ010000314.1:0-5333 GCA_039818605.1 Cyanobacteria bacterium J06639_14 | reverse complement strand
CAAACACAACCGCTTGATCAATATATTGAAGAAACTCAATCGGATCGTCTAGACTTCCTTCTTGAAGCGCTGCTAATAAATCAGTACGACTTCCAGCCGAAATGATGTCTACGTCATAAAATTGATCTAGAGTTGGTGAAACTCTGGCAGGTTCTAACGCTTCAAATAAACGCATTCGATCTAAAGCGAGTCTGTACAAATCTGATGCTATGGCAATCTGGCCTCCATCTAGATCAGCTTTCAGTTGGGCATAAACTCGTTCGCTCAGTGCTCCTGCTTGATTAAGCTGATCGAGCAGGTCATGTAACTGCATTAAAGCAACTTCATTCAGTGGCCCCTCAAATCCAATCTGCACATCTACATTTGGAGGAATATCGTATTCACGTCGGAAGCGCGCGGTCGCCTCATCTACAACATCACGAAGGAGCTGCGATCGCCGATCTAAGCGGCCTTGTTCTGCTTCGATTACTGCCCTTTGGCAATTCCGCCCCGTCAATAGATCTGCATCACACAGTGCCCGAGCCACACTCACGATCGATGGCTCTGAAGAACTATTCACGATTGGAGAATCTGCTTCGAAAAGTTCACCAAAGACTTGAATGTTGATATCCGTTGGCTTATCCCAGTGTTCTTCAGCCTCTGCAATGCGGACAAATTCACCACCACTGCTGAAAACCAGCATCAAATCATCAGCTCCCTGTTGCGGCACACTGTCAAACTGAGCGCTTGTTGCATGGTTGTACCAGGCATGAAAATAGTCTTCTCCCTCGAACTGGCGACCCATGCCCTGCACAGAAAAGTTGTATCGAGTGCCCCCTTCTACAACCCAGTTGAGATTGTAAAAGTCAATCTGCCAAAGGGTTGTGCGCGGCCCAAAGTTGTTATACGAAGACCCTGCTTCATCAGGATATGTGACCCGACTAATTACCACACTGGGGTTGTCTGTCGTGCTGGCATTCAAGTTCAAGTTTCCAGAGGCCAGCAGTGGGAGATACTCGTCAGCAGGTAGCCCTCCCAGCAATCTCACCTGGCTAAACCAATCGCCCATCTCATCGGGTTTCGCTGGCCCCTCTTCTCGATAGCCCAGTACAGCCCAGGTGCGGATATGGTTGATCACGTAGCGATCGCCCACCTCACCAATGACAAAGTCGTCGCCATAGAAATTTTGATTATCAAAGCCTCCTGTCCACCGAAGATTGGCTCGCGTTTCTCCTGGTGAGTCATTGATGTGATCGGCAGGTAGCCCTCGATCGAACAGTAACTCAGCTCGAACAGCCGGACTGAACGAAAACAGTAACAGTGTTGTTGTCCCAAACAGGTTAAAGACTTTCACCATAGGACGATAGTCGTTACGCTCTATCTACCAAGGCAAGCATAGCTTGAGTGCGATCGCTGCCGTTGTCAACAACGCCACCACTAACCTGGGAGTAGGCATACTCATTTGCGTCAGTCCAGCTACGCAGTCTTCAGTTATTATTAATAGGGCTTAACAAGGAAGTATTTGGCATGATTTTAATTCAAAATTTGCTAAATACTATAACTGGTATTCAATCATTGATAGGGTGTGCAATAAAGCAAGCCAAATGGCTGAAACAACCTTATTCTAGGAAAAAATCAGGGATTTTACTGTAAATAAAATCGCGTCGAAACTGATAAGTTTTGCTCAATGATCGTAACTGCTTGAGTTTTTTAAAGGAACTACAAGTAGACAACTTATCCATTTTTGCTCCTGGGTACTGGCCGCGATCTGCTAAATGTTTTCAAAGTTTAGTCAATTGTAATGTCGTATTTTAGCTATCGAGGTAGTTCGCTTTCTGGTGATCAGGTTGTCCGGCTCTCGTCCAGCATTGAAAACCAGGGCGCGATCGCTCAACTTAGTCAATCCGCGTTATCTAACGTTCCATTAGTTGACTTGTTTCAACAAGCAGTAACGCTAGTGGCCCGGGTCTTAAAGATAAGTGGTAGTGATTACTGGCAAGTCTTATCTGATGGACAAAAACTGCAGCGAGTTGCCAGCACACAAGGCGTCTCCGACTGTAGCACCATTAGTGCTCAAGATCATTCCACACTGAATCATTTACTAAGTGCCGATGAGCCAGTAGTATTAGCAAACCCTTCCCCAGATCCGAGCCAAAATGGACTGCAACTGTTATTCCCCGGCCATATCCACGGTGCAGGCTATGTGTTGTCGTCGGGGCGCAATTTTCCCCTAGGTGTACTGACTATTTATTCCCATCAGTCTCAACCGCTGACCGCTAAAGCGAATCAATTTTTGCAGGTGGTCACCCATTTGTTAGGCACAGCCGTTGAGCGCAAGCGTTCTGAAGCACTCCTGATTGCGCAAACACAAGTGCTTGAACAAGTTGCAGCGGGTTCCCAATTATCCCGAATTTTAAACAGCTTGTGTTTATTGCTAGAGCAAGAGCTGCCCGGCGCTTTTTGCTCAGTTTTGTTGCTAGATGAAACCACCAATACACTGCAATCTGGCATTGGACCCAGCTTGCCTGAAGATTATGCCCAAGCCCTTAATGGCTTGATTATTGGAGAGCGGTCAGGGTCTTGTGGCACAGCGGCCTATCGGGGTGAGCCTGTCTTTGTGAATGATATTGCGACCGACCCGCTCTGGTCCTCCTTCCGCGATTTGGCCTTATCCCACAATATTCGAGCCTGCTGGTCAATTCCATTCTTTTCTAAGGTTGGTGAAGTTTTGGGTACCTTTGCCTTGTCTCATCAAATTCCCTGTCAACCGAACCACGACCATATCCAAATCATGAAAACGGCTGCCCATTTAGCCAGCATTGCCACCAAGAATCATCTGATTGGTGAACGGTTAAGGCAACAGGCACTCTATGACAGTCTCACCAAACTTGCTAACCGTCATGCTTTTACCGACCAGTTGCGGTTGCGGCTACAGAAGCAGCAGCATGATCAGTTACATGCACCGGCTCAGATAAAGGAATTTGCAGTTTTATTTTTAGATGTCGATCGCTTCAAGTTAGTGAACGATAGTTTGGGACACACTGTAGGCGATCAGTTTTTGCAAGCCTTGTCACAGCGATTACTCCCCTGCCTTAACCCCCAAGATTTGTTTGCCCGTCTCGGTGGAGACGAATTTGGTATTTTGCTGCATCAAGTGAAAGATGCGGCCGAAGCTTGTCGAGTGGTTGATTGTTTGCGAGCAGCGTTGGCTACGCCCTTACAGGTTGGCACCCATGAAATAATGGCTTCGATCAGTATTGGCGTGGTTCATTCTTCGGGAGGGTACTGTCAGCTTGAGAATATGCTGCGAGATGCGGATATGGCGATGTATCAGGCCAAGATCAATGCTCAAGAAAGCTATGTTGTCTTCGATCAGAAGATGCATGCTTCAGTATTAGCTCGATTACAAATAGAGCATGACTTGCGCTGTGCTGTAAAGTCTATGCGCAACGGAAAAGTCCATCCGTTTCAGCTGTATTATCAACCAATTGTCTCACTTGAAACGGGCAAAATTTTAGGGTTTGAAGCTTTAATCCGCTGGCTTCACCCCAGTTGTGGCCTGATTTCCCCGGACGAGTTTATCCCGATTGCAGAAGAAACAGGACTTGTGGTTCCCCTAGGAAATTGGGTGATCGAAGAAGGCTGTCAACAGCTACGGCAATGGCAAATAAACTGGGCTACTCCCCGGGCTTTAAGTATGAGCTTTAATATTTCTGCCAGACAGTTTGCTCAGCCTGACCTTGTGTTTAGGATTCAAGATGCCTTGGAGCGCTATCAACTCTCAGCAGCGAGCCTCAAATTAGAAATTACCGAAAGTGTACTGTTGGAAACCGCCTGCACCATTACTGAGCGACTCGAGCAACTGAGAGCCATTGGTGTCCAGATGAGCCTAGATGATTTTGGTACTGGCTACTCATCACTACGCTATCTGAATGATTTTCCTGTAGATACTCTAAAAATTGATCGCTCTTTTGTCCAAAATCTGAAGCGTCATGAGGGCAAAATTATTCAGGCTATTGTTGGGTTGGCTCAAAACTTAGGCATGACGGTAATTGCTGAAGGGATTGAAACCTTAGAACAGTTGGACTACCTCAAGAAACTTGGCTGTGACCAGGGCCAAGGATACTTCTTTTCCCGCCCTTTGCCCAAAGTCTCTGCTGAAAAGGTTTTGCACAATTTGAGCTAGGGATTTCTCACTCACATGGTTAAAAAAGGACGCGATCGCATTCTGACTATTTCTTGCAACTGTCCGCGCCGCTGGATAGTGCTGACTTTCCCAACAGAACACTCACTTATCTAACGGCTGCCCTTCGGATCGAGTGCATCCCGCAAACCATCGCCCAATAGATTAAACGCCAACACGGTCACAGTAATAAACAAGCCCGGAAACATGATGGTCCAAGGTGATGACAGCGAATAGCCGCCCTTAAACGCATCAGAAAGCATGGTGCCCAGTTCTGGCGTGGGCGGTTGAGCCCCCAACCCCAAAAAGCCTAGCCCTGCCGCCTCTAAAGTAGAGGTGCCGATCGCCAGGGTTGCCTGCACCACAATGGGCGCGAGGCTAGCAGGCAAAATGTGCAAAAAAACGATACGCGGCGGCTTTGCCCCAAAGGCACGAACAGTTTGCACAAATTCTTGCTCGCGTAGTGAGAGCACCATGCTGCGGGTGAGCCGAATAAATTTGGGAATTTGTACAATCCCTACGGCAAACATGACACTAACAACGCTGGGGCCAGTGACCGTAACGACTGCGATCGCCAGCAAAATCGATGGAAATGCCAGCATGACATCTGTCAGCCAACCCACACAGATTTCTATCCAGCTTCGAAAATAGCCCGACGCTAACCCCAACGCTACGCCAATCAGCAACCCAATCAGCACAGACACTAACCCAATGACCAACGAAGTTCTCAACCCGTACCAAACCTGGGTTAAAATATCACGGCCCAAACCATCAGCCCCAAACCAGTGTTCTAGACTCGGCGCTTGCAGTCGGGCAGCATAGTCGCGATCGGAGGCCGGATCGTAGGGATTCAAGATCGGGGCTAGCAAGGCCGCAAGCACAATAAATAACGTTAATCCCAAGCCAATCAACCCCGAAGTCGACTCCAAAAATCTTTGGACGGCTCGGTTTTTAAGGAATTTAGGCGTACGCTCAGAAGAGGAAGCTATAACCATACTATTTATACTGAATCCTCGGATCCAAAAAGGCGTAGGAAATATCGCAGACAGTCACCGAAGGTACCCGTGGTGAGCAAGGACGAACGCGACGTTTCCGCAAACGCCCCATCCAACGCCATCCCCGCTTCCACGCAAAGATCACCCGACGGGTCTTCCTTCGTGTCATCGGCGAT
>JBCBTQ010000313.1:0-5352 GCA_039818605.1 Cyanobacteria bacterium J06639_14 | reverse complement strand
TAGTGGAAGGGGGGTTGGGTGAAATGAATAGTGGTGGTATTTTTGCCGCAGGGTACTAGCTCAAGTGGACTTTTTAAAAGTGACTAAATACTCTGTAAATTAAATTGGTTGCTGTAACTAAACGGACAGCTTGATCCCCCACTGTCGCTGGCTGCTTGCCAAAGTGACTATGCCAAACCTGGATTGGAATGTCTCTTAGACTAAGAGGTGTTGGGGGATCAAGCTGCCTGAAGAATGGTCGGAAACTTGCTTTACGAGGCGCTAAAAAACCTGTGGGATATAAAGTTCTTCTGGTAGTGAATGACGTTCATAGTCGGTATTGAACACTCGCTTGGGGAGTTGAATGGTTTCCTGCGAGACTTCAGTGTATGGAATCTGAGTTAGCAGATGCTGAATGCAGTTTAGACGGGCTTTTTTCTTGTCATTTGCGGGGACAACCCACCAAGGAGCCTCAGGAATATTGGTCCGGGCAAACATCTCCTCTTTGGCTTTGGTGTAGTCTTCCCAGCGAACCCGCGACTGTAAATCCATGGGGCTCAATTTCCACTGTTTCAACGGATCATGAATGCGCATTAAAAAGCGCAGTTGCTGCTCATCATCTGCGATCGAGAACCAATACTTGATGAGGATGATGCCAGAGCGCACTAGCATTCTTTCAAAATCAGTGACATCGCGGAAAAAATCCTCTACCTGATCAGGGGTAGCGAAGCCCATGACCCGTTCGACGCCAGCGCGGTTGTACCAAGAGCGATCGAACAACACCATTTCGCCACCTGCGGGAAGATGCTGAACATAGCGCTGAAAGTACCATTGGGTTCTTTCACGCTCAGTTGGCTTGGGCAAAGCCACTACACGACAAACACGCGGGTTCAAACGCTGCGTAATGCGTTTAATCACCCCACCCTTGCCAGCTGAGTCGCGGCCCTCAAAAATGACGGCTACCTTTGATTGGGTTTCTTGCACCCAGTCATGCAGCTTGATTAGCTCTGCCTGTAACTTGAGCAGAGTCAAAAAGTAGTCCTTGCGAGGCAATGTCTCCTGATGCTTCTCTTGATAGATTTTCTTGATCTCTAAGGAGAGTAAGGCGTCTTCGAGCTCAAGTTCATAATCTTCATCGAGCGTATCTTGGAGTTCAGCCTTCAGCCAGTCATTTTCCATTGGTGGATCATTAGCCAGTGTCACGGTATTGCTCCTATAGGTATGTCAAGGAAAACTGCAGTGCCCGAGACCTGCAAGTTGTGGCACAATTCTTACCTTTCACCGTAATGGATTTTGGCGGAGTCACCGTAATGGATTTTGGTGATGACTATTCCCGTAAGTTTCATTGTGTTCGCGGCAGCACTGGAGAGGATTTGGGGTTGGATTAATGGCTTCTGTCAGGTGGGTAAGGCTTTAAGCCACTTAGTAAAGCTGTCCACTCAGCAGCGGAATGATGCTTAATTTTTTGAAGTTCAAGGAATGAGGAAAGCATTTGCGCCCGTGTTCTCCAGAGTGCCCCACCAGTTCAACCATACGGAGAGAAGCAATGCTTAAGTCTGGATTAGCTTTGTGTGCTGTCTTGCTTCTGCCAGCAGAATTTAAGCCCCCCGACCAAGGAACACCGCCAGAGACAGTCAGTGGTGCTGGAAGGGCTGTTGAATGCACTGACTATCAGTGTGGTAGGGGGCGTACTTAGAGGTGACTGACTCTGAGGCGTTGATCTCTAAGTACAGTCGCGAAGACACTTAAAATACGCGGCATGACAGGTGCTGCTCTTATTTTGTTGATATACCATTAACTGGTAATAGAAAAGCCCCAGAGGTATTGTCCTCTAAGGCTTTCAGCTGAATTGATGTGATATTGCTAACTCAACATGAAGGCACTTGCAGCTAGTGGTTAGGCGACAAGCTGAATTTCCTCTGGTGTAAAGCCCCGAGCCTGCAAATGCTCTTGCCAACTCCATTCATTGAGCAAAAACGTTCGGGTTCTTTCATATCCCTGTTGATAGAGATTATTCTTATCCTCGTGCGTGAGATTAAATTGGGTTGTCGAAATTCCCAGAGTATTGATATCGATGATGCGACCCTGATCATTCTGGCGCTGATGGCGGCGATCGCGTCCCGACTGCATCGTGGCAAATAGCCCCACAATCAAATCCCCAATGCCCTCAATTTGTCGCATTTGACTTTCATCTGGTTCCACGAGTTGAAAGCCAAAGGTCGGACAGTTCGGTTTACGTCCCGGCTCCGCATCATAAATCCAGAGTGGAAAATTACTCAAGATGCCGCCATCTACAATCATGGAGTCTCCCAAGTGGCCCGGTTCAAAGAAAAACGGAATACTCATCGAGAGGCGCACCGCTTCCGCTAAATCAAAACCGGCCTGTTCTGCCTGCGGCAAATCATCAGGCAGAACCAACATCTCGCCGTGGCTGATATCGGAAATCACAACTTTAATGGCTCGTTGTTTGTACCAAGCAGGATTTTCCTCTGTCGCCTGTGAAACCGCTCCAAAGGTGGGAGCTTGACCCGCTAACTGTCTGCTCAACCAGTTCTTAAAGGGGGCTGACGAATACTGTCCCAACTGGCGGACGGCTAAGAGATTGGTCAGCATACGGATCGGATTTTTTAAGTCATCTTCTGGCGATCCGTTCAAAATGAAAGGGCTTTTTTTCTTGCTCAAGAACTCGTCTTCATAGTTCAGTTGGCCGATGATATTTTCCAACTCACTGACTGAAAAGCCTGCCGCTACCATGGCTGCTGTAATGGCTCCGGCTGAGGTTCCTGCGACCTTGCGCAATTGGATACCGGCATCATCAAAGCAGCGCAGCGCTCCTAAAAAGGCAGTTCCCTTAACGCCGCCCCCTTCAAATACGGCATCGGCATAGTATTGGCCATCCTTAGCCCGAGGTAATTTACTCTGAATTAAGGATTTCTCTATATCGGTGAGGCGAGTAACATTAACTGCAGACGGATTCCACATATTCATCAGCTTCGTGCTCCTAGAAGTTGTTAGCTTTCTCTAGACCTTGGTCACATCCACAGGCCTTTTTTTTCGCATCGCATGTGGCCGAACAGTCTCAAAATCAAGCTCTTGGAATGGTCTCCAGATAAAGTCGTTGCTTTTCCAGAAAATCACTTTCAGTTTTAGGGACCGATGAGCCCGCGATTTATCTGTCGGTGGGGTGTAAAAGGCGCTCAAGTATTGTGCTCCAAACCATGCTTATCTACGCTTCTTTCGTCCACTCTGTCCCTGGCTGGTAAAGGTTTTATGTTCACACCGATTCCTCAAAGGGGGAGGCAGGTATTATGCACATCCGCTATGACTTGGCCCAAAACCAACATCTCGATCTACTGATGCAGTTGGTCTCAGAATTTTGTGAGTTTGATAATCATCGCTTTGAATCTGACAATGCCCGGCAAGCGATTAGTGACCTGATTAATAACGAGGCGTATGGTCGTATTTGGTTGGTGATGGCGGAAGATGCACCTGCTGGATATGTTGTGATAACGCTAGGCTACAGCCTGGAATATCATGGTCGTGATGCTTTTGTGGATGAAATCTTTCTCCGCGAACCTTATCGAGGCCAGGGCATTGGCACTCAAACCTTTGCTTTCTTAGAAGCAGAATGTCAGAAACTTGGGGTCAACGCGCTGCACTTAGAAGTCATGCCAGAGAACCAAAAGGCGTATGGCTTCTATTGCAAGTTGGGATATCGCGATCGCCAGAGCGCACTCTTAACCAAATGGTTCAAAAAAGCACAAGCGCCCCTGTGAGTCACTCACAGAGGCGCTTTATTCAGGCTAAAAGTCTAGAAAAGCTATGGCTTAGTCTAGATCGCCCATTGCCAATACGGGCTCTGTTTCACGCTCAATTCCCTTCTCGAAACCGGCCTCAGCAGCCCGAGCACGACCCGCGTGCCACAGGTGACCGACCAAGAAGAAGAAGCCAAGAATGAAGTGGAAGCTAGCCAACCACTGACGGGGGTTCACAAAGTTCACAGAGTTGATTTCCGTGATGATACCGCCCACAGAGTTGATCGATGCGTTAGGTGCGTGAGTCATATACTCAGCTGCACGACGCACCTGCCAATCCTGAATGTCATTTTTGAGCTTGTCCAGATCCAGACCATTGGGGCCACGAAGGGGCTCCAACCAAGGACCTTGGAAGTCCCAGAAACGCATTGTCTCGCCACCAAAGATGATTTCACCCGTAGGCGAACGCATCAGATACTTACCCAAACCTGTGGGACCTTGCGCTGCACCAATGTTGGCACCCAAGCGGAGGTCACGAACCAAGAAGGTCATAGCCTGAGCCTGAGAAGCTTCAGCGTTGGTGGGGCCATAGAACTCACTGGGATAAGCAGTGTTGTTGAACCACACGTAGCAGGAACAGATGATGCCCATCATGGACAGGGCACCCAAGCTGTAGGAAAGATAAGCTTCACCGGACCAAACCAATGCCCGACGAGCCCAGCCAAAGGGCTTGGTGAGGATGTGCCAGATACCACCGGAGATGCAAATCAGGCCAATCCAGATGTGACCACCGATGATGTCTTCCATGTTGTTGACGCCAATAATCCAGCCATCACCACCAAAGGGAGACCCTACGAGGTAGCCAAAGATTTTCACTGGATTGAGGGTGGGGTTAGTAATGACACGAACATCGCCACCACCAGGAGCCCAGGCGTCATAAACACCACCGAAGAACGTAGCCTTGAAGACTAACAGCAAAGCACCCAGTCCTAACAGAATCAGGTGATAACCAATAATATTGGTCATCTGATTCTTGTCTTTCCAATCCTGGGAGAAGAATACAGAATACTCTTCCAACGTTTCAGGACCACGGATAGCGTGATAAATACCACCCAATCCCAAAACTGCAGAGGAAATGAGGTGAAGGACACCGACTACAAAGTAGGGGAAGGTATCGATAACTTCACCACCAGGGCCAACGCCCCAGCCTAACGTTGCCAAGTGAGGCAACAAAATGAAGCCCTGCTCATACAGAGGCTTCTCGGGGACAAAGTGAGCGACCTCAAAGAGAGTCATTGCACCTGTCCAGAAGACAATCAGACCGGCATGGGCAACGTGCGCACCCAGCAACTTACCAGAAAGATTGATCAGGCGGGCATTACCAGACCACCAGGCATAGCCAGTAGACTCTTGGTCGCGTCCGCCGACGTAGGAATTACTAGAGAGCGTTACCACGGGGGAGTACCTCTTCGGGGAATACAAACTTCTCGTGGGGCTGGTCGGTCGGTGCCATCCATGCCCGGATACCTTCATTCAACAAAATGTTCTTGGTATAGAACGTCTCAAACTCGGGGTCTTCAGCTGCACGAATCTCTTGCGAGACAAAGTCGTACGCTCG
>JBCBTQ010000312.1:0-5419 GCA_039818605.1 Cyanobacteria bacterium J06639_14 | reverse complement strand
CCAAGCAGCCTGTTAACTTCCGTAGTTGATCAGTTCCTGTAACGTGATCTGCGTGAATGTGAGTATCAGAGAACTTGAGGCCACGATTGAGTTTCCAGGGAGTCCAATCTGAGGCGGCAATATGCAAACAAGTCCATCCATTTTATTCCGTCAATTATTCGACCCAGAATCCAGTACCTGCACCTACCTCATTGCCGACTTGGCAACCCAAGAAGCAGTTCTCGTTGATCCAGTTCTGGATCAGGTTGATCGTGATTTGCAGCTGCTCCGGGAGCTAGGGTTAACGTTACGCTATTGCCTCGAAACTCACATTCACGCAGATCACGTTACAGGAACTGATCAACTACGGAAGTTAACAGGCTGCTTGGGTGTTTTACCTGAACATGCCCAAGCAGCCTGTGCTGATATGCACCTCAAAGATGGCGAGAAATTAGAGCTGGGGACAGTCACGATTACCGCAATCGCAACACCTGGTCACACGGATAGCCACAATGCTTACCTGGTGAATGAAGATCGCATTTTGACAGGCGATGCCTTGTTGATTCGAGGCTGTGGACGTACAGATTTTCAAGGCGGTGATGCTAGCTGCTTATATCACTCTGTGACCCAACGGCTGTTTACCTTGCCAGATGCCACCCTGGTATTTCCAGGACATGATTATCGTGGTCGTACGGTCTCGACAATTGGCGAAGAAAAACGCTGGAATCCTCGTTTCATAAGACATGCAGGGGAAACCTTTACCCTCAAATCGGATGCTCAATTTGTCGAATTGATGACCAATCTAAACTTGCCCATGCCGAAGAAAATGAGTGAGGCCGTACCCGCAAACGAACAATGCGGCAAACCCATAAGCAAGGTGTCAACTTAGGACAGCGTAAATTAAGTTTTCCACCACTCATGATGGAGGCTTGATCCCCCCAACCCCTCTTGCGAAGTGGGGCAATACGTTGCCGAGGTTTGCATAGCCCCTTTTTTAAGAGGGCGGCGACAGCGGGGGATTAAGTTACGACTGCTAAGATACGGAAAGAAACTTGATTTACAGGGCGCTTAGGGCATTTCTCGAAATGAATATACCGCTGTAGATTGGCATCAGGGCACGAGACCCAACGTTCCGATCTAGTAACTTCTTTCTTAGCGATCGCCTCAAAGCGAGAAATGTCGATGGTGGCAGCCGCCAGAGTTTCCCAACTTAAATAAATGCTTCTCGTGACAGGGGGAACTGGAAGCATTTCTGGGGATCAAGCCATCCTAAAATAGGAGAAAGCGATCGCTTCTTGCTTGACAACTTTACCCGTTGCTCAGTTAAGCACGCACTAAGGCACTAGATGATATGGCACAAACAGTATCTGGCGTGACCGCAGACATTCAGCCCCATCCAGAGGCTAAAAACATCCTCTGTAGAGAATCTTTATTGCAGATGAAACCATTCCAGACGCTGCCCCCCGATCGCTTGGACTGGATTTGCGATCGCGCCGAGCACATTCAACTCGCTCCGGGTGAAGTAATCGTGCGTGAAGGCGAACCCTCCAAAGGGTTTTTCATTCAGATCAGTGGTCAGACAACGATTACGCGCAGCAGCAATGGCGCGGATATTCCCGTAGGACGCCACGAAAGTCCCTCCTTTTTTGGTGAGATTCAGGTCCTTACGGAAGACACCGTACCTGTCACCTTGACGGCTGATACAGAGACAGACCTTTATCGGCTCAACTGCCAGGACTTCCTGGATATTCTTCATAGCTGTCGCGAATTTGAAAGAGATATCTTCCGCACCGTCAGTGCGCGACTGCAAGGTCTGCAGTCCTTTATTCAAGGCCGCGAAAAGATGGCAGCTTTGGGAACTTTGTCGGCGGGTCTGGCCCACGAACTTAACAATCCCGCAGCGGCTCTGGTCCGCGCCTTCAAGGATGTTAAACCGGCTATTCTCGAACTGCAGCGAATGAATCAGGTGTATGGGGCCCAACGGATGGAAGAGGCTTACACCAAGCAATGGGAAGCCTTGCGCGATCACGGCTACGAAACAATTGCTCGCCCCAAAAATGATCCGATTGTGCAGGCAGAACGGGAAGATGCCCTCATGGAGTGGCTGGAAGCGTACGGGGTCGAAGATGCCTGGAAATTAGCGGAACCCCTCGCCAATGGAGACGTTGACCCAGTTGTTTTAGAGCAACTACTGGCCCCATGGCGCGATGATCCGACCGAACTACGGGATATGGGCTTACGCTGGTTAGCGCTGTCTTTTGATGTGATGTGCATGGTAAAAAATGGCCTGGAAGGAGCTGAACGGATTTCGACATTGGTCCAGTCAATGAAGTCCTATTCCTATATGGATCAAGCCGCTCAGCAACAGGTCGATATCCATGCGGGGATTGAAGATACGCTGCGTTTACTGACCTTCAAGCTCAAAAACGGCATCCAAATTGAGCGCCAGTATGATTCCGATCTCCCCCCCATCATGGCCTACGGTAGCGAACTCAACGAAGCCTGGTCGAATTTGATTGATAACGCGATCGACGCGCTGGAAGAAGCAACTCCTACGGGTACTCCCCCCCAAATCACGATTCGCACCAAGCAGCAAGGTAACTACCTATGTGTCCAAATCGAAGATAACGGTCCTGGCATTCCCCTCGAAATCCAGAACCGCATTCTCGAACCTTTTTTCACGACCAAACCCATGGGCAAAGGGACGGGACTCGGCCTGGATGCTGTACGACGGATTATTGAGAACCGTCATGGCGGTAGTCTGATGATTTCCTCGACTCCCGGAGAGACCTGCTTTTCTATATTGCTACCTTTTTGAGGGAATACGTGGGGGGGATGAGGGGATGGAGCTACGGTGTATAGACATCTCAGGTTGGAACGGTAAGGCGACAATTTCGATACACCGTAGGGGGGAATTGGTGGAGGGATGGAGTATTGGCGTTCGCGTAGCGTGTGCTTTGCACTCAGCCTGCCCGCAAGGAATAGGGCTTTTGGGTCATGGGTTAAAGAGATGATGGACGGTAGGAGCGGGTTCAGTCGACTATAGATAGAGGATAGTAAAGACAAGTCCCCTTTCGCTCAAAATCAGTCCCGTCACCATCAACCATTAACCATCAACTATTAACCATCAACGAACAGTGGACAACAAACATAGAATAATTAGATAGCAATCCAAAAACCGACGTCCACGGACCTAGAATGCGATACCTCATCACCAGCGCCCTTCCCTACATCAACGGCATTAAACACTTGGGCAACCTTGTTGGCTCGATGTTGCCTGCCGATGTATACGCCCGATTTCTCCGTCAGGAGGGGAAAGAAGTGCTTTACATCTGTGCAACTGATGAGCACGGCACCCCAGCCGAAATCGCTGCCCTAGAAGCTGGATTAGACGTTGCCGAGTTTTGCAAACAGCAATACGAAAAGCAGAAAGATATTTATAGCTGTTTTGGGCTCTCTTTCGATTACTTTGGCCGCACATCCGCGCCTGAAAATCATGAGCTGACTCAGCACTTCTATCGTCAGTTGGCGGAGCATGGCTTTATTGAAGAGCGTGAAATTAGCCAAATCTATTCACTCGAGGACGATCGCTTCCTGCCTGACCGCTATGTCACCGGCACCTGTCCCAACTGCGGCTACGAAAAAGCTCGAGGCGATCAATGCGAAAACTGCACCAAGGTACTGTCGCCCACTGACTTAATCAATCCCCGTTCCACCATTTCAGGTAGCACGAATCTGGAAGTTCGGACCTCCAAGCACTTGTTCTTACTGCTGGACAAACTCAGCGACGAAGTCCGGGCTTGGGTGGAACAACAAACACAGTGGCCCACGTTAACCAAATCCATCGCCCTCAAGTGGTTGAACGAAGGCTTACAGAGTCGTGGCATTACCCGCGACCTAACTTGGGGCGTGCCCGTGCCAGCGGAGGGCTTTGATGGCAAAGTCTTTTACGTCTGGTTTGACGCGCCCATTGGCTATGTTTCGGCGACCAAAGCCTGGGGCAACGAGCCTGGTAACGACTGGGAAAGCTGGTGGAAAGACAGTGATGATGTTCACTACACCCAGTTCATGGCCAAGGATAACCTGCCCTTCCACACCATCATGTGGCCCGCTACCATTTTGGGTAGCCGCGAGCCTTGGAAGATGGCGGATTACATCAAGGGCTTCAACTGGCTGAACTACTACGGCGGTAAGTTTTCCACCAGTTCCAAGCGGGGCGTGTTTTTAGATCAGGCGCTAGAAATTGCCCCGGCTGATTACTGGCGCTACATGCTGATGGCCAGTGCTCCCGAATCTGCCGACTCGGCCTTTACCTGGGAGCAGTTCCAAAACCGGGTAAATAAGGAACTAGCGGATAATCTGGGCAATTTTGTTAACCGGATTCTTAAATTCACGGCCTCCCGATTTGGCACGGCATTGCCTGAGGGCGGCACCTCGGGGGATGCTGAAGTGGAACTGCAAGCCACGTGTCGTGAACTCACTACGAAACTACGAGAGCATCTCCAAAATCTGGAGTTTCGCCGCGCTACAGAAACCCTGAATGCCCTGTGGACAGCGGGAAATCAATATATTGATGTACGGGCACCCTGGGCCTTGTTCAAAACAGACAAGGAAGAAGCCGCTGTGGTGATTCGGACCTGCATTAACTTGATCCGCCTGTATGCGATCGCCAGCGCGCCCTTTATTCCCTACACATCAGAGGCCCTCTATGATGCTCTGCAGCTCAGCGATGCCGAGCGTCGTCACACGCTAATGGAAGCAACCGATTTAATGATTCTCGCGGCTGGTCGCCCGTTCGAAGTACCCGCCCCGCTGTTTCAAAAGCTTGACGACGATCGCGTGGCTGAACTCAAAGAACAGTATGGCGGCGATTGATTAGGGTAGGCAAAAAACGTAGTGTTGTTTGGGCTAGCTATAAACGCCTAGAAATCTTGTTGGATGAGGCGGAGCATCTGACAGGAGCACCTGAGCTAGTGGTCGAAGTACTCTCGCCTGGAGAGAAAAATGAGCGTCGCGATCGCCAAGTCAAGCTCAAACTATATGCTTCCCAAGGTGTTCTGGAGTATTGGATTGCGGATCGCCGATTACAGCAGGTTCAGGTTTATCGACGTCAAAACGGTGTTCTGAAGCTAGTTGATACAGTCCTGGCACAGGATGAAATTACTTCACCATTGCTGCCAGGATTTGCCTGTCCAGCATCCAAGTTCTTCCGATGAAAAGCGTCAAGCGTCAAAATCTCTTCCTCTCCTGCCTCCTACCTCCTGACTCCGCCCTCCTGACTCCGACCTCCGGACTCCTAACTCCTGTCTCCTTTTGGACTACTCTGAGGGAGGGATAGCGTGGGGAAGACAACGTATGGACCAGAGGGTGCCTCAACTGTCGCGGGCTGCGATTATCGGCGGCAGCATTGCCGGACTCTTAACTGCACGGGTTTTGTCCG
>JBCBTQ010000311.1:0-5476 GCA_039818605.1 Cyanobacteria bacterium J06639_14 | reverse complement strand
GCCGCGATCGCCAATTACGCTAGAAATAGTCGCGAAGGGGACGGTAAATATGACAGCAATCTTGAGATCGCTACATGTTGCTTTGTTGGTCAGTGACTTGGCTAAAGCTGAGACATTTTATGGCGCGGTGCTGGGGTTAGAATCGGCACCGCGATCGCTCAATTTTCCGGGTCTTTGGTATCAGGTTGGTGATTTTCAGCTTCACTTAATTCACCATGAAGGGTGGCAAGCCCCCTGCCCGCGTCCTGACAAATGGGGGCGCAATGCTCACCTGGCGCTGCAAGTCGATGATCTCGCCGCTATCAAAACACGCTTAACCGAGCAGGGCTACCCTATGCAAATGAGTTCATCCGGACGCGCGGCTCTCTTTACTCAGGATGCCGATGGTAATGTTGTGGAGCTGAGTCAGGCTTAGCCCCACAAAGCTCCACACCGTTATTTTTACCCTTTCAGACTAAATCCCCGGTTTACCCACCCCCTAGTTCAGCGCCGCGACATGTCGCGGCGCTACAGGAAACACCTATTTTCCATAACGGATTAGGCATTCGGGTTGGGTGTCAGACTTGCAAGGGCTTGGCCCATGTATTCCATCACAGCGGTATCGACAGCACCATGGCTAGCAGCTTCAGGTCCTTCTTGCTGATACATCGTTTGCAGCGATCGCGCAACGCCTGCATCGCCGCCGGTAAATTCCTGAATCAATGCTTGCCAGCGTCGAGCCAAGACTTGGACCGATTCACCAGTCGGATCGGTACCATTTTCCATGGCTGTTCGGGCCTGCTCAATCAACGCTTGCCACTCTGCTTCAGCTTGGCGAATGCGATCTTCACCGAGTAGCTGTCGTCTTTCTTTGAGATAGTCTTGCTGTTGTGGGGTGTAGTATTTTTCAATCATGGTTGTCACCTCAATGAGTTGGATGAACTCCTGAATGGAGCTTGCTTCCATCGATTGCAGATGCAGGGCGATCGCCTCGAGGCGATCATAGAGCTGTTGCTGTTTTGCTATTTGCTCCTTGAGTCGGGATAGCTGCAGTTGCACGACTTGCTGCGGTGAAAACTGGCTCTGATCCAGGCACTGCCGGATTTGCGTGAGCGAGAAGCCAATTTGCCGTAGTGACATAATTTGCTGTAGGCGCATAATGTCGTCTTTTACATACAACCGATAGCCCGTTTCCGTTCGGTGGGACGGTGAGAGCAAACCAATCTCGTCGTAGTAGTGCAGTGTTCGCACTGAGACGCCCGTCTGTTTGGCGAGATCGCCTACTTTCATGACAACAGCCCCCATCTCATCACTCCTTACTGTTTAGAGACAATTGCGATCGATGGATGAGCTCATGCTAGTGACCTCACGTAGCGTTAGGGTCAAGGGTAGAGCTAAAAAAAGATGTTGGCAGTATCTGGTTCTAGTCGTTTTTTGGGGGTGTGGGGTACGCCACCGAACTTGATATCAGTTAATTGCGGCCCATCACAGCGTCAAAGCGTATGTTTATGATTTTCTTCTCTTCAGGCTGACCCCATACACTTGAGAGCCTCTCGGTTAAAATCTCAAAAAACTCCATGCCGTACTGCTTCATGTACTGCCTCGTAGCGGACCAAGTGTGCATATACCTGAGCAGTTCGGATAGATTCCAAGTCACACTCATTGGCATAGAGGGTACTTGAATTGGCTCAAAGGGAATCGCAATATCTTGATAACCATTTCGTAAATAATGAATACGTGGTGACCAGTACGGTTCAATGATGTCAAGCAGGTTGTTTTTAATAATCGCGTCAATTTCGGCGGCAATGCATAGGTCGGTATAGCCCCATGCGGCAAAGATGCCACCGTTCTTGAGGACTCGTTTAACCTCAGACCAAAATTGATCCAGGTCAAACCAGTGCAAAGCTTGAGCTACAGTTACCGCGTCAAAGTAGGCTTCTGGAAAGTTTGTTGTTTCTGCTGGTTGAACTGAGTAGAACACATTCTGGTTTGGCATCGCGTTGGCTATTTGCTGCTGGCTGAGATCGGTCGCGTGAACCTCAGTAAAATAGTTGGCTAGAGCAATTGATGCCTGCCCATTGCCTGCAGCACAATCCCATACCCGCTTTTTTGAATCAGTGCAGGATACCAAAAATGTATAGAGACTTTCAGGATATTGCGGTCGCGCAGCGGCGTACAAATCAGACTTATCAGAGAATAAGTCAATGGCAGGCATAAAATCTTCCTGTGCTTATCAAAGCCTTACGTTTCCAAAAAGCGAGTGACTGCGGCGCTGTATACCTTGTAAGGTTTCACACCTGTTAGCGTTTCGAGCAGCTCACCATCCTTAAAGAACATGACTGCTGGCATCCCTTTGAGCCCAAATCGCTTGGGTATTTGCTTATTAGCATCGAAGTCTATTTTCATGACGTTGACGCGATCGCGATACGCATTGGCGAGTTGATCCATCATCGGCGTCACTAGTTTGCAAGAGCCACACCAAGACGCCATGCAATCCACTACTAGCAGAGATTCTTTAGATATCAACGAATCGAGTTCGGCTTCATCTCTAATCATGCGAGCTGCGCCGGGTGACTCGTTGCCTAGCTGAGCTAAGTTACTGGCAACTTCGGCAAACGAGAGGCTGCCGTTGAGAGTCGTGAGTTGCGATCGCTGTTGATAATACTCAAGCAAAGGAGTCGTTTCTTCCTGATGGCGAGCCAGACAGCGACGAATATCTGACATGGACTCCCCTGGCATTCGCTGCGACCAAAGTCGGTCCATCAAAAGTCCTTTCATCACCTTAAGGTAAGCAACTTTCGCTGCTGGTAGGCCCACTGCTGAGGCCCACTCGTCAAAGGCTTGGGCTTGGGCCAAGGTGTGTGGAAATCCGTCCAAAACCCATCCCTTTAAACGGATATCAGGATACTCAAATCGTTGCCGTATCAGCTTTATTAATAAGGTGTCTGGAACCGGGGCGTCGGCTTCTATATGCGTACGGGCCTCAAGACCGCTCGCCGATGCTTTGTCCATCGCTTCACGCAGAAGTTCGTCCATTGAAATGTGGGGAACCTGCCAGCGTTTAGCGATCGCGATTGCCTGCTGGTCCACACCTACACCCGGAGGTCCTAACAGGATTAGCTGCTTCAGTTTCATGGATTAGACCCTCAAAAGCGATACCTTGGTCAACCTCGTCTGCTCAGAACAAAATGGCGCATGAGGATAGAGCGGCATCCTTCACTCAGCTAACGAATGGAGTATGCCTACAGTCAAAAAGTATGTTTCAGGCGATCGGAGTGTCGTCATTTTTATGCAAATTCTTTTAGATTTGTGTGACATATGGGGTACAAAGCAAGATCCAAAGCAAGTGTCACTTACGGCAACACTTTAGTTTTTATTCGTCTAAGAGTTCTGTGTAAGCTCAATTCGATGGCCATCTGGATCAGCGACAACGGTACGGAGACCCCACGGTGTTTCCTTGGGATCAGAGATAACTTTGCAGCCGGACTGACGCCAGACTTCGAGGACAGCGGCGATCGATACGACCTTAAATCCTATCCGTGACGTTGTGACGGGAAAACGCTCAGAGGCTGGATAGAGTTCAAATACAGTCTCGCCCATCCAGGTGCTGAAATGTTCTGGGCCGCTGCCGTGTTGTTCACGCTTGAAGGTCAATCCGAGTGCTGAGTAAAACGCAGCAGAACGATCTATATCAGATACCCGAATGACCATTAGGGAAAGGGTGGGATGGTTGTACATCGGTACCTTCTTGCGATTCTTAAGCACGCGATAGAACAATCAGATTTTCTGTAATGTCCGTTTTGTTTCAAACAGGCTCAACCGATGCCGCAATCTGTCTTTTTGAGCACTTCGGAATTTGTTAATCCCGTCTTGAAGTAGATCTTGTCGGGCATGTTAAACCCAGAGCACATCATTGGGTTGACAAGGAGATTTCATTCGTGAAACTAAGCAAGCTGTCTCTTATTGGTATCGGTGTGGGCGCGATCGCCATTGGTGGATATGCGGGTACCAACATCTATGCGTCTCAGGTTGCTGAAGGTAAGGTCAAAGCATTCATTGATGACGTCGATGAGCAAGTGATTGTTGAGTATGGCAAGGTCAGTGCGAATCCTTTCAAGTCTGACGTCGTTATCAAAGATATTCGCATCGCACCAGTTGAAACACCAGAGGACGTTATCAACATTGACAAGGTTGTTATTCGTAAGCTTGAAGATGGGGATGAATTTCCAAAGATTTTAGATGCCTCGGCTTACGGGATTGATCTCAGTGGTGAGCAAGCCGCTTCACCCATTTTTTCCAGCTTTTTACAGCAGGCTAACTACGATGAGCCTCCCTTATTCAATCTCGATACCCAGTATGAGTACCAAGAGTCTTCGGGCAAGGTCGTATTAGAGACGCTGCGCTTCGGGGCTGATGACTTTGGCTACTTGGAGGCCACTTTTGAACTGGGTAACGTTGATCCTGATGTAGCATCGAATGATGCCTTGACCCTACATGCGGCTGAAATTACGTATCAAGATGACTCCTTCGTGGCTAAGCTTTTTGAGTCAATGGCGGCTCAAAGTAATCAGGATGTTGACCAATTTAAGGCACAGTTGCAAACTGGTCTGACGCAAAATGCTCAGTTTTTCATTGCCTCAGAAGATGCGGTAGCAATGACGGCACTTGAGGAAGCGAAGGCGTTCATCGAAAACCCCAAAGGTTTTACTATTTCAGCTAATCCACAGCAACCGGTTTCGATGGAGTTGCTGTCTACCGCCAGCAATCCGACCGATTGGGCCGAGATGCTGAATCTCAAGATTGAGTCTTACTGATTGGGAAGTCGGTCTTGTAGTTTGCGGCCATTGGGGCGATCGCGGCAAACGCCCCTAGGACTCGATGGCGTAAGTTTTCGGACTAATTCGATAGTGCTTGGGTGGTTGAGTGAAAGGCATAGTGGCGGTATTTCTGCCGCAGGGTACTAGACATAATAGTTGCTCTGTCGCTATACAAATTCTTGAATTAATACCCGATAGACCTGATTTAAGTTCCGATTAAATTTATTTAAGTCTCATTAAGAGAATAACCTCGTAATGAATGTAATGGCATCAGGCTGCTGACAGTAATAGGTAATGAGAGGAGGCAAGATTTGTGTTGCAAGTTCCACACAGGGCATGAGCGATCGCCGGGGAGCAGGGACACAAGACCCTGCTCCCCGGCGCATTATTACCTCACATTCCCCTTAATTACGGGTTGCTGCGAGAAAGTTGAAGTCATCCAGCGTCAATAGACCATCGGAATCGACATACGCAATCGTCTCAGACCCCAGACGAATCCGGGTGCCATTGTTAATTGTGATTCTGCCAATGTCACCGGAAAAATGGGACAGCTTAAATTTGGAGTGACTCTTGATGTCGATGATGTCAGCGGTGGCTTGGTTAGGGATTCGCTCGAAAATAAGATACCAGACATTCTTTTCGAGAAGCGGTGAGTTAAGCTACCAAGCAGTCCTATCGGG
>JBCBTQ010000310.1:0-5494 GCA_039818605.1 Cyanobacteria bacterium J06639_14 | reverse complement strand
CTTTATCGCGATTACGCCGGTTACCGAGGATCAAACCGATTTCACATTTGAGTTTTATTGGGATCTGCCTTGGGGCTGGTTGTTAAAGCCGCTTATGGGGCAATTGACGCGGCAGTTTTTAGACCAAGACAAAGATGTGCTAACAAAGCAGCATTTGGGGCTGAAGCATGACCCGGTGCTGCGCCTGGTCAAAGATGCGGATGTGCTGATCCGTTGGTACTACCAGCTCAAGGCCGAACATCAGCGATCGCAGGCGGAAAATCGGGAGTTCGTTTCCCCCGTGAAGACTCAGCAGTTGCGGTGGATGGCTTAGTTGTGAAGTAGAAGCATGGATGTACCTTCTACAAATACTTACGTAGGAGAAGTTCCAGCTTATCTAGGGTTGCTTTGGGGGCTTTGTCCAGGGGCGTGAGTACGGCATATTTCAGAGCCGAGTGGGCATCGGAGGTGGGGGGATTGATGCCGAGTTCTTTGACAGCAGCGCGGATGACCGCTTGGGCATTCTTAGCATTCTTTTGCAAATTGCCGATCACCATTTCGACGGTGACACTATCGTGGTCGGGGTGCCAGCAGTCATAGTCGGTGACCATCGCTAGGGTGGCGTAGGCGATTTCAGCTTCGCGGGCGAGTTTAGCTTCAGGTAAGTTGGTCATGCCAATAATGGTTGCATCCCAACTTCGATACAGATTCGACTCGGCTTTTGTAGAAAAAGCAGGGCCTTCCATGCAAACGTAGGTGCCCCCTCGGTGGAGATCAATATCTGGCAGGTCGAGACTGGCAACGGCGTCACCGAGAACTTTTGCTAGGTTGGCGCAGATGGGATCGCCGAAGGCAATATGGGCAATGATGCCTTCCCCAAAGAAGGTGGATACACGATTTTTAGTGCGGTCAATGAACTGGTCAGGAATAACCATGTCCAATGGTTTGGCGTGGGCTTGCAGCGACCCGACGGCTGAGGCTGAGATCAGATATTCCACCCCGATCGCTTTCATGGCGTAAATATTGGCCCGAAACGGTAACTCCGAAGGCATGAGGGCATGATTGCGACCGTGACGGGCAAGAAAGGCAACTTTTGTGCCTTCGAGGGTGCCGACAATCAAAGCGTCTGAAGGCTTACCAAAGGGGGTTTCGAGGTAGACTTCTTCGACATCGGTAAGGGCATCCATTTGGTAGAGACCGCTGCCGCCGATAATACCGATTTTGGCCTGTGCTGTCATGGGGCTATGTGATGTGCTGTTCAACGCCGTTGATTGTAGCGTTTACGGTTGAGAGAATGCTGAGATATTGAGGCGACGGCTTAGTCTCCTTGCAGCGCAAGTTTATCGATAGTGGAGAAGAGCATCAGGTCGTAGTTCAATATTGAGTATCGCGATATCGTCTTCAGTCCTGATCATGCGAGGAGCATTTACCCAATGACAGTAACCAACGGCGTCATGATGCAGTACTTTCACTGGTACAGCAGCGCTGACGATAATTTGTGGAACAAAGTCAAACAGGATGCCAAAGCCTTATCAGAAGCAGGCATTACAGCGTTGTGGTTACCTCCGGCCTACAAAGCCTGTAACCCCATGACGCCCGAACGAGAATGGGATGATGTTGGGTATGGCACTTACGATTGGTTTGACTTGGGAGAGTTCAAACAAAAGGGCGCTATTCGGACTAAGTACGGCACTAAGGACGAGTACCTGGCTGCGATTCAGGCGGCCCATGAAGTCGGTATTGAGATTTACGCCGATGTGGTGTTCAACCATAAAAATGGGGGTGATCGCACCGAGCAGGTCCCCGCTGTTGCCTACCACGCCGACAATCGTCATCAACGCCTCGTCCATGATGGCGAGACCGAAATGATTGAGACCTTCACGGTTTTCGACTTTCTGGAGCGTGGCAATCAATACTCAACGATGAAGTGGAACTGGACCCACTTTGATGCGGTTAACTACAATCATGCGCGCCCCCAAGAGCAGCCGCCCAAAATTTATCTCTTCGCGGGTAAAAGCTTTGAGAACATGGTCAGCCTGGAACATGGCAACTACGATTTTCTCTTAGGCTGTGACCTCGATATGGAAAATGAGGCCGTTCGTGCTGAATTGAACTATTGGGGTGAATGGATTCTCGATACTACCCACGTAGACGGGTTTCGTCTTGACGCGATCAAACATATTCCGACCTGGTTCTTTAGCCAATGGCTCGACCATGTCCGTCACTATGCGGGCAAGAACCTGTTTTGTGTCGGCGAGTACTGGGAAAATAATACCGGAGTCCTCCACGACTACATTGCGAAGACGGGGGGACGCATGTCTCTCTTTGATGTGGAGCTGCACTACAACTTTCACTATGCCAGTAAACTGGGCAGTGCTTTTGACATGCGTCAGATTCTCGCAGGGACGTTGATGGCAGAGCAACCGGCACTGGCTTGTACCCTGGTCGAAAATCATGACTCGCAACCGCTGCAAGCGCTAGAGTCACCCGTTGAAGATTGGTTCAAGCCCCTGGCTTATGCCATTATCCTGCTCCGTCGCGAGGGCTATCCCTGCGTGTTTTATGGGGATTATTATGGTGCCAGTTATGAAGACTATGGCCGTGACAGTAACTGCCATCAGATCACGCTGGCTTCGCATCAATGGATTATCGATAAGCTGCTGTATGCACGCAAGCACTATGCCTACGGCGATCAATACGACTACTTCGATCATGAGAATATGATCGGCTGGACGCGCCTCGGGGATGCCGAACATCCTAGAGCTATGGCTGTGTTGCTGAGCGCTGGCCCCGGCGGTAGTAAGTGGATGGAAGTGGGCAAACCCAATACTAAATTTGTCGATTTGACCGGGCACATTCAGGACACCATCCACACCAATGAATGGGGCTGGGCTGAATTTCACTGTCACGGTGGCTCTGTATCTGTCTGGGTGCAGGACTTGTTTTAGCGCAACGGTGTGAACTTCTTGATTACCAGTGCGGGCAGCCATTTTTGAGGGGCTGCTGCCGTCGAACCTGCCAAGCTTAATCGGTAGCTATCATCGGTAGGACTCCTATTTGCCTGTAGACACTGGCAAATAGGAGCACATTCCTAAACTGTCACAACCATCCACAACAGTCATCACAGTTATTTTTCAGAATGTCAGGAGTTATCGTTCTGAACATTGCTTTTCTCATCTTAAATCCGGTTTGCCCACCCCCTAATTGAGGGACGCGACCTGTTGCGTCTCTGCCGATATCACCTATTTCTCATAATGGGGGTTAGCCATGCGGATTCGGTATCAGTCCTTCAATAGGGAATATCTATGCATATCCTTTGGCTGCTGTTCAGAGCTTCCTGGGTGAGTGTTGCGATCGCGACCTTAACTGGCATTATCAGCGGTGGATGTAGTGCCTGGCTCATTGCTCTGATTAACAGCACGATTCGTCAAGGGGCCACACAATCCACGATTGCCCTCTTCGGCGGACTCGTTGTGCTCGCACTCAGCAGCAGCAGTCTGTCGCAATTCTTGCTTGTGGATATCGCCCAAGACTCGGTGTATCGACTGCGCTTACAGCTCAGCCAGCGCATCCTATCAGCACCGCTGCGACAGTTGGAACAGTTGGGACCTAGTCAGCTCTTGGCAGTGTTGACTAAGGACGTGCAAGCCATTTCTGATACGGTTTTTGTGATTCCTTTCATCTGTATTGACATTGCTGTCGTCGCAGGCTGTTTGATTTACCTCGCTTGGTTATCGGGATGGGTATTCGCCGCAGTCGTGGTGTTTATGATGGCAGCGATCGCCCTGGTACAGCTTCTCATCTCCTATGCCCGTCGTTATCTCCGCCAGGCTCGTCAAGAGGTTGATCGACTGTTCCAACACTTTCGCAGCATCACGGAAGGCATCAAGGAACTCAAGCTGCACTCGGCCCGCCGCCGTCGCTTTTTCGATAATGACCTCACTGTCAGCGCTGCGGCTTCACGTCACTACCAAAAGCGAGCCCTCAAGTTAGCGGCTCTCGCCACTGGCGGGGGACAGCTCCTGTTTTTTCTTTTAATTGGCCTATTGCTGTTCGGCATACCCCAGCTAATTTCTGAAGCTCAGGCGGTCCTGCCTGCATACATTCTGACCCTGACCTATTTACTAGGCCCCCTAGAAAAATTGATTGAACAATTACCAGTTTTGGCAAATACCAGTGTCTCCATTCAGAAAGTAAATGATATGGGGTTGACCTTAGCTGCGAACGCGGAAACAGAAACCGTCTTGCGGCAGCCTTCGCCATCAACGTGGCAAACGATTGAGTTGAACCAAGTTGTCCATGCTTACCACAATGAAGAGGCCAACCACTCCTTTACTGTTGGCCCCATCGACCTCACGATTCAGGCTGGGGAATTGGTGTTTATTGTTGGTGGCAACGGTAGTGGTAAGTCAACCCTAGCAAAACTGCTGACAGGACTCTATGTGCCTAATTCAGGAGAACTGCGGCTAGATGGTAACTCGATTACTAACGCCAATCGTGAATGGTATCGGCAGCATTTTTCGACCGTCTTCTCGGATTTTTATCTGTTTGACCGTCTGGTTGGCACTGAGGAACTCACACTGGATGCGCAGGCTCAGGACTATTTGAAAAAGCTAGAACTTGAACATAAAGTTTCGGTTCAGCAGGGACAGCTTTCCACTGTTGAACTGTCCCAGGGGCAGCGGAAGCGCTTGGCTTTACTAGCGGCGTATTTAGAAGATCGCCCAATTTATCTCTTTGATGAATGGGCTGCCGATCAAGACCCAATCTTTCGAGAAATTTTTTATACCCAGCTATTAGCTGAGCTTAAACAGCGGGGTAAAACGATGCTAATCATCAGCCATGATGATCACTATTTTTATCTGGCTGATCGCATTGTCAAACTTGACTATGGCCGCATTGAATCTGATGACTATACGTCCTCCAATTTCAAGCTTAAGCCATAAAAAGCAGGCAGATTATTTTGGAGACAAAAGGGCAATCTAGGCAGCGTGATAGCCACCATCAACATGCAAGATTTCACCAGTTATGTAAGACGACGCCTCACTTGCTAAAAATGAATTTTGGATGTGCTATTGCCGTAAAAGCCATAGCCCCGTGTAAGTCATACCAGAATCATCGGGGCGTACTAGCAGGAAGTGTAATCCTTTGGCCTGTCGTTGACGCTCAGAAAAGCTTTGGGCGGCTGTTTTGACCTGTTCATCTTCAAAAGTAGCAAGGACCCAGCGTTCAACCAGCCCCGCTTCCAGAATGACACCATCTGGGGGGCCGGGAATGTAGTTCAACTTGGCCGGTTGTTGTGCTTGCAGCCATTGAGCAAGGGGCATAGCCTGTCGTCCCGCGTCGATAATCATGCCAGGGATGACAATATCGCTGGCCAAGCCTGCCTGAAGCGGTAACCAGTCCTCTGGCACCGATTGAATGGGGATGGGTTCATGGATCAAGCTTTCTTGAAAGTCCCGGGCGGAGAGACTACCAAAACGCCACTGTTCACCCCAAAGCGATTCGGGTTCGG
>JBCBTQ010000309.1:0-5506 GCA_039818605.1 Cyanobacteria bacterium J06639_14 | reverse complement strand
TCACGACGAAAAGCTTTGAGGACTTCGATATAGAAACCTTGTAAAAAATCTTCTAATAAAGTGTAACGCCCTTCAAAGCCCAACTGTGCCTGGCGTGGGGCAATATAGCGATAAGCGATCGCGCTTAGGGTGCTATGCAACTCAACCCGCCCCTGTCGGGATCCTAAATTGAAATAGTGTAAGCATTTGTTAAGACGGTGGCGAGCCAAGGATTTTTGCCATTGCTCTACATCACCTGAAGACTGAATACGGTTACTCATGCGGCAGATGCGATCAACCTCACTCGCAAACCGATAGGTTACAGTTTTCAAGCTGCTAGCTTTTGTAGGTAGTTCCTTCTGAAATTCGCCCATTAGCCAGTTAACAAGTGCCGCAGGTGGCTGCGTCTGTTCGTTTGGCGAGTTTTCTCCAGAGTTGTCAGCTCCAGATTGGGATGAAAGATCAGCATGACCAACCGCAGCAACATTCTCAGTTTGAGGATGGGTTGGATTGGTCGGTTCCTGAGCGCAGGAGGTGGTTGTTACCGAAGCAGTATATCTTGAACCAGTCATAAGCCTTGGTGATGCACGGGGACAGAGTGACATCCAAAGACAGCCCGTAGGCGTCAGTGGCTTGCAGAACTCCCTAAAGGTATCCCTACTGTAGCTAGAAAGGGTTCTTTCGAAATAAGGGGTGTGGCACTCTATAAGCTGATGCCGATTATTTCGTAAAGCTAGCAACAAGTAAGTTGGGGTTCCGTAAGAAAATCAGCTGCAATCCTCCGTAATTACAGGGATGTTCGGCCTAGAGTGCCCATAAAGTCGCAATAAAGATCACCCTGACATAAAGGATTTACATAGACGGACAAAAGATTGGTTGTGTCCGTGAGGAATTGTCAAAGATATTACTGTAGTCTGTGGCTTCAAGCAATTGCAGGTTCAATTCCCAAGGCTGCAACCTTTTCCCAATCCAATCCTTGTCGTTCGATTGTGGGATAGTCTGAATCGGTTAAGTCCACGATTGTTGAGAGTCCGTATCCCATTTCGGTGCCATTATCAATAATCAGATCGACGCGAGGCCCCACATGATCAAATAAAACAGCTTTGGGAACAGGACTATTATTCTTATCCAAGAGTGAGAGGGCAGAGGTTGAAACAATCGGATTCTTTAATGCCTCGATGAGAGCAAGGCAGATAGGATAATCGGGGACTCGAATGCCTGTAGTGCGTCGTTTAGGACTCATTACCAGTCGTGGGACGAGTTTCGTTGCTGGTAGAAGAAAGGTATACGGACCTGGAATGAGACGACGAATGGTGCGGTAGGCTGGATCGCTAACCCAGGCATATTCAGCAATATTTGAAAGCGAAGAACACAGAAAGGTCAGCGGCTTTGCGTTTGTCATCTGTTTCAATTGACGAACTCGCTGAACAGCGGATTTAACTGTCAAGTCGCACCCAATAGCGTAAACCGTATCAGTGGGGTAAAGCATAACTGCCCCCTGCTTTAAGGCATCGCGGATAGCCTCAACTTTGCGGCGTTGGGGATTATGGGGATGCACTTTGTAGAAAGTTGTCACAGTGTGGCCTCCTATCCCTACATTGGGAGGCTTTTGAAGAAAGTGTCTTCATTATGGAAGATGTTGGTGAAAGAGACAGGAACTTGTATGAGAACTTTAGCCTTTCTAGACTGTCCTACAGGTATTTCGGGTGATATGTGTCTGGGGGCGGTGGTGAGTGCAGGGGTCCCGTTGACCTATCTGCAAGAGCACTTGGCGAGGCTTAACTTGCCAGAAAGGGTTCATCTTCAAGAACAGACTGTACGCAAAAATGGTATTGCCGCAACTAAGGTGGCAGTGATGCTGCCCCATGAAACGGATGCCGAAGCTGTGCTACCCCCGGTGCGCCATTTGCGCGAGATTGAGAAAATTATTACTGCAGCGCTACTACCACAGCAGGCGATCGCGTGGAGTTTGGCCATTTTTCGACGACTGGCGATCGCGGAGGGGGCGATCCACGGCATTGATCCTCAGCAAGTCCATTTTCATGAAGTCGGTGCGACGGATGCGATTGTGGATATTGTCGGTACCTGTCTAGGATTGGACTGGCTCGGAATTGATGGACTGTATTGTGCACCTTTGCCAACAGGCTGCGGAACCGTGCGAGCTGCCCATGGGCGGTTGCCAGTACCCGCTCCAGCCGTGCTGAAGCTGATGGAAATGGCACAAGTACCTATCTATAATGCAGGCTTGCAGGGGGAATTAGTAACACCGACAGGGGCTGCGATCGCGACCGAACTGGTTCATCAGTTTGGCGATCCCCCGGCAATGACCTTACGTAAAGTTGGTTTAGGAGCCGGCAGTAAGGATTTCCCAATGCCAAATATTTTGCGGTTATGGATTGGTAGTGAGATGGATACTGTCTCCCATAAGAGAACCCATGTTCATGAACATCAGACTGCTGGGCATGCCCACCAAGAGCACCATTCTCATCCTCATTCTGGGCATGATTCGGTTGCTGTGGCGTCTGAAGATCCCAACTCTTCGGCTCCCATTGTGAATGCTTCCCTCGCTCCCCTGATATCGGGAAACTTGAATGCTTTTGCGACCAAAACTGATAAGTCAGGAGCTACTGATATTGAAGCTCGTGAGGGGGTTGAATCAGTGATAGTCCTGGAAACGCAGGTAGATGATCTGTCACCACAGGCGATTGGCTATCTCTATAACTGTCTGCTGAAGTCGGGGGCTTTGGATGTGTTTACCCAGAGCGTCATGATGAAAAAGTCGCGTCCCGGTCACTTGATTACTGTTATCACCTACCCCGAAAATACTGAAGCCTGCGAACAGATTCTGCTACGAGAAACGACGACTTTGGGCGTGCGCCAGACGCAACAAACGCGACTACGACTGCGCCGCGAAATTGTTTCCCTGGATATGCCCTTAGGGATTGTTCGGATGAAGGTAGCGTTTGCCCCAAATGGGGCAGGTCTTTTGAAGGCTCATCCAGAGTACGAAGACTGTGCAGCGTTAGCTCGGCAGCACAATCTTCCCTGGCAAATGGTTCACAATCAAGCCTTGTGCTGTTGGCAAATGCAGTATGCCAAGACGCTGGACGAAGGGAAACGGACGATCGCAAACCATTAATCAACCTGTTGTTTCGATTATTTCTGCATTAAGAGTCATTGAGAGTCATTGAAGATTTTCGAAAAGCGTTAGAACGCTAGCGCAGTATCCCATTAGAAAACTGTGGCTAACCGTTCGGAATAATGCTTGTGTGGCGAAAAAGACTATGGCATGACAACCAGAATCTTGTTCAGTGGTGTTATCGACGCTGGTGCCGCCAGAACTGGTTGGTTCGGATTGCGGGCATTCTGCTCGTTGTAGCGCTAAGCCTTCGGGGATCGGCCTACCTGCTACCCATACAGACCCACGATTTGGTGCAGGTAGATCAAGCGATCGAGTTTCGCGATCGCAACTTCCGCCTCCTGGGTACTTTGTTATCCCGTGACCAAGAGCATACGGCTGTAGTGCCTCTGGAACAGGTATCGGTTCACTTCCGCCACGCTATTTTGGCGGCTGAAGATCAGCGATTCTACCAGCACGGTGCCGTGGACTGGCAGGCCGTTGTACGGGCTAGTTGGCAGGCCCTTCAATCGCGTCGCATTGTCAGTGGGGCATCAACAATTACCATGCAGCTTGCCCGCATGGTAGATCCAGTTCCACGTACGTTTTCCGGTAAGGCTCAGCAAGTTTGGCAGGCATGGCGGATTGCTGCAGGAATGCGCAAGGATGACATTCTTGCCGCTTATCTCAACCGTTTGCCCATGGGGGGCAATATCTATGGGGTCGAAGCAGCGGCTCGGGTTTATTTTGGCGTGTCTGCAGCTGACCTTACCTTGGCCCAAGCGAGTTTATTGGCGGCGCTGCCAAATGCGCCTACGGCGCTGGATCCTTATAATCATTGGGATGACTTGAAACAACGGCAGCGCTATGTGCTCGATCGCATGGTTGTGAATGGCTATCTTACTCAGCCCCAGGCCGATCGCACATACGCGCAGAAGATTACGCTCCAACTCCCTAGCCAGAGTCTACCGACGGCTCCGCATTTCCTCTTCTGGTTAGCCGATAACCTTCCCCCCGATCACCCCGCTCAAGTTCAAACCAGCCTTGATGGAGACCTCCAACACTTTGTTGAGGCCCAGGTGCAGCAGATGGTTCAGAGTTTAAGGCAGCATCAAGTCAGCCATGCGGCTGCGCTTGTGATTGATAATGCAACTGGAGAAGTCTTGGCTTATGTGGGGTCCCCTGGCTATTTCTTCCCTACGCAAGCAGGCCGTAATGATGGTGTGCAAGCCCTGCGCCAGCCGGGATCGACACTTAAACCTTTTTTGTATCAATTGGCTTTAGAGCAAAGAGCGATCAAACCCAATACAATTTTGGCGGATGTGCCGACCCATTATCCGATTGCGGGTGCGAAACTCTACAGTCCTACCGATTTCAGTGATACGTTTCAAGGTCCTGTGCGCGTTCGCGCGGCGCTGGGTAATTCCCTTAATGTTCCGGCTGTGCGTGTACTGGCAAAGGTCGGTGTTGCTGATTTTCTGGATCGCTTGCACCATTTGGGCTTTGCCCATCTCGATCAGACTCCTGATCATTATGGTCTTGGCTTGGCGCTGGGCAGTGGTGAGGTCACGCTTTGGGAACTGGCTCAGGCTTATTTAAGCCTGGCTCGTGGAGGCGATTTCGATGTGGCACTGTCGCCAGTTAAATTGGATGCGGTGTTGGGTGTAGGCATCGGGAGTGGATTCACTCCATCACCTCATCACTCCACCTGGTCTTTAATCACCCATATGCTGGCCGATCGCCACGCTCGGGCAACGGCCTTTGGGGTCGATTCGGTCCTGAATCTTCCTTTCCCAGCAGCAGTAAAAACCGGTACCTCTTCTGACTTTCGTGATACTTGGACCGTCGGTTTTACGGCGGACTATACCGTGGCCACTTGGGTTGGTAATTTTGATGGGACTCCCATGCGTGAGGTTTCAGGCGTGACCGGAGCGGCTCCTTTGTGGCATCGAATTATGGTGCATTTGCATGAACAAAATGAGCCGGGTCGGTTTGCTACACCCGATGGCATGGTCAAGCGACCTATCTGTGCAGTTACAGGACAAAAGCCAACGCCCGATTGTGATGCGATCGTGCAGGAATATTTTTTTCCAGAGGATCTCGTAGCCTATGAACAAGCTGCGCCTGAGGTTGTTCCAGTGAGTCGTGTACAGGGAACTGCGACCACTGGAACTGCAGAGCTACAAATTCTTACACCTAGCGATGGCAGTCAATTTCGGCTGTATCCTTCTGGGGAACAGGAGAATGACCAGCGTCTCAAGTTGGCGATCGCGTCCTCCGATCACTCCAAGCCTATTGAGTGGCGACTCAATGGTCAGCTTCTCGATGCCTCTGACCAGTCGGCTTTCTTTTGGCCCATGCGCCCGGGAAAGGAAGATTCAGGACCGAATCGACCCCAAAGGCCGTTGC
>JBCBTQ010000308.1:0-5515 GCA_039818605.1 Cyanobacteria bacterium J06639_14 | reverse complement strand
GCGGTGAGTCCAGTGCGGCCTCCTTCCGCGACGCCAGAGGCGGATTCGGCAAAGGTGGTAACGGTGGAGGTGCCCATGACGGCCCCGGCTGTGGTAGCGATCGCATCGGCAGATAACGCCTGATTAGCCCTGGGTAATTCGCCGTTGTCGTCGATATAGCCCGCTTGGGTACCGACGCCCATCAGGGTGCCAATCGTGTCGAACATGTCCACGAATAAGAAGACCAGCAGAATCGCCAGGAAATCAATAATATTGCTGCCGTTGATGCCGCTGAAGCCGACAAATGCCTGACCAAACAAATTAGCGGGAAACACCGGAATCGCAATAATCCCGCTGGGGGCATTGGCAACCCCAAAGATCCAGCCCAGGATGGCGGTTCCAGCAATGCCCCAGAGCAGTGCCCCTTTAATCCGCCGAATCATAAACATGGCGGAGATAAAAATGCCAAAGGTGGCCAGCAGGGTAGCGGGTTCTCGAAAACTGCCGAAGGTGGTTTTAGTGACTTCGCTGGCGACGATCAGCCCAGCGCCGCCGACCTCAGTGGCACCGCTGAGGCCAATGTAAGCCAAGAACATGCCAATGCCAACGGTGGTTGAGGCTTTGATGCAGGCGGGCACGGCTGCAATCAGGTGACGGCGGACATCGGTGACGGTCAAGGCAATGAAGATCAGGCCCTCAATGAGGACACAGGCCAAGGCGACCCGCCAGTCAATGCCCAAACCCAACACAACGGAATAGGCAAAGAAAGCGTTGGTGCCCATGCCGGGGGCAAGGACGAAGGGATATTTGGCGTAGAGACCCATGACCAGGGTGCCGATAGCGGCGGTCACGCCTGTAACCACGACCAGTTCTCGAAACAGGTCGCCGGACTCGTTTAAGAACACCGCGTCTGACATGATCAGCGGATGCACGACGAGGACGTAGGCCATGGTCATGAAGGTGGTTAACCCGGCCAGGATCTCGGTGCGGAAGTTGGTTTTGTAATAGTCGAAGTTGAAATATTCGGCCACCTTTGCCTGCCAGCCAGAATAGGGCGGTGGTGAAGCGCCGGGGGGTTTTTGCTCAAGCTTGATCGGACTGTGACTCATACAGCATGCTCCAGAAAACGGTTGTGCCCGATAGCCGCGATCCCGTGTTTGGAGCCAGCCGCGATCGTAGGCTGACGGGGAGAGATGGGCTGCTGGGCTAGTTTTGCATACTGTATACAATCAGATTTTGATCGGTTGTGATAGAAGCTACCGTTCTCCATCCATGTCACACAAAACGTTACGGATGAGGGTGTGCCGACTTAACTCCAAAATAGCTACTCAAGACCCAGTTGCTGCTTCAGCGCTTCAGGAACGTTTTTTGCGGTATTAATTCCTTCGACCTGTTGCCAGTCAGTCTGTTCATCCCAAGAAATTTTGTTAAGTCTCGCCCCAGAAAGGTTTGCTCTAGCAAGGTTTGCCCTATCAAGTCTCGCCCCAGAAAGGTTAGCCCCAACCAGTCTTGCCTCAGCAAGGTTAGCCTCAGCAAGGTTAGCCTCAGCAAGTCTCGCCTCAGAAAGTCTCGCCCCAAAAAGGTTAGCCCCAGAAAGGTTAGTCCCAACCAGTCTCGCCCCAATCAGTCTCGCCCCAATAAGTCTCGCCCCAACCAGTCTCGCCCCAACCAGTCTCGCCCCAGAAAGGTTAGCCCCAGAAAGTCTCGCCCCAACCAGTCTCGCCCCAACCAGTCTCGCCCCAGAAAGGTTCGTTCTACAAAGATCCTGAAAGGACAGAATACAATTACCCAAATTCAGATGATTCAAACAGCTAAACGCAACTGGATTTTCAACGCTCACTCGCTGCCCCTGGAGGGTTTTTAGCCAAGTGCCAAATGCTTCGAGGCTCGGCCAATCGATCGTCGATAATGTCTGAGTCACCCAGGCACAACTACTGAGGGCTGCGAGTAGCGCTTCGGAAGCATTGCGAGCCTGTTTCGTTTCCTCGATAAACTTGGGGCGAGGGCTCAACTCTTCCATAGGCATACTGTGGCGCAATAGATAGCTGATCAAGTCACACAGGGTTTGTTGCCACTGCCGCACTTGCCCTTCAGGCTGTAACCTGATTTCATCTCGCAAAAAGCTGAGTAGATAATCATCCATCGCCATTGGGCCACATAAGATTGCCCAACGCTTAAGACATTCTTTTTCATCCCAGCCAATATCAGGATTGTCTCGATGCTGGGTCAACTGCTGCTGAATCAGCTTCAGCTCCAACACCATGCGTCGTGCCGTCAAATATTCCCCAAAGCTTTTGTGCGTAAACTCAAACGTGGCCTCGCTGCCTTGAATACCGCTCTGCCGAAAATAAAAAGCTGTGAGCAATCGGGTGACGCCCTCAGTGGCCCCCCCTTCAAAAATTTCCAATACCCGCTTCAGCGTCCCACTGGCACAACGCTCTGCAATCCGTTTGATCGTCGTGGTGCGCCCATTCCCATGCCAGCACGCCACGGCAATTTCTTCGAGAATGCGGATAAAGTCTTTTTGCTCGATATTGCCTAAGGTCGGGTGCTGATAGCCGCCCCAATCTCTCTGATAGACCTGTTCTAGCAAGTCGTTGTAAATGACGTTGAGATTGCTCTCGGCAGAAAAGTCGATTTCGTCGTGGTCATAGCTGAGGGCTACCAGATAGTTCAGCAGGGGTTGAGCCGTAATCTCAATGAGTTTGCCGTGGTTCAGCTCATCGGGAAGGGCTGAATAGCCTTTCCCCTTTAACCCACCGTAGGTCTGCCACCACGCCTGCCGTTGATCTTGCTCAAGTAAGCCCTGCTCATCCACGTAAGCATGTTGATTTCTCTCTGTGTCAGTTTGGAAATAGGGCAAGACATGTAAAATCTGGCCTTCTTTACGAAATTCAGTTTTAGTCAGCTGCACTGCCAAATCCCGCCCACTCAAGAGGGCAAAGACCCGAGCGTCACTACGATTAAAGGCCAGCAATTTTTTCTGAACCTCTCCAACAAAGTCTTGGGCGACTTGCGCCGCAACTTTGCCCTGCATGGCCAGCTCATCTAGCCCGTCAAAGATCAACAGCACCCGACGTTCAGCGTTGTCTTTTTCCAGGGGGTTGGGGGGCAAAATGCCATCCAAGTCCGTCTGCAAAAAATCATTCAGCGCGTTAACTAAATCCCCTGACGGGTCAAACTGGTGCAGCGGCACAAATAATACTGGCAGCGTTTGCACCTCTGCCAAATGTGCAGCTAACATCCGGCCAAAGGAAGATTTGCCGCAGCCAGGGCCACCGCAGATGACTCGAATCGCGTCGTCTTTATCTGCCTGGTTTAGCCAGCCTTTGATAGCCGTTTCCAAATCCACCACATACCGCTGAGACTTTCCACGCCGTCCAGGAGTGGCATCATCCAGCGCTTCTGAGTCCGGCGCTTTGACCTTGCATTCGTAATAAGCCCGCAGGGGCACATACACCTGCCTCAACCCAAAGGCTTCCGCAAACATGGGCTCATCCACCCGCCGCTGGAGCCAAGCTGCATAGCGCATCCAGGCCAGTTCGCGGGCATTCGCTGACTCAAAGGGGCCACTCAAGACCGTTTGTAACAGTGCATATTCGGTAGGGTGGTTTCGCCACTGCTCATTCAGCGCAAACACAAAATATTGAGGCAGGCGCTTGGCTAAAGACCCAGCTTGTTCTACCGATAACCCATAGGATCGCAGCCACCGTCTGAAGGGCATTTGAACCTGTTCGACCACCGCCAACTGTTTGGGCTGAATGAAAAAATTAGGCGTTAGCGACAGTTCACTGCTTTCCAGTGCTAGATCAAGCTGTTCACACAGCAGTTGAAAGTCCGGTTATGGGGTATTCAGATCGGGTTTACACTCGCCCGTCAACTCAGACATCGCCTGCAACAGCGATCGGTGCACCAAAATCCAGGCAATAGCCCCAACTTTATTGCCCTGAATCCCCAAGGCACTGAGGATATCAACGCCGCTACTCGCGACTCCCGGCCATGACCCAAACCCCGCAGCGACGGCTCCCTTACCTAGCGCTTTGGCGATCGCACCAAATTTAACCTGAACAGGACGCTGCCAAATCGAGGTTGGCTTTTGAGGCGAAATTCCACTCATGAAACCTCAGCGGCAATTGTAAAAAATCCACCCCCATAATAGGTTCGTTGAGCCAATGATGCGATGGGCCAAAATGCCGAGCCTCCAATACACGCAAAGTTTTTGGGTATAGCCAGTCATCCTTAGTGGGACGTTAAGACTGGCGATAAATCTTATCGAGCCAATCCCGCTGTTCTTCAATAGGCGGCAGATACGCATAAAGCCTAGCCTTCGCGCTATCGCGATAATAAGACGAGTTGCTCTCTAGCTGAGCAAAGGCCTGCGGTGGATGCACCATAAAACGAGCAAAGGCTTTCCAGCCCGTCCGCAGAGACTGCCACAGCGTTCGAGAACGATTGACACGAGTCTGATTGGTGTTGGGTTGATTTTGCATAAACTTAGCCAGAATCTAAAACGGTATCTTTAGATACCATTTTAGCCAGTCAGCTTAAATCCTGCTGCTGCATTAGCTGTTTGCTAACCATGGGCTAGGCATCAAATATGTGGAGACCTCAAAACCCAAATTCTAGTTAGGGTTGATTCTCTTACAGAAGAAAATCCCAACAGCAGGTTTTTGGAAGGGAATTCCAAGCTATCCAGGCCCCCCTAGCCCCCCGGCTGAAAACTCCGAATCTCTTGCACCACCCGTCCCTTACTCGCCAATAAATGAACCCGCACCGCCTCTGTCGCCATCGCCGCATCCCGCTTAGCGATCGCTTCATAGATTTGACGATGCTCCAACCGAATCTCCAACACGCCTGGATTATGCTGTAGCGTCTGAATCCGGAGCAGCGCCATCGCATCAAACAGCTGGTCGAGCAGCGACACCAACCGCTTGTTACCCGAACTTTCAGCAATTAAATGATGAAACTGATAGTCCAGATCCAACCGTTGTAACAACATCTGCAATTGAGAATCCTGCGGATCGCGGGCCTCAGCCTGAATCACATACTGCTCTAAACCCTTGAGCTGATCACCACTGGCATGCTCACAAGCCCCCGCCACAGAAAGCTGTTCCAACGCTAGACGGCAGTCATATAGCTCAGCCGCATCCGCTGCAGATATCGTCGTGACCCGTAATCCCCCATTCGTATCAGCTGTCACCAGCCCTTCCTTCTGAAGCTGGCGTAAGGCCTCTCGCAAAGGCGTTCGACTCACATTCAGCCACTCAGTCAGTTGAGTTTCAATCAACCGACTCCCTGGCACAAATTCACCCGTTAAAATGCCGGTACGCAAAGCCGTGTAAACCTGCTCAGAGAGAGATTTGTTGCGTCGAATCGGGGGGCGAGAAGATAAAGTCACAAACGATTACTGGGGTTAAATGGCAGGTCAGACGAACGCTTTTGTTTGGGTTCAGCAGGGCTACGAATCGCCTGTTAATCGCCATAGGGAGTCTATGTGTCATATTGACGGCAGTGTATCTGGGCTGGCCTAAGTCAG
>JBCBTQ010000307.1:0-5517 GCA_039818605.1 Cyanobacteria bacterium J06639_14 | reverse complement strand
GTTTATCGTGCAGGCTATCGGCTAAACTCTGCCTATTCATCTACACTTGCGGCTACAACCGACAAACCGTTAACTGCGCAACAAATTGCTGAACTTAAATCAGCGAATGAAGAATTGCGGGCGACCATAGCCAGATTGGAAGCAACTCAAACAGAACTGCAGCAAAAGAATCAGACTTTAGAGGCAGCCTATCGGCAACTTGAGCAAAAACTACAGCATCTACAAGCAGTTCGTGACGACGACGACAGAGGGGAGGGCTGATACATGCATCCAAGCCGCAAGCATCCCATTCGTTGCTATCGGGGGAAATGGTCGTGTTGAAAGTTGTGGTTGGCCATAGTACCGATCTGGATTCGCCAGATGCTATCACTGAAGTTCTCGAACAGTGCCACCGAACACTCGCGGGAATGACGCCTGTAGCAGGTATTTTATTGGCTGCGATCGCCTTTGATCATGCTTTAATTTTGCGTCGGATTTTAGTGACATTTCCCGATCTAGCCTTAATTGGCGGCACCACAGATGGAGAAATGTCGTCGGTGCTAGGCTATGAACAGGATTCCCTAACCTTGATTTTATTTTGTTCAGACTGCATCTTTATCAGTGCTGGAATTGGGACCCAGGTTTCGACCCATATGGCTACCGCTACCCAGAGTGCTGTGGCCCAGGCCAAAGCACAGGTTACGGCTCCTATTCAATTTTGTGTGACTCTACCAGAAAGTCTGACCACCAGTGCCGTCCAAATTGTTGAGAATTTGCAGGAAAGTCTTGGCCCCCAAGTTCCTATTTTTGGCGGATTGACTGCTGATCAATGGAACTTCCAACAAACCTATCAATTCTTTCAAGACCAGGTTTACAGTGATGCTGTACCCGTTTTGCTATTTTCAGGCCCCGTGCTATTTTCCCATGGTATTGCGAGTGGCTGGAAACCCATTGGCAAACGGGGACACATTACCCGCGTTATCCAAAACGTTGTTTACGAAATTGACGGGAAACCAGCGCTCGATTTTTATCAATATTACTTAGGTCCGTTACTGCCTTCCTCAGAATATCCGTTAGCGGTATTTGGGCCAGACGGAACGTTAGTCTACATGCGGGCTCCTAGCGGGACCTGTGATCCAGAGTCGGGTAGCATTACTTTTTTTGGCGACTTGCTGGAGGGGGCTGTGGTGCAGATTACGGAAACCAACCGAGACACTATTTTGACGGCTTCTCAAAACTCTCTACAGCAGGCATTACAGCATTACCCAGGGAACTGTCCGTCAGCCGTCTTGCTGTTTTCCTGTGCCAGTCGCCGCCAAATTCTGGGCAGTCGCACCGGGGAAGAGTATCAGTTAATTGCCAAGAGTTTGAAGCAACCGTTACCTATCTGTGGCTTTTATACCAATGGTGAAATCGCACCTCTACAGCAAAAAGGACTGGCGCATTTTCATAATGAAACTTTTGTGACTTTATTACTAGGAGATACCTAAATACTGATTCAACAATTCTCAAAAGTGCTGAAGGAAGGTCCGGATGAGTAAAGCAGATGAGTATTTGGCTCAAATTCAAACATTGGAGAAAGCCAATCGTGTCCTGCAAAGGAAGCTGGAGCGGTCACAAACTGATTTGCTCAAACTTGAAGAAACCAATGCCAAGAAAGAATCCCTGCTACGCAAAATTATTCAAGATCGCAATCAGACTGAACGACAGCTGCAAAACCTGATTGCTGGAACTGCAACAACAATTGGACAGGATTTTTTTCCTGCGTTAGTGAAACATCTTGCTGAAGCCTTGAATGTTTCTTGTGCCATCGTGAGTGAACGCATTGATGATAAACTCCAAACTTTAGCGATTTGGGTCAATGGTGCTTGGCAACCCAATAGCACTAACCCGTTTGCCCAAACCCCCTGTGAAAGGGTATTTCAAGATGGCCTATATTGTTGCGACCGGGCAGTTCAGCAACAGTTTCCTGATACGCCCCTCCTAGTTAAATTAGGGGCCGAAAGTTATTTAGGGATTGCCTTAAGGGATGCCTCAGACAATATCATGGGTGATTTGTGCATCCTCGACCAACAACCCATCCAAGATGTTCGCCGAGCCGAGCAAATTCTTCAAGTTTTTGCTGTCCGGGCGGCGGCTGAGCTAGAACGCCAAAGAGCGGAGGCCGCGTTACAACAACTCAATCAAGCATTAGAAGCTAAAGTTGAAGAACGCACTGCTGCCCTCTCTAGCAGTGAAGCTCAAATCCGTACGGTTGTTGATGCGCTTCCTGATCTACTTTTACGCGTTACTCGGGATGGTACCTGCTTAGGTTCTGTCTATTCGCAAAACCTGGCCAGTGACTTTTATCCCCTGGTTCAGGGACATCTTGCTGATGTGCTGCCGTCAGACCTATTGCAGCGACAGCTTAGCGCCGTTGGACAAGCGCTCACAACCGGTTCAATCCAAGTGTATGAACATGAATTGACCAGGCATGGTCATACAGTTCCTGAAGAGGTGCGAGTTGCTGCGATTAACCCAGACGAAGCCCTCATCATTGTGCGGAATATTCGCGATCGCAAACAAGCGGAAATCTCTCTAAAGAGGAGTGAACAGCGCTATGCCAGTCTAGCGGCGGCAGTTCCCGTTGGCATTTTTCGGACGGATGCTAGGGGACAGTGCATCTACGTGAATGATCGCTGGTGTCAAATTGCTGGAATCACCGCAGAAGCAGCGTCTGGCCAGGGATGGGAATGTGGACTCCATGCGGACGATCGCGATCGTATTGCCGCCGAATGGTATCAATCAACCCAGCATAATCGCCCTTTTCAGCTTGAATATCGCTTTCAACGCCCCGACGGACAGGTGACATGGGTGTATGGGCAGTCTGTTGCCGAACGGGATGCTGATGGCGAAATCATCGGCTATGTGGGTTCGATTACTGATATTAGCGATCGCAAACGAGCAGAAGCTGAACGGCTGCAAGCAGAACAAACGCGCCAAGAACTGAGGATACTGGAGCAAATTTTAGACACCGTATTAGCTGGATATTGGGATTGGGATATTCCGAATCATCAAGAGTATCTCAGCCCTGGTTGGAAACGCATGTTTGGTTATGAAGATCATGAACTGCCCAATATCCCAGACAGTTGGCAGGCTCTAATTTTTCCAGAAGATTTACTCAAGGTACAGGAAAACTTTGAACGCCATATTCAAAGTCACGGCCAAGTTCCTTATTGCAATGAAGTCCGCTATCGCCATAAAGACGGATCAACGGTATGGGTTATCTATTCGGGGCAAGTTATTGAATGGGATGCCGACGGTAATCCTTTGAGGATGGTCGGTTGCCACATTGATATTAGCGATCGCAAACAGTTGGAGTTAACGGTACAAGCGTCCCAGAAAAAATTGCGTGAGGTCTTAGATAGTGCTATTGCAGGGATTATTCGGCTGCGATTTTATGCCGATACTTCGATTCAGTACGATTACATTTCGCCCCACTGCGAGAAGCACTTTGGCTATACCGTTGCCGAACTGATGCCCGATGCCAGTCTGTGGCAATCGCGTATCCATCCCGATGACTGGAACACCGTCATTTTGCCCACTATGCAGGCAATTTTGAATCAGCGAGAGCCCTCCACCCATGTGATGGAATATCGCTTTCACCGCAAAGATGGTTCTATCTGCTGGATATTGGCCAATATTTTTGTGCAATGGAATGAAATTGGTCGGTATTGGAATGTGACGATTGTCGATACTGATATTAGCGATCGCAAACTAACTGAAGAAGCGTTGCGCGAAAGCGAAGCTCGCTGGCAGTTTGCCCTAGAGGGCGCAGAGGATGGTGTCTGGGATTGGCACACTCAGACCAATGCTGTTTTTTATTCGCGACAGTGGAAAACCATGTTGGGTTATGCCGAAGAGGATGTGGGCGCTTGCTTCGAGGATTGGGACAGTCGCATCCACCCTGAAGATAAAGTTCAGGCGCATGCTGCTCTACAAAAGCATCTCAAGGGTGAAACGCCGATTTATCAAAACGAACATCGGATGCGCTGTCGCGATGGCAACTACAAATGGATTCTCACTCGTGGCAAGGTCATTGAGCGAACGCCTGATGGAGCCCCTCTACGGGTAATTGGTATCCATACTGATATCAGCGATCGTCGCCTTGTCGAACAAAGAATCCGGGAACAAGCTGCGTTAATAGATATTGCCACAGACGCAATTTGGGTGCGCGATTTGGAGAGTCGCATTGTTTTCTGGAGCCAAGGAGCGGAGCAGTTATATGGCTGGACTAAAAGCGAAGCCTTGGGACAATGTGCCCATGAACTGTTTGGAGGTGAAACCAATGCCGATCGTGAAACAAGATTGACGTCTGTTATCGCCAAAGGAGACTGGCAGGGAGAATTGAGGAAACGCACTAAGTCGGGCAACACAATCTTGGTGGCGAGCCGCTGGACCCTAGTTCGGAGTACCTCAGGACAATCGCAATCGCTCTTGGTTGTGGATAGCGATATCACCGAAAAGAAACAACTGGAGGCGCAGTTTTATCAAGCTCAACGTTTGGATAGCTTAGGGCGACTTGCTAGTGGCATTGCTCATGATCTCAACAACGTGTTGACCCCGATTCTGACCATGGCTCAACTTTTGCGGCTGACTCAGCAAGATATAGAAACCACCACGCAAGGGCAACTGAAATTGATCGAGGACAGTGCCAAACAGGGCACTAATCTGGTCAAACAAATTCTTGCCTTTACGCGGGGAGAGGATGAGGAACAGTCCTCTGTCGATCTGGTTTTGCTCTTGAAGGATGTTCTGAACATTGCCCAACAAAGTTTTCCAAAATCGATTATCGTGCGTCAGAATTTTCCCGTGTCCGATAGCCCAGGTCAGACACATGGCACGATTTGGGCGAATTCGACGCGCTTGCATCAGGTCTTTATGAATCTGTGCATTAATGCTCGGGATGCGATGCCTGACGGAGGCATCCTGACGATTACGATTGCCCATAGCGTCGTAGACGAGGCCATTGCCCGCAAAAACTGGGATGCTCAAGTTGGTGAGTATGTAGTGGTTACGATTGCTGATACAGGTACTGGGATTGCCCCAGAAATTCGCGATCGCATATTTGATCCCTTCTTTACAACTAAAGAGATCGGCCAGGGAACTGGATTGGGACTTTCGACGGTTTTAGGCATTGTCAAAAACTATGGTGGCTTTTTGCAAATTGTCACTGAAGTTGGCCAAGGAACTCTGATGAAGGTGTATTTGCCAGTAACAGCAACAGCAGAAAACCCCAATGAGCAATCCTCCGGAGAAGAACTGTTGGAGGGCAATGGGGAATTGATACTGGTTGTGGATGATGACAGGACTGTCCGGCAAAGTACTCAATCCTTGCTAGAAAGTCATCAATACAGAACTTTAGGCGCAAATAATGGGGCCATAGCGATCGAGCTTTACACGCAGCATCTGGAGGATATTAAGCTGGTTATTTTGGATGTCATGATGCCTCACATGGATGGCGTTCATTTGATTGGTAAACTTAAATCCATTAATCCA
>JBCBTQ010000306.1:0-5518 GCA_039818605.1 Cyanobacteria bacterium J06639_14 | reverse complement strand
AAGAAAAAGCTGAACACATTATGTTGGTTGACCTAGAGCGCAACGACCTAGGACGAGTCTGCACTTGGGGCACAGTCTATGTCGATGAACTAATGGTGCTAGAACCCTACAGCCATGTGATGCACCTTGTCAGCAACATAGTCGGGACACTTGCTCCAGAAAACACGGCCATTGACCTCATTCGAGCTGTCTTTCCTGGCGGCACAATAACGGGGTGCCCGAAAGTTCGTTGCATGGAAATCATCGAAGCACTGGAACCTGTCCGCCGCAGTCTTTTCTACGGTTCTTGCGGCTATCTAGACCATCGTGGCAATTTAGATCTCAACATTCTAATTCGGACCTTGTTATGGACTGCCGGACAAGCTAACACCCCTCACCGGGTATGCGGGCAAGTGGGCGCGGGCATTGTAGCCGACAGCCAACCCAAGCGAGAGTGGCAAGAATCTTTGCAGAAAGCAAAGGCACAGCTACTAGCAATAGGCATGAACTTAGACTGCCTAGAACAGAGCTCGCCTTCTCGCCTCAAACTACCCCTTTGAAGGCAGAATCAATTTTTCACCGGATAATCGTCAAGAGAAGTTGCATCCCTGTAAATTTTCCTTGTAAACCCTAAAATTGTTTGAAGCTTCCGTCTGAAATCTCATGATGTCCTAAAGTGTTGGGATATCCCAAGCACAGTAAACATGTGTACGCCTGCTGGATGAACACCGAAAACTATCTCAATCACCCAACATTTGGTCTACTCTTCAGGCTTTGCATGGTAGATGAGAAACGGGAGCTGTTCGCAACTTTGTATGCTCAACGTTTATTCTTTGTGGTGACTGCAACGAGCCCTAAGGGATTTAGCTTTGAAGCAGTCGGTCGTGGCGATGCTCGATTGCTGGTGGAAGAGCGCATGCGCGACTTGCGGCGACGCAAAAACTATCCGGAGTACGATCGTTTGCAGAAGACTTATAAGCAAACGTTTCAATGACCGTTTCTCCATCCACTGATCGCATCCGAGCACGTATCCACACTATTCAGTCCACCCTGCCATCGCAAGTACGCCTGATTGGCGTCACGAAAAAGATGCCTAGCAGCGTCGTGCAAACAGCTTACGCAACTGGTCTCCGCGATTTTGGTGAAAACCGAGTCCAGGAGGCAATTGCCAAACAGGCCGAGCTCAAAGAGTTAGAAGGCATCACCTGGCATTTAATTGGACATTTACAAACCAACAAAGCCCGCAAAGCACTGGCTCATTTTGATTGGATTCATTCAGTCGATAGTCTCAAGTTGGCTCAAAAGTTAGATGAATTGGCCGCAGAGCTGTCGCGATCGCCCCATTGCTGTTTGCAAGTCAAAATGATCCCTGACCCACCTAAGTATGGCTTTGACTGCGAAGCGTTGTGGCAGGCTCTCCCTCAACTTGATCAGCTTAAGCATTTAAAGATTGTGGGGTTGATGACGATTCCGCCTTTAGAAAGCTCTATAGCAGAGCGCCAGGATGTCTTTAATCAAGCCCGCGAACTCGCTCATCAAATCAATCACCAGAATTTTGATCGGTTACACATTACTGAACTTTCCATGGGAATGTCAGGGGATTATCAGACAGCGATAGCCGCAGGTTCAACCATGATTCGATTAGGCACAACCCTCTTCGGCGATCGCCCTGCTTAGGTTTCAGCTCATCATCAGGAGGAACAAGATTCCCTGAGGCTGGTTTGTGGAAGTACGCATCAATAAGAGAACCTGATCAGCCTATCGGGATCTTAGCCAGCCAACCTGCAAAATTACCAGATGCCAGAGATCTCAAAGTTTTTAACTAATTATTAATACCAGATACTTCCTCGAGATTCCATGTATACTATTGACTCAAATTCCGCATCTTAGATTAAAGTAAAGGCGGTTCAACGAACAGTTCGTTTCGCGACTGATTCTTATCCAGACTCAGCATCAGAAACGACTAGCCCCTAACCTAAGCAGTAATTCTTTCTTAAATTATCTGCACCAATTGTATGGGGCCGTTGGCATCATTCCTCCACTTAGCAGGTACACTACCTGCAATGTGTTGATTGTCATGGAGTGTAAGCTGTGAGTAACTTGTTCAATAAACTACGAGACTTTGTCGGCCTCAACGATCCTGCCGACTACGAATACGAATATGACGAAATGGATGCTGGTGAAGAGTATCAGGCCATTTATCAGGAAGAAAATGTTCAACCTGCGCCAATGCCTCAGCAGCCAGAAGAGCCTCGGGCACGTCGTCGTGTCCGCGATCGGATGCTATCTAACGAAACTGGAATCAACACCATGGGAAGTAATGTGATTGGTATGCCTGGAGCAATTAACGGAGCCTCGGAAGTAATGGTCATGGAGCCCCGCTCCTTTGAGGAAATGCCTCAGGCTATTCAGGCACTGCGAGAGCGGAAGTCGGTTGTCCTCAACCTCACCACTATGGACCCAGATCAAGCTCAGCGAGCAGTTGACTTTGTTGCAGGTGGTACTTACGCCATTGACGGTCATCAAGAGCGCATTGGTGAGAGCATCTTCTTGTTCACCCCCAACTGCGTACAGGTCAGCACACCAACCGATATTGAAGAAGAGATGCCCATGGCACCTCAGACTCCCATGATGGATCCTCGGACTGCCCCGCCTGCACCTGCCTGGACGGCAGAACAAGCTGTACGCATGGCGTAATCACAAGACGAACTACGCTCTGACAATCAATTCTGCTTAGAACTCGAGGCGGGTTGCCGCCAGTATATGTTGTTCGTTGAAAAGGACGTTAGCTCGTTGCCAACCAAGCTAAGCGTTATAGGGGGCGGTGTGATGGGTGAAGCACTCATCGCCCGCCTCATTGCACTTGGACATTTTGCCGCTGATGCGATCGCCGTGGGAGATCCCTCGCCAGCGCGTCAGCGTTTTTTGTTAGAAACCTATGGTGTCCAAGCAACCGGTGATAATCGCGCTATCCTAGCAGATGCAGAGATAATTTTGGTTGCTGTCAAACCTCAGGTTTTTAGCGCGATAGTCCCAGATCTCACCTGGGCGGCCAGTCAACAAGCTTCTCTCATGCTTTCAATTATGGCCGGGGTACCTCTGTCGGTTCTGGAAGCAGCTGTTCCGGGTTGGCCGGTAGTGCGAGCCATGCCCAATACACCCGCTACCGTAGGCGCAGGTGTTACAGCACTCGCCCTGGGTCATGCGGCCACGGCTGAACATCAACAACAAGCACGTTCCATCTTCGAAGCGGTTGGGACTGTAGTTGAAGTGCCAGAGACCTTGATGGATGCTGTCACCGGATTATCCGGATCAGGTCCAGGATACGTGGCTATAGTTATAGAAGCCTTAGCTGATGGCGGAGTCGCTGCAGGATTACCCCGTGCCACAGCATTGCAATTAGCCATCCAAACGGTACGAGGCACAGCCGAACTTCTGCATGCGACCGATATGCACCCAGCAGTGTTAAAGGATCGAGTCACAAGTCCAGGGGGCACCACCATCCACGGAATTGCTCAGTTAGAAGCTGGCGGACTGCGATCGACACTCATGGAGGCAGTACAAGCGGCTTGCGATCGCGCTAAGGCCCTAGGTTCCTAAATCTGGAGTCGAGCTATGAGCCTGACCGGCTTTCTCATCCAAGTGCTGATTGCTCTAGCATGCGCTAGCGTCGCAACTGTTTTGTTACCTCGTAAAATTCCTGGCAAACTGCTAGGAATGGCTTTGATTGGATTTGCTGGGGTTTGGCTGGGGGAGTGGGCACTCGGTCATCTAGAAACAACCTACAATTTACCCATCCCTACCTTTATGAGTTGGGATATTCAAGGGGTTCTGGTAGTGCCAGCTGTTCTGGGATCAGCCATCATCCTTTATATCGTTACCGCATTCCTCTCTTGGGGACGATATCGTCGTTAAGCGATAGACGCAAAAATGAAGCCGGAGTAACCAGACAAGAACGTGGAAGGATCACCTGGTAACAGGGTGCAGAGAAATCTAGGAGCACCTTGCTCAGGCGAGTGCTCGGCATGGGTCTAGCACCGCAGTCTATCCTTTCTGTCTCAGAAATCTCCTCAACTTCTCACCAAGACACCTGGAAGATTATCGCTAAGTCGACCGACTACTACCTAGGCGAGGTTCGGTTCCTGCCAGGAGTCGTTCTATGTTGGTGCGATGACGCAAAACGACATAAACACTACCGGCGATCGCCAACAGGATGTATGGCAAAGGTTGATGCAATACAACCATCACGATCGTTGAGGCTGAAGCAGCCGCTATGGACCCTAACGACACAATACGGGAGAGTCCCAAAACAAGGCCGAAAACAACTGCTGTAACCAGCCCAACTGGCCAAGCTAAGGCCAACAGGACACCTAGCCCCGTAGCCGCAGATTTCCCGCCGGTCCAATTCAACCAGATCGAGCGGCTATGCCCCAAAATAGCCAGTAGTCCGGCCAGTGTAATCAACCAGGGCACAGTCCCCAGCCAGACACCAGCATCAGCGTCGACAGCCGTCAATATTTTCTGCGTCATGCAGACCGCAAATAGCCCTTTCAACAAATCAATGACTAACACGGTAATGCCAGCACCTTTACCAACAACGCGCAGGACATTCGTTGCGCCTGTATTGCCAGAACCGTGTTCACGAATATCAATGCCCTTAGCAATGCGAGCAACGATATACCCTGTGGGCAAAGATCCCAATAAATAAGCTGTTACTAACAGAAAACTAGCGACAACCCAAGCCATGTGCGGACTCTCTAAGAACACCACCCTTCAGTGTACTGGGAGCTTTCGCGTGTTTATCAGGTCTAGACGAACTTTTTACAAAAGCCTCTCCTCCACAGGATGTGTCTTCTATGGGTTCCGGTCGCATACAAGCCTCATTCAAGACACTCGCTCGATTCAAACTATCCTGAGCGCTTTGGGAGCACAAGGCTAACACCCACAGATAACAAGCGTCAGCTAACAAGATGGCTATCAGGTTCCATGAAATCCCTGCTTTTCAAAAAGAGCTGAAACCAATTTTCGTTGTTAGAACTGTTATTGATTAGAGACAGTCTCTTGATCCCTATAGGTTCAAGTGGCTCAAGCAACTCACAGCATGAAAGCCTTTATGAATATGCAAGAAAAAACATTTAAAAAGAACGAAACATTCTTTCAAGAACACCGATCATCGACTCAACACTCAACTCATTTCCGTATAAGACTCATCAACAAAAGTATCCGTCATAACATAAACACCCTTGTTTGTACTTCAAATCACTGAGATCACCGATCCCTGCTGCTTCGAACTAAGTGGAAATTACTAAGTCAATGTTGGCTATCGTTCAAACACCTATATTAAATTCCGTATTATTCATGTGTCTGAAGTTCGGATGAAGTGGGAAACTTGAAGAGTAGAGAATTGCCGGTAAAAATAGACAAGTAATTATCTACTAGAGCGGCTCTTGTTTGATGTCAGAAGCTTATAGAGCTATCACCCATGCTAATTTATTTACTGCCCACCATAGTCGTTGGCCTATTATGCTTGAACGCAGTC